>DATANP010000297.1:0-18241 GCA_036266195.1 Thermoanaerobaculia bacterium | reverse complement strand
ACCCGGCAGCGCCCCTCGGCCGCCTCCATCTTTTCGTGGAGAGCCTCGCGCGTGGTCGTGGCCGGGATGCTGTTGAGCGGCATGTCCACCAGCGTGGTGATGCCGCCGGCCGCCGCCGCGCGGGTCGCGGTCTCGAAACCTTCCCAATCGGTCCGTCCCGGCTCGTTGATGTGGACGTGGGTATCGACCAGGCCCGGCATCACGACCGTTTCGCCGGCCTCGATCACCTCCGCGCCGTCCGGCAGATCTTCCCAGGCGCGCACGGCCGCGATCACCCCCTGCTCGATGTGGATCGAGGCGGGAGCGATGCCGTCCGGGGTCGCCACGCGGCGGCCTCGGACCACGAGATCAGGGTTCAGTCCCACCAGAAGTACCAGACCGTCGCATGAAGGAGATGGGCCGCGAGCCGGTCGAGCGTCTCGGTGCCCTGCGCGACGATATCGTAAGAGTAGAGGAACTGCTCGTCGGCCAGCGCCAGGGCCTCTCCCGGGTCGGTCACCGGCCAGGCGACCGAGACCTCCATCACATCCGGTCCGATCGAGACCACCTCGGCGCCGTAGCGCTCGTGCCAGCGTCGCAGGAACGCCACATGGACCGCCGGCTCCGGGCACTCGTTCCAGCCGCCATAGTTGAGATACGCAGGCGCCTCCCAGCTCCATTCCGTCGGCACGAGCACGATCCCAGCCCGTTCCACGGGCCGGCCTTCCTGGATGTCCAGGTGGAGCATGATCTCGTGCCGCGGTCCGGTCTCTCGGAACACGCGCTCGCGCAACGCCGGCTCCTCCCGGGGCGGATCGTAGAGCTCGGGGTCGGATGCCCGCAGCTCCGCCGCCCATTCGACGGGGTCGATCTCCCGGCTGGCCGCCAGGGTAGCGGCAGGATCGAAGTCGTCTCCAAGCTGCTCGAAGACCCGGGGGACCTCTTCCATGTCGCCGGCCAGGATCGGCCAGCGGCGCGTCTCGGGCACCAGGTCCCGAAGCCGCTGCCAGGCGTCGAGAGCCTCGGCGCCCGCCACCTCGACGAGCAGCAGGTCGGCGGGCTCCCTCATCGTCCACAGGCTGGACGCAGGGAACCCGTTGCGGAGAAGGATCTCCTCCAAGGGCATGACATCTCCTCGCTCCCAGACTTCTGGGAGCCTGTACGCGATTACAGGAATTGCGAGGATGCCATTCTACCGTAAAACGTCCAGCAGCGCCTCCAGCTTCCAGGTATGCTATTGAATAGACATCATGATTCAACCTGCCTGCCTGGCCGCCGCCTTCTTCCTGCTCTCCCTCTCGCCACCCGCCCACAACCGCGGCGGCACGCCGCTCGCGGAAGGCGTCTGGGGCGGAGCGCACATCCAGATGACCGTCGAATCGCAAGGAGCCATGCTCGAGCTCGACTGCGCCCATGGCGCGATCGCGGAGCCGATCGTGATTGGAAAGGATGGACGCTTTCGCGTCTCCGGCACCTATGCTCCGGAGCACGCCGGTCCGGCGCGCGACGGCGAGGAGAAAGGGAGACCGGCCATCTACACGGGGCGGCTGGAGGGTGAGACGCTGACCCTCGGGATCTCTTACGAGAGCGGCGAGGACGTCGACACCTTCGAGCTCGTGCGCGGCCGGTCCGGCCGCATCACCAAGTGCCTCTGAGCCCTATTGAAGGGTGATCAGGACCCGCCGCGCGCCGCACCCTCTGCGGCTGGGGTTGGCGATCGTGCGGTTGATCCCCAGATAGATGTTGGAGCCCTCCGATCCGACCGCCGTGTCCGGGATGGCAAAGAGCTTCTTCGTGTTCGGGGTTTGCAGGAGGCCGGCGGGATTGCCGAGGCTCAGGTACTGGTTCTTCACCACGAACTTGAGCGCGCTGTCGGTGAGCGCCATGTCCAGCCGCGCGATCGGGTTGTCGATCACGCCGGGGGCGTTGCCGCCGTTGGCCACCGACAGGTCTTCATTGAGGATCCACATCTCGGCGTTGTTCGGAGTCGTCCCGGCGTCGCCCGCGTACCCGTCGTTGGTCGGGGAGTCGCCCAGGTTCACGGTCCAATCCTTCGGGGTGCCTTCGTACTCGACGACGACGTTCGCCTGGGTGCAGCCCTTGAGATCGATCTTGAGGACCGCTTCCTTCCAGCCGGTGCAGGGAGCCGGGCTGTTGGCCAGCGCCGATTTGAAGGTGATCTGCGGATTGGCGGAGGTCACACCGGTCTTGAGGTCGACGAAGAACGGATTGCCGGGGCAGACGGCGCCCGCCATGCTGCTCGTTGCCAGCGCCAGCAAGAGGCAGAGGACGGACGTTGGAACCAGTTTCTGGGCCATGGGATTCTCCTTCGGATCGAGATCGCAGGTTGCGGTCCCTGAAGGAAGAGAACGCTGGAAGTCCTCGAAGCCCCTCACCCGGAGGAGAAAAGCGGGCCCCCGGCAAGCTGCCGGGGGCCGGTGTTTTGGAAGATTTTAGATGTCGTGCGGCACGTTCACCGTCACCGCCTGGCTGGAGCTGCGTCCGGCCTGGTCGGTGCAGGTGATCGTGACGGTGTAGACGCGGCCGGTGCCCGTGCCCGAGCGCTCGGCGCGCAGCTTCAGATGGTGGTTGTCCACGATCGTCCAGTCGGGCGTCTGGTCGCCGTCGCCGAGACCGTTGATCGGCTCGTTGCTGGCAACCGCCAGACTGCAGGAGATCGCGGACGGCAGAGAGCAGTTGTCCGCCGTGCTGTAGCTCACGGTGACGTCGGTCATCCGGTGGTCGGGCGGCCAGAGCAGGTTCGTGCTCACCGCGGCTCCGCTGATGACCGGTCCCTGGGCGTCCAGCACCGTGATCGGGAAGTTGCAGGTGGTGGTGGCATTGGCCTGGGTGGTCGCCGTGCAGATGTCCGTCGTGGTGCCGACCGGGAAGATCGAGCCGGACGGCGGCACGCAGGCGATGGTGCCGCAGGAGCCCACGACCGTCGGCGAAGCGAAGGTCACCAGCGCGCTGCACAGGTTGAGGTCGTTGTTCTTGGTGATCGGCGACGGGCAGGTCAGCGAGCAGGCCTGGCTGCAGCACACCGGGTCCGCGGTGAGGAGGGTCAGGCTCCAGCCGCCGTTGAAGTTGCCGGAGTCGCCGCCGGCGTCGTCGGTCACGTAGAGCTGCCAGTTGCCGTTCGGGTTGATGCCGTTGAAGTCCGCCAGGAGCGAGCCGTACGGACCGGCAGGAGCCGGCGCCGCGAACGTGTCGCCGGTGCCGGAGTTCGTCGGCCGCCAGGTCCCGGACGTGATGACCGTCGAGGCCGGCAGGGACGTCGTGGCAGTGTCGTCGAAGGTGAGGTTGACGTTGACCGTATCGAAGCTGCTGCCGACGTCGGACATGAGGATGATCTTCTGTCCGCCCGGCCCGACCAGCAGGACGTCGACGTCACCCGGGAAGGTGTGGTTGAAGGCGAAGAGCTGGACGATCACCCGGTTGACGGTCCCGGTGACGCCCGAGACGCTGATGGTCGACGGGTACGGCGAGGCCGAGCCCGACGTGCCGGTTGGAGCCGTCGCGGGAATCTTGATGGCGGTGGTGTTGGCGAAGGGTCCGGCCGAGCCTGGGGCCAACGTCCCGAGCCGCAGCGGGTAGGTTACCGTGCCCAGGCTGGTCGCGCCGTCCTGGAGCTGGAGGGTCGCGGTGACCGTGCCGCCGCAGGTGCCGGCCGGCACGAAGTTGAAGGTCCGCGCCACGGACGAGCCGTCAGTCGGGACCACCCCGTAGGTTTGAGGAGCGCTCGGTGTCTGCACGCCGCCGGTCGGCAGCAGGGTCGCCACGAGGTTGGTGGTCGCCGCGCTGCCCGCGTTGCCCAGCGCGAAGCTCACGCCCACCGTCTCGTCCGGATCGATCGCGCCGTTAGGAGCGCTGCAGCTCTCCGCGACGACGTTCGAGCCGGTGGTGACGAGAGCCGGCGTGCCCGACCCGCCGCAGCAGGCGTAGGCGCGCCGCGAGATCTCGAGCTGGAAGCAGAACACCGTGCCGACGTCCGCCGCCGCCTGATCGCTCACGCGGAGCTTCCAGATGCCGGCCGTGGACTTGCCGTTGAAGGCCGAGAGCGGAGAGTCCGGACGGAACGTTCCGGCGAACGGACCGGCCCCCGAGGAGATGGGAGTGGCCGCGGAGTCGTCGAACACCGTCGGCGTGCCGCCGCACGAATTCGCGCCGCTGCCGAAGTTGTCATCGCTCGAGCCGCGCCGGTTGGACAGCACGACCTCGGTGCCGTCGGGGCCGACCAGCGAAATCACGAGGTCGCCGTCGAAGGTATGGTTGAGCCGCACGCGGACGTTCACATCGCTGACCGCGCCGGAGTCCGGAATGAGGATCGGAACCTCGACCGTGCTGAGGTCCGGGATGGGGGCGGAGACGTTGCCGCTGCTCCCGATGATCGTCTGCGCGATCGGGTTCAGCGTGCCGAGCGTAAAGGAATAGCTCACATTTCCGAGGTCGTTGGCGCCGTCCTGGAGATGGAGCGTGGCCGTGAGCGTACCACCGCAAGCCCCGGCGGCCGTGAACGTGAACGGCCGCGCCACCGACGGGCCGCCCGCGATCACCACGCCATAGCTCTGGGCCGCGCCGGGCGAGGTCACGCCGCCGCCCGGCAGCAGGGTCGCCACCAGGTTCGACGTATTGGCCGTGCCGACGTTGCGGACCGGCAGGCTGACCGTCACGGTCTCGCCGGGATCGATCGCGCCGTTGCCCGTCCCGCAGCCTTCCGCGGTCACCGCCGCGCCCGGAGCCGCCTGGATGATCGCGATCGGCCCGAGGAAGAAGTCCTGCACCGTGGTATTGCCCGCGGTCACGGTGACGCCCGAGGCCGTGGCCGAGGTGTAGCTCGTCGCCGAAGCGATCATGTTGTAGGTGCCGGCGCTCACGATCATCGAGTAGAAACCGGAGGCGTCCGTGATCCGGATGAAGCCGTCCGTCGTGCGCACCGTGGCGTTCGGGATCGGCAGGCCGGACTGGGCGTTGCGCACCGTGCCCTCGATCCTGCCGGTCTGGGCCGGGGTGCAGCTCGGCAGCGTGAACGCGCCGATCTGCGTCAGCCATCCGGCCGAGCTGATCGCCTGGCTCGCGGCCGAGTAGTACTCGGTCGTATACCAGAACGTGCAGTCGTCCGCCGGGTCGACCGACAGGGCGCTGTAGTCGCCCCACCGAGACGCGGTGTTCGTCTGCACACCGGTGCCGTTGACGAGGACCGCCTCGCCCTGGAACAGGCCGTTCGGCGGATCGCTCGCCAGGCGTGCGGCGTAGCGGACCGACGGGAAGGACGTCAGGCTCGACGCGCTGTAGCCCACGGCAAGGTTGCCGCTGCCGTCCATGGCCGCGCTGCCCATCCAGCGGTTGAGCGAGTCGGGCGCAAACGTGGCCTGCTCCTGGACTCCGAACGAGCCGCCGGACGGCCGGCGCAGCTCGTAATACCGCACGCCGGCCTGATGCGTCGCGGGCGTGGTCGGGGCCACACCACTCACGTTGACGGTGTGGTTCACGACCAGCGACTCGTGCGTGCCGAAATTGCGGTACTGGAGGCGGAACATCAGGCGGTCGGAGATCGCGTCGAGCCAGCTCCCGCTGTTCGAAGGGGCCGGCTGCTCGATGTCGTCGCGGCCGGAGGGGGACCGGGGATCGAACGCCGCCACCAGGACCGGGCTTTCGGCCAGCTCGGTGAACGACGACAACGCGGGGGTGGTGAAATTCGCGTGGAACGCGAACAGGCGCACGCCGTCCGCCGGGTCGCCGAACTCGTCGGCCGTGAAGTAGGCGAAGAGACCCGGAGCGCCGGCCGGCGGCAGGGTGAAGCCGTCGATGTCCGCCGGCAGCATGCCGCCGATCGCCGGATTGCCGTTCTCGACGTCGAAGTAGACGTAGCCCGCCGTGGGATCGCCCGCGAGCATCTTGAGGCGGTCGAAGGCGAACGCGCCGGCGCCGAGGAACGTCGTGCCGGCCTGGTTGAACTGGTTGTCCGTCATGTAATAGGCGTCGGTCCACACGCCGAACTTCGGATAGTCGTTGAACTTGTTGTTCGGCATCCGGAAGTCGTACAGGTAGTACGCGCCGGCCGGATTCGACGTCTTGGAGATCGCGATGACCTGGTGATTGAACGGATCGGCGACCGTGCAGAACTGGCTGAGCATCCAGCGGTCCGCCATCGGATCGTAGAGCACGACCGGATCGCCATCGTCGCGGCTCCCGCAGGGGACTCCCAGGGGCGCGAACACGGTGCTCACCTTGAGCGGCGCGGTCAGCGGATTGCCCGCCTTGTCAAAGACGCGAAACATCAGGTTGATCATCTGAACGTAGTGATTGGGTCCCACGTCACCGACCGTGTCGGGAGGCAGGACCCGACCTCCGAACGCGACCTGGTTGTCGTCGCTCGACAGGCCCGGGAACGAGACCGAAGGCGGGGACACGGCGGCCGCGGGCGCCAGATCCTGGACCACGGGGTCGGGCTCGGCAGCATTCGGATCGCCGGTCTCGAAGCGGACGGTCTTGATGGGAACGGTCTTGGTCTCGCCGCCGTTCGCATCCGGCGGCTTCTCCGTTTCATCCGGAGGCAGGGAGCTCAACTCAGGAGTGACGGCGAAGCCTGTGGCCTGGGAGGAATATGGCTGGGAGAACCCCGGCACCGCGACCAGAAGCATCGAAGCCGCGGCGGCAGAGCGCAGGGCCCACGAGAGGGACGAACGACAGGTCATCATAAGGCATGCTCCTCTTTCCAAGTTGACAGGAAGAAAAAACCACAAGATGTGACCGGACGTCGGGATGGAGAGGCAGGCGGAGGGCGGCCCGCGCGCTTGGAACGCGGAGGCGAACAGTCTCGGACTCAGCGAAACGACCATCGGCATAGGGGGCCTCGGGTACTGCTCGCTGATCCCGGGGCAACCCGGCTGTCTCCCTACGCACAGCAGAGAGACCCGTGGCTTTGCGTCGCCGCCTCACGGCGGTTTTGCCCTTGACACAGGCTCAGTGGGTGGACTCTAGACAGAGTTGAAGAGAGTTGTCAATACTTCTTGATGCGACTCTTCTTAACTCTACTTTGTCAGATTACCGATAGCCCTTTGTCGTCGGTAGGCTGAGTCAATGGCGGCTTGTCGTTACCGGGGCCGCCGCCCCGCGCAGCCGGAAGTTTCCCGCGCCGACAGTGAGGAGTCCGTGCAGGGGCGTGCGAGAGCACGCCCTGCCGTTTCCTGAAAGATCAGGAGCCGCGCGGCCTCGATCAGGAGACGCCCGGATTTCTTCAGGGCGTGCGCCTGTCCGCTCAGGAATCACGCCGCTGCGTTCAGGAGCCTCCGGGTCCGGTTCAGGAAGCACATCGATCCGATCAGGAGTCGCAAAGATCGCGGCAGGAGGCGCACAGATCCGGACAGGAGCCTCGCGGACCGGAGCAGGCGACGCAGAGACGCGGGCAGGCGACGCAGAGACGCGGACAGGAGGCGCACAGATCCCTGCAGGGGCCTCACCTCCTCGCACAGGAGGCGCCGGGAACGCTTCAGGAAGACCGCCTGCTCCGACAGGAAGCGCGCAGGACTGTTCAGGGCCTTCGGCGACTCTTTCAGGAAGGGCAGGGGTTCGTTCAGGAAGAAGGGAGGCGCAACGTCCAACGCATGGCCGAGATCGTTCCGGAGACCGATTCCCAGGCCTTGCATTTCGATAGCGGCAACCAGACTGGCCGTCGCAGTGCGGGTGACATCAAGGTCCTTCTGGCGAAGCGATTCTGCTCATGGTCAACCCTCTGACAGGTAGAGCACCGCGTTGAGAACGCCGTCTACGACCCCGGCCATACGCCTGTAATCCAGAGTCGCGGCCGTGTCCGCAGGCGTGTGATAGTTCGCGTTCCGAACGGAAGAGGTGTCCGTCACCATGACGGCAGGGATGCCGCGGTTCCAGTAGCTGAGTTGATCGGAGGCGTCCAGGCCGGCGGATCGCGGCGCGGTGAAGCTGTAGACCGGAACAGTTCCCGCTCCTCGCATGGCGCGCTTGACGGCGCGGGCGAGGACCCGGTCGTCCCAGCGGCCGGCCACGGCGATGAAATCGCCTCGATCGGGATAGAGGAACCGCAGGAACCAGTGCGGCCAGGGCTGCTCTTCCTGGAAATATCCGATCATCTCCAGGTTGATCATGCCCCGCACCCGGGATTTGTCGATCGATCGCGCATGGACCGCGCTGCCCATCTTGGGCGAGGCGAAGAAGGGCGGCTCTTCGGTCGAGTAGGCGACCAGGACGACATCAACGGAACGACCTGCGAGCAATCGGGCGAGCTCAAGCAACCCGGCCGTGCCGCTGGCGTTGTCGTCTGCTCCGGGGTTGGCGCCGAAGTCTCCGAAGGCGTCGTAGTGAGCGCCGACGATCAGCAGCGGCCCTTCGTTCGGTCCGAACGAGGCGATCACGTTGCGATAGGTTTTTCCCCAGGCCATGAACGGCTGTTCCGAGACGCGCGCTCCGGCTCGGGAAAACTGATCGTGGATGTAGGCTGCGGCCTTGTCCAGGCTCTCCGGATGATCGGAGTCCCTCGGCGCAGCTTCGACGGTCAGGAACTCGACGTGACGGCGAAGCCTCTCCGGGTCGGCCCTCTCCCGGCTCAGGAAGGGAGCGCTTCCGGGCACCGGCTGCCGGATGAGCACGGCAGCCAGGGCCAGAAGCAGCGCCAGGATGAAGGCGGTTGCGGAAAGGATCCGCAGAAGAGACCGGGCCACCTCTCTTTTACGGAGAAGCGGCCCGGAGCGTCGCGGTCTACGAGTCTGTCCGGGAATTCCGCCCCGTCACCATCCGGCGGGCGCTCGCCGAGCTTCGCGACGGGAGCTTCCTGCGGCAGGGGTAAAGAGACCGCAGCATCTGTGGCTGCGGTCCTCACCCCAGGCCCCATCGGCGCTAACTTTGCCCGTTTTCACTGGGAGCGCCGGCATCTTGCCGGCCATGCCGGAGTCTCGGATGGCGAAGCGGCTGGCGCGGCCATTCGGAGACCGCGCAAGGGTCTTCTCCATCAGGCGCTCCGGCTGCCGGCTGGAAGCCGGCGCTCCCAGCAAAAGAAGCCGCACTCCGGGCGCCCTGGGAAGGGCCGACACGATCGTTCAGCGTTTGGACGACGCGGCGTTCGATGAGCGGGGCGTGGCGACGACCCGGATCCAGGTCCGAGCGCTGTCGCTCAAGAGCGTCGCGCCGATCAGCACCTCGTGCGGAAAGTTCGACCTCTCCATGAGCCTCGACGGCGCTCAGCCGACGACGCGGATGCGAATCATTCGCGACAACGACAACGGTGGGCGATTCTTCGCTCCTCTCGCGCTCAACACGAAAGTGACCTTCACGCCGGTCGGACGGGCGGGTGAAACGCTCGAGCTCGCGCAGCCCGTGCGGTTCGCGGCGACTCCCAACGTCCCTTGGCATGCCAAGACCGCCGCGCCGATGCCCGCCGGCTTCGTGCTGGTGGACACGGATGGCGACCGGATGCCCGACACGTATCTCCCCGGCACCTCGAACTTCATCGCCGGATCAGGCCGGCCAGCCAAACCGGGCGTGGTCAAGATTCAATTCACCGAGTATGGAACCTACTGCCACGCCGGGGATGGCTGTCAGCACTGCTACACCCTCTGCACCGGCTGCCAGATCCCCTAACGGCAACCCTCTCCCTTCCCCGAGCCTGCGGTGTGGGCTCGGGGAAAGCGGTCTCCCACGGTCGCGACGAAGAGGGGGCGATGCTGTAGGCCAGGTGGCGCAGGTTGGTGAGCGGCTCGGCGTGGCCGTCCTCGACGCGCCAGAGCTGGTGGCCCAACGCCCCCAGAACTCTACATCGGGCCGTAGAACGTTACGGCGGGCCGTAGAACCTTACGACGGCCCTTAGAACTCTACATTGGGCCATAGAACCTTACAGCGCGCCGTAGAAACTCTCTATGGCACCACCCGCGTCAGCCACTCATCAACATAGCGCCGCAGCTCGGGGGTGTCCGGGAACGGCTCGCCATAGCGCTTCATGGCCCGGAAGGGCAGCGGTTCGATCCGCGTAGCTTCGAAGGTGTTGCGGTCGGCGTCCTTGTCCCAGCCGTGGCTCTCCAGGAAGAGGGTCCTCTTCCAGCCTTCGCGGACGGGCGGCAGGCCCGAGGCGTCGAAGCTTAGCGCGATTTCGTCTCCCGGCGCCAGGATGACCATGCGGTCATCCGGCTCCTGGAGCAACTCGTTCACGTCTCCATACCGGGTGTAGCGGCCGGGGAACGGCAGCCAGGGAGAGTCGGGCGTGGAGCGGCTATAGAGATAACCGTGCGGGCCGTTCGGCGAGCGGCGGATCAGCTCGGAGAAGCCGCGGTAGTGCAGGTCGGCGGCACCGGGCTCCAGCTTCGCGACGACCACGGCCTCGGCGTCTACGGGCGCGGTGGTCCAGGCGATGCGGTCCCAGCCGAGCCACTGGTTGGTGACGATGCGCAGCCGGTGCGCGCCGGGGGGGAGGGCGGGCGTGTCCACGACCAGGGTCTTGGTCTTGCCCGCGGGGAAGCCCATCTCGGGCACGAGGACCTGCCAGCCCTCCTCCGTCTCCACCTCGACTCTCGGGAAGACCGGCGGCAGGTCGGGGCGCTGGGCCACGGCGAGGTTCAGGCTGGCGTCGGCCGGGAAGATCCAGCCATCCAGATGAAGCCGGACCGGGGCGGCCGGCGCCTCTCCGAGGTCGAAGGTGAAGGTCCAGGGCCTGGCGGCGACGCCCTGGTAGGGGCTCGGCGTGAAGCCGGAGGCGTAGACCTCGTCGCGTGCCCGGACGCGGGCGGTCGCGTCCTGGCCGGCGCCGTCCCAGGCGGCGGCCACGGGCCGCAGGTCGCGGCTCGCCCGGACCTCCTCGGGCTGCGACTTGCCCGGGATGACCTTCAGATTGCTCGCCACCTCCACGTCCGCGGGGTGGTCCACGACCCAGAGGCGCACGGCGTCGAACCAGGCGGCCTCCCAGAGCTCTTCGGTGATGCGGATCTCGTAGCGGCCGTCTTTGGGTTTGAGGCCGTCGGCGCGCACCAGTTCGGTGGGGTCGGAGCTGGCCCAGACGCCGGGCGCCACGGGCAGGCCGATGGGCGCGTTCCAGAGGAGGTCGGTGACGAAGGCGAAGCCGTGGCCGTCCCAGGCGTAGAGGAAGGGGCAGCTTCCCTTGAGGAGCTGCTCTTCGACGATACGCTGGTCGCCCTTGGGCTGGAGGCGGTTCTGGGGCACGCCGTTGGTCCAGAGCACGCGCAGGAGGTCGGGCTGCGTGCGGCGGCCGAGGCCGAGGTGGGTGGTCTGGCCGTGGACCTCCTGGGACTGGTAGGCGGCGCCCGAGCGGACTTCGAGCACCGAGCCCAGGCCGTCGATGTTGTTCTTGCTGTTGCCCTGGGTGAGCGCCTTGAGACGGACGGTCAGCCAGTGGTTCCTGTTGCCGCCGTCGTTGTCGAGCCGATGGAGGCCGGACGGGCCGGCGGCGACCAGGTCCAGATCGCCGTCGCCGTCGAGGTCGGCCGCGGTGAGGGTCGTGACCGGAGAGGGGTCGCCTTCGATCGGCAGCGCTTCGAACATGGAGCCATGCTGGCCGAGGATCACGACGCCGGAGGGGCCGGCGGCGGCGAGGTCGAGGCGGCCGTCGTTGTCGGCGTCGAAGGCGAGGACGTCGGAGAATCCGGGCTTGTCCGGCAGGCTGAGGTTCCAGGGCTCGAACGCGGTCCGCCGGCCGTGCCAGGCCTGGAGCCCCCCGGGCCCGGCCGCGATCAGGTCCGGCAGGCCGTCGTTGTCGAGGTCGGCGCTGGTGACAGCCGCGGCCGGTGCGGCTTTCGCCAGACCCGCAGCCGCGGTGCGGTCTCCGAACCTTCCCTGGCGCAGGTTGTCGATCCAGGAGAGCCCCTTCCCGTGGGCCACGACGAGATCGAGGTCGCCGTCGCGGTCCAGGTCGCTGGCGACAAGACCGCGGGGGTCCTGGAACACCTCGCGCGGCAGGGCCTGCTCCCCCACCGATTCCAGCGGGCCGGAGAGGTTGTTGCGCCGCAGGTCGCCGGCCCCCGTCTTTCCGGCAGTGCCGCCGACGAGCGCGAGGTCGAGATCGCCCTCGATGTCGAAGTCGAGGACCGCGGCGGCGGTCGCTCCAGTCCCTGCCAGACCGGCGGTCGCGGTGGCGTCCTCGAACGTGCCGTCGCCCCGACCGCGCCACCAGACCACGGACTCGGGACCGGAGGCGATCAGGTCGAGCTTGCCGTCGTTGTCGAAGTCGGCCGCGAGCAGGCTGTCGAGGCCCGGCGCCGGCAGGTCGGGGCCGGTGGCCTGCGGTCCACCGCGGCGCAGCTCCAGGTGGGGCGTCTCGCCGGAGACGATCCGCGCCACGTCGGTCTTGCCGTCGCCGTCGAAGTCGCCGGCCGCGAGCGCCCGGCCGGCAGTGGGGGTCTCCACGATCCGGGTGCTGCGGAAGCGCACCGGCAGCGGGTCGCCGAAGCTCGTGGCCGGCGGCTCGCCCACGAAGCCTTCGACCGGGATGCCCTGAATGCCGAGCGACAGCTCGCGGAGGCTCTGCTGGTAGAGGGGCGAGACCTTGAGCACGTTCTCCAGGCGGACGCCCGGGATGCGGGCCGCTTCGAGGTTGTTCTCCTCCAGGGCCTTGAGGAGCTGATCGAGGCTCATCACCGCCGGGGGCGGCGCTTGCCAGAGGATCTCCTTGACCCGCAGGAACGCCTTGGTGGCCGCGGTCCGGTCGGCGGCGCGGATGGCGCGCTGGCCTTCCTTGAGAAGGACGACCAGATTTTCCGGCCGCAGGCGCACGAGGGCGGCCAGGGCCTCGGTCGATGCCGCCTGCGCGGTCTCGGTCTCACCAACAGCCGCGGCCTGCTGAAAGAGGGAGAACCAGACCTCGACCCGATTCGGATCGGCGGCCGTGGCCTGGCGATAGGCCGCGAGGGCCTCCTCGGCCTTGCCGCTCCACTGCAGGACGTCGCCGCGCAGGGCCAGGAGGTCGGCGCGGCCCGGCGGTTTCGGCGCCAGGGCGAGCGCCTGGTCCAGGGCCTCCATGGCGGCGTCGTATTTCTGCTGCCGCAGCAGGGAGACGGCCAGGTCGGCGTACGGCAGGGGGTCGGCTGGGGCGACCTTCATCAGCTCGCGGAAGGTGGCTTCGGCCTGTGCCGGCTGCTCGTTTTCGAGCTGTGCGATGCCGAGGTTCCGCAGCTCGACCGCGTGCTCGGGTAGGGGCCCGGGCGCGGCGGCGAGCAGCAGGACAGGGAGGAGGAGGACGCGCATTATGGCTGCGGCGGGGTCGCGGCGTCCTTGCGCGGCGCGTTCTTCGACAGCTCCTGGAACTTCTGGAAGACCGCCTGTGCCTCGTCGCGGCGGCCGGCTCCGGCCAGCGCTTGGCCGAGCGCCTGGAAGGCCGGCGGGTTCGACGGGTCGAGCGCCGTGGCCTTCTGCAGGACGGCGACGGACTCCTGCCAGCGCGCCGCGGTATTGAGGGCACGGCCGTACTCCAGGGCGATCAGGGCGAAGACGGCGCGCCGGTCGGCGGTCAGCGAGGCCGGGTCCGCCGGCAGGCGGTCCACGAACGGCTTCAGGAGGGCCAGGACCTTGTCCGGGACTCCGGTCTGCCGGTAGGCCTGGCCGAGCAGGAGTGCCATGTCGGGATCGTCGCCCGTGTGCCCTTCGAGGAGGGATACGGCCTTGGCGGCCTCACCGGTCTCCATGCGGGCTTCGCCGAGGGCCCAGCGGAGGTCGCGGTCGATCTCCTTGGGCGGCGCGGCTTCGAGGGGCGCGAGCAGGGCGATGGCTCCGCGCGGGTCGCCGCGGGAGACGAGGAGCCGGCCCTTGAGCAGCCGGACCTGCGGATTGGTCTCGGGCAGGCCGGAGAGCAGTGCCTCGGCGTCGGAGCCGAGGCCGAGCTCGATGGCGCAGAAGGCGGCGGATAGGCGCGCGTCGCCGTCGTCGGGATGGGCCTGGGTCCAGGGCTTGAGGAGCTTGTAGGCCTCCTCGATCTTCCCCTGGCGGCCGTAGCGCAGGCCGAGCGCGCGCGCCGCGAGCGAACCGGGCGCCTTGGCGACGGCGCGCTTTAGGAAGCCCTCCCCCTTCTCGTCCTGCTTCTTGGCGAAAGCGGCGCGCGCGGCGTTGAAGAGGAGGGCCGGGCCGGCGGCGTCGGTGGCGGCCACGGGGTCGAGCAGGGCCTGAGCCTGGTCGATCTGGCCCAGCTCGATATAGGCGCCTCCGAGCAGGGTCAGGAGCGGCGGCGGGGACGAGGCGTCCGGCTTGAGCGGCGCCAGGAGGCTCACCACCGCCTGGTAGTCGCCGGCCTGGTACTTCTGCCGGGCCTCGTCGAAGGCCTTCTGGGGGTCGATGTCCTCCTGGGCCCGGAGAGGGGAAAGGACGGCAAGGGCTGCAAGGACGGCAAGGACGAAAGGAAGACTGCGGTATCTCATATTGGGCGTCCTATGGGGGCTTGGAATATAGCACCTGGGGCGGTGGGGTTATGCTTTGCGCCTCATGCGACGCCTCGCCCTGACGCTGGCCCTGCTGTTCCTCCCGGGTGGAATCGCCCGGGCGCAGGATCTTGCCCGGCTGCTCGAATCCGGCCGCCAGCACCTGGAGGCCGGCCGCTATCCTGACGCCGTGGCGAGCCTGGAGGCGGCGGCGCGGCTGGCGCCGGGCTCGCCCGACGTCCACTCGATGCTCGGCCGCGCCTATCTGCTGAACCACCAGGCCCGGCCCGCCGCCGACGCCCTGGAGCGGGCGATCGAGCTGGGATCGCAGGACCCGCGCACCAACCTGTACCTGGGTAGCGCCTCCTGGGAGCTGAGCCGGCTTGACATGGCCGAACAGCAGTTCCGGCAGGCTCTGGGGTCCGGGTCCGGCGCCGCGGCCCTCATCGCACTCCAACAGCTCGGCCGGCTCCTCCTCTTCCAGGGCCGGGCCGCGGACGCGCTCGATCCGCTGCGACGCGCGACCGTCCTTCTGCCGGACGACGTGGACCTCCAGCTCCAGCTCGCCCAGGCTCTCGAAGGAGCGGGCCAGGCGGACGAGGCGCTCGCCGCGTACCGCAAGGCCGCGGCGATGGCGCCGGAGCTGGCCCGCGCCCGCTACAGCCTGGCCCAGCGGCTCCAGCGCTCCGGCAGGAAAGAGGAGGCCGCCAAGGAGATGGAGACGTTCCGCCGCCTGACCGCGGCCAACGAGGAGCGCGTCCGCAAGGCCAACCTGGAGAGGGCCCGGCTCGACCAGGGCTGGGAGCTGCTGCGCGGCGGCAAGTCCAGGGAGGCCGAAGCCCTGTTCGCGCAGCTCGGCCCGAGCCCCGAGGCGCTCTCCGGCGTGGCCTTCTCGCGCTCGGCGGCCGGCGACCACAAGGGCGCCGCGGAGGCCCTGGAGAAGGCCGTGGTCCTGGCGCCCGAACGGGACGACCTGCGCCGGGCGCTCGACGAGGAGCGGCTGGCGGCGGAGGGGGGAAAGCCGTGAGAATCCTTCTCGGCCTGCTCCTTCTCTCCGTTCCCGTTCAAGCCGTCGCCGAGGGAACCACCTGCGGCCCCCTGCGCCTGCGGCATGCCGAGGCCCGGGCCGGCCTTTCGTTCCGGTACGACCCGGGCAAGTCGGACGCCCGTCACCTGCCCGAGACCATGGGCGCCGGCCTCGCCTGGCTCGACTACGACGGCGACGGCTGGCAGGATCTCTACGTGGTCCAGTCCGGCGCGTTCCCTCCCGATGGCTCGGCCCGCGGCGCCGACCGGCTGTTCCGCAACCGGGGCGACGGCACGTTCGAGGACGTCACCGCCCGCGCCCGCATCGCCGACCGGGCCTATGGACAGGGCGTGACCGCGGCGGACGTGGACGGCGACGGCGACACCGATCTCTACCTGTCCGACTTCGGGCCGGACACGCTGCTCCTCAACCGCGGCGACGGCACGTTCGAGGACGCGTCGGCGCGGTCCGGCCTGGGCGCGGGAGGCTGGAGCTCCTCGGCCGCGTTCGCGGACGCGGACGGCGACGGCGACCTGGACCTCTACGTCACCCGCTACGTGAAGTACGACCCGAACAACAGCCTGTTCTGCGGCGACTTCGCGGCCGGCCGGCGGGACTACTGCGACATCAGCCTGTTCGAGGGCGAGAACGACCTCTTCTACAGGAACAAGGGCGACGGCATCTTCGAGGACGCCACCGCGGCGGCCGGGTTCTCCTCCGCGAACGGCCGCGGCCTGGGGGTGATCTTCACCGACCTGGACGGCGACCGCCGGCCGGACGTATACATCGCGAACGACATGACGCCCAACCTGCTGTTCCACAACCTGGGCGGCGGCAAGTTCGAGGATGTCTCGCTCTTCTCCGGCGCGGCCGTGGACGCGGCCGGCAAGGCGCAGGCGGGCATGGGGCTCGGAGTCGGAGACTTCGATGGCGACGGCGACCCCGAGATCACCGTCACGAACTTCGACGCCGAGGTGAACTCCTACTACAAGAACCTCGGCGACCTTCAATTCGAGGACGCCTCGGCCTCCAGCGGCTTCGGTCCGCCGTCGTACAACCTGCTCGGCTTCGGGATCGTCTCGGCCGATCTGGACCTGGACGGCGACCTCGACGCCTACGTCGCGAACGGCCATGTATTCGAGCACCCGAAGTGGGACTCGGTGCTCTACGCCCAGCCGGACCTGATCCTCACCGGCGACGGCCGCGGGCGGTTCGAGAACAAGAGCTGCGCGCTGCCCCCGGGCGAGCCCCAGGTGGGCCGCGGCCTGGCCGCGGGCGACTACGATTCCGATGGCCGGCCGGACCTCGCCATGCAGAACAGCGGCGGACCGCTGGAGCTGCTGCGCAACGAGACGGACGGCACCTGGGTCGGCGTCGTCCTGGAAGGCCGCGCGCCGAACACCGCCGCGGTCGGCGCCAGGGTGACGCTCGTGAGTGCGAGTCGCCGCCAGGTGCGCTGGTCCATGGCCGGGGATAGCTATCAATCCACGAGCGACCGCCGCCTGCTCTTCGGCCTGCCGGCCGGAGAGTCTCCGAAGGAGCTGGAGGTCGTGTGGCCTTCCGGCCGGACGCAGCGGCTCATGACACCGCCTGTCGGCCGATATGTGACCCTGATCGAGGAACAACCATGAAGCGAATCGCGATCCTCCTCTTTCTTCTCGTGGCCGCTGCCGCTCTGGCACAGGAGAGCAAGCCCGCACCGGGGCTGACCCTGGAGGCGGTCAAGGTGGACCCCGCCTCGCCGGGTCCGGACAAGCTCTGCAAGCTCTCCGTCACCGTGAAGAACGCCGGTGCGAAGACCGCCTCCGCACTCGGCTTCCGCGTCAAGGTGGACGGCAAGGAGCTGGCGGTCTACGGCAAGGAGCTGTTCTTCCGGCCGGTACCCGCGGGCAGCACCACGGAAATCAAGCTCCACAACTTCTGGAGCAGCGAAACCGGCCGGCCGTTCCCGGCCAGCGGGCGCATGACCGTGGAGGTCACGCTCGCCGAGGCCCGCTGGATGGACGTGAAGACCGAGAACGGCGCCGAGGTCTGGACCCCGGTCGGAGCCGTCGAGGGCCTGCCAGTCTCGAAGAGCGTCACGCTGATGCTGGCGAAGCGGTAGGTGCCCTTCAGTCTCGGAAGAGATCCTCGACGCGCTCGGCGGTCAGGATGCGCTCTCCCCATTCCAGGAGGCGTTCGGCATCCGCGGACCGCACCCGCTCCTCGGTCCCTGCATCCACGGTCCCGAACTTCGCCCGGAGTTGTCGGAGAAGCATCCGGGCTTCGGCTTCCTGGTAGCTCTTTTCCTGCAGCTCACGGTTCCAACGGTCGATGCTTTCAGCCAGCATGGTGTCAAACTCCTCCAGCGTCGGCGTGGTGATGACCCGTTCCCCGGGCAGACCGAGGCGCGGCAGAACGACCTTCTGCAGCCACGTCGCGAAAGTACGTCTCAAAGAGTCTTCGGCCGGCGGTATCATGCGCACCAGCCTCTGAATGCTCCCCCGGATCTCCGACCAGTTGCGGCTCCTTTCGATCCGGAACAGCTCGGCGGCCGGACTGTCGAGAGCCTCCAGCTCCTCGGGCGAGTAGGCCGACTTGTCCACCAGCCGGTACCGCAATCGCGGACGGTAGATCTCGACGGACGCATCCAGGTCCACGATCATCGAGCCGAGATCCTCCGGCACGTGCCACGGCTCCGATCCATTGTAAACGACCATGGGGATGACGAGGGGCAGCCTTCTCCAGTCCCGCGCGGCCTGCCCGGCCATCAGATCCTCGTAGAAGCGGCATACATATCCCATGAGCCGAACCGGCATCGCGGGGTCCGGCCGGGACTGAAACTCCATGAGGACATAGATGTAGACCGGCTCCT
>DATANP010000296.1:0-1801 GCA_036266195.1 Thermoanaerobaculia bacterium | reverse complement strand
AAACCTTCGCCGCCGCTCCCGCGGCGGCCCACGGTCTACCAGCCGCAGGGCTGAAGAACCAAAAGGAGGAACGCATGAGATTCCTGGCACGCTACACCGACATTCTCTATGCCGTGTTCCGGATCGTCTTCGGCCTGCTGTTCGCCTCGCACGGCGCGCAGAAGATCTTCGGCATGTTCGGCGGGCCGAAGATGGACTCAGGGCTGCCGTTGGTCGCAGGCGCGATCGAGCTGATCGCCGGTCTGATGATCGCGCTCGGCCTGCTCACCGGCCTCGCCGCCTTCATCGCGAGCGGCGAGATGGCCGTCGCCTACTTCATGGCCCATGCCCCGGGAGGCTTCTGGCCGCTGGTCAACCACGGCGAGGCCGCGGTCCTTTACTGCTTCGCCTTCCTCTACATGGCCGCCCGCGGCTCGGGTCCGCTGAGCATCGACAGCGTGCGGACCAAGGGAGCCGCGACCAGCCGGCTGTAGCGTTGCCTTCAAGCCGGGAGGGAGGGGGCGCCCTCTCCTGCGAAGCAGGGGAGGGATGGGGAGGGGTCTTCCCGTCACGGCGCAGGTTTGTCGGAAGGCTGACAAGCTTGTCGGCGGCCGGACAACCTTGTTTCCCGGCCGGCAACCTTGTTTCCCGGCCGGCAACCTTGATTTACCGCGGATACCGTTATCCTGGCTCCCGCTGACGTTATCTTGCCGCCGACAAGCTTGTCCTGGAGGCCGACAAGATTGTTTGGCCTCCGATAAGCTTGTCGGGCTCCCGATAACGCCAGCGGACGGCGGATAAGCTTGCCGCGCCCTGGATAAGTCGAGCGCCTGAGCCGTCAACCTTGTTTTCCGGCAGATAAGTCTATCTTGCCGCGCGTCAGGCTTTCGCGGCGCCAGACAAGATTGTCGCGTCTCCAGCAACCTTACCGAGCCGCGGATAAGTCGACACCGCCTCCGTCCAGCCGTCCGGGTTGTAAAAGCCGATCCGGCCGACGAACGAGCCGGTCTCCTTCTCCTCCACCGCCCACATCCCGTATCCCCGGATGTGGATGTGGATCTCCATGGCGTTAGATTACCGGGAACACCGTCCGGAGTATCATTGTCTGCGGGGTCTGGACCATGAGCACGATTCTCGTCACCGGCATGACAGCGGCTTTCCTGAGCGCCGCTGCGGCTTGGGCGCGGTGGCGCGCTTCCCAGACGGCGATCCGGTCCCTGGACATCGCGGACGACGACCCGCTCATGCTCGATGCCATGGCCGAGGCCCAGCGGACGGTCGACCGGCTGCGCGACCTGGCGCCCCGGTATCCCGGCACCACCCACGTCAAGATCCGTTTCGCGTCGGATTCCGGCACCGCCGAGTACCTCTGGGCCGAGCTTCGCGAGATGCGCGAGGACGACATGGAGGTCTTCCTGGTCAACCTCCCGGTCACCCACTCCGAGAAGGTCGAGCGCCTCCGCACCGTCCCCCTGGACGACCTCGCCGACTGGCAGGTGGAGATGGAGGACGGCCGCTTCGAGGGCGGCGGCACCATGCGGGTCCTCTTCCTCCGCGCCCGCGAGCAGTGGGGCGAGCTGCCGTCCGACATGTCCGAGCTGGAACGGCGGTACTAGACCAGCACCCACCAGGCGAGACCGGCCAGGCCGAGGACGCTCAGGAGCAGCGTCCCGAGCCAGAGCAGGCGCCTGCGCCGGAACCGTTCGAGGCGGCCCGGCGGTATCGGCGGCAGTGCGGCCTGGCGCTCGCGCTCCCGGTGGAACTGCGCCAGGGCCTGCACCTGGGCGCGGAAGAGCACGCCGGTCTCCCAATCCTCGGACGA
>DATANP010000295.1:0-6345 GCA_036266195.1 Thermoanaerobaculia bacterium | reverse complement strand
GTTCCGTTCGGTCCTGGTCGCTGGCAGCAACGGCAAGGGGTCCACCTCGTCGTTCCTCGCCGCCATGGCTCGGGCCGCCGGCCTGAAGGTGGGCCTCTACACTTCGCCGCACCTGGAATCGGTCCGCGAACGGATCCGGATCGACGGCCTCTGCATCTCCGCGGAAGACTTCACCCAGGATCTGGAGAGGATCGTCCGCACCGCTCCCCAGGAGCCGACCTACTTCGAAGCCGTCACCGCCGCATCCTTCCTGGCCTTCGCCAGAGAGAAGGTCGATCTCGCCGTGGTCGAGGTCGGCATGGGAGGCCGGCTCGACGCCACGAACGTCTGCGAGCCGGTCCTCTCGCTGGTCACCTCGATCAGCCTGGAGCACCAGGAGCACCTGGGGGACACGCTGGCCCTGATCGCAAGAGAGAAGGCCGGCATCTTTCGACCCGGCCGCCCGGCGCTCGCCTGGGTCGAGGAGCCCGAAGCCGCCGAGTCTCTGAAGAAAGTCGCCGCCGAGGTGGGCACCGATCTCCGCTTCGGCCAGGACCTGTCGAAGATCCTGGAGATCATCCCCGAGGGCTGGGGTGGGCAGCGCATCAAGCTCGCCACTCCGCGAGGAGAACACGATCTCCGGATCGATCTTCCTGGCGCCCACCAGGTGAGGAACCTGGGGCTCGCCGTCCTCGCCGCCGAAGAGCTGGGGCTGAACCCGCAGGCCATCGCCGTCGGAGCCCGGTCCGCCCGCTGGCCGGGCCGGCTGGAGAGGATCGAGCTGCCGGATGGAGGCAGGGTCCTCCTCGATGCCGCCCACAACGCCGAGGGCGCCACGGTCCTGGCCGACTTTCTCTCCATGCTCCCTGGCAAGGCCGACCTCCTCTTCGGGGTTCTCGCAGACAAGAACGCCTCCGAGATGATCGGCCGCCTCGCTCCACTCGTGAACCGGATCGTCCTCACCACGCCGCCGAGCGACCGCGCCCGCCAACCCGAAGAGGTCGCGGCGCTCCTGCCGGGCCGGGCTGTGGAGGTGGAACCGGATCTCGGCACGGCGCTCGACCGGGCGCTGGTCCCGGGAGGGGCGCTGGTGGCCTGCGGCTCCATCTTCTTGGTGGGAGAGGTAAGGAAGCGGCTGCGGGAGCGCTTCGGCGTGCCGGCGTCAGCGACTGAGCCCCTTTGAGGGCTCCGATCCAATTTTGGACGCATCCGGCGGACCGTTGGATGCTTCCGGCGAGCATGCCATTCCACAAAGGCACCCGCCTCCGGGGCGTGGCACGGTCAGGCCGGGGAGCGCTGCCTATGGCGAGAGGCAGCCATTCCACAAATCTTTCACCGTTTCCCTGGAGAACGCTGTCCGCGGAGGAGTGGTATGGTCCTTGCTCAATCCCATTTCCGCCGCTGTCAGAAAAAACCTTTTCTTCAGGAGACAAGACGATGCCAGCCATCATGGAGCAAACGACTGTCGATCAGTGCGAAACGCCGGAGCCGACCGCGATATTCGATCGCGAGGGCAGGCTGATCACTGCAGAGGTGATCGTTTCCTGGGATTCGATCGAGGACAAGCTCATCGTCCAGGCCCCCATCATCGACATCCCTGGGCCGGGAACGGAAGATGAGCCCTCGCCCTGGACGGTTCTCTGGAAACTCATGCCTGACTGCAGCACGATTCAGTTGGCGACTTTCAATTCCAGCTCCCAGGGGGTCATCATTCCAGGGCCGACCTCTGTCCTGCCGCTTGGAGTCAGTCTCTTGGAGTCGGAGCCAGGGGAGACTCCGGACCAGTGGCGGGTCCTGATCGAGAATAAGGCCCGGAGCTTGAGCTCGTTCAACTATGATCTCGCGATAACGGGTACCCTTATCAGCGCCGACATCAAACACCATCGGGACCATGACCCCACGATCGTGGTGACCCCCGATCCGATCGGCGGCTAGTTGAGCTACCGTGGCCGGGTCAAGGCCTGGAAGGTGGGTTCCTTGCGCAGAGGGTCGAAGAAGGGGAGGGCCAACCAGCTGGCATCGACGTTCTGCTTTGCGGCCTGCCGGGCATGGAAGAGGGCGGAGCTGCGGTCGCCGATGAGTACGTAGACGACCGCGGCTTCCATGGATAGCTGGCTATTGTTGGGAGTCAACCGCAGGGCCTGCTGGATCGCTTCGAGAGCCTGGTCGTTTTCGCCGAGATGAGCGAAAGCCTGGGCCTGGACAGCGAGCATGCTCCAATCGCCGGGAGTGGCACGGCGAGAAGCGGACTCCGCGATGCCGGCATAGAGCTGGCGGGCTTCCGCCTCCCGACCAAGGAGGGTCAGGCAATCCGCGAGGTTGAGCGCGGCCGACGGATCGCCCGGTTGGCGAGCCAGGGCCTGCCGGAGGCTGGCCTCGGCTTCGCCGTAACGGCGCAGGAGCAGGAGGTTGCCCCCGAGGTTGGTCAGCGACCCGATCCCGGGGTCGCTTTTCGCGGCCTCGCGCAGCAACGCCACGGCGTGCTCGGGATTCCGCAGCAGCTCGATCTGGGCGAGGGTCCTGAGTCCTTCGAGATTGCCGGGAAAGCGCGTGAGGAGCGCTTCCAGGTGCCGGCGCGCGTCGTCGAGGCGGCCCTGGCGATACTCGGCGTTGGCCAGGATGAGCAGGTTCGGCCAGGAAGGCTGGAGGCGGACCGCGGCCTGCATCAGCTCCAGGCCCTCCGCGGGCCGGCCCCATCTTTCAGCGAGCCGGCCTCGCTGGAGCAGGCTTTCGGCCGGATCGATCTCCTCCAGGCTGGCGAGCGCGGCTTCGGCCTCGTCGAGATGTCCCGCCGACAGCTCCAGCTCGAAGCGGACCACGAGAGGCCGGGGATCTCCCGGCGCAATCCGGATGGCGTCCTGGACCACGGCGAGGCCACGCGTGAGGTAGCGGGTCTCGCCCGTGTCCGCGTACCGGCGGCGGGCGACCTGCGCCTCCAGGGCATAGGCTTCGACGAACGACGGGGCTCTTGTCCTCAGCTCTTCCAGACGGGCCAGGGTTTCATCGCTGGCGCCCTCCTTGGTGATTCGCCGTCTCAAATCGAGAAAGGTCTCGTAGTCCTTCTCCTGAATTTCCAGCTCCAGCCGCGGAACGCGCAACCGCCGGTCGCCGTAGCCCCGCCGAAGCGTTGAGGTGACAGCGTCGGCGAACAGCCGGGGACGTGCAGAGAGCACCTCCAGAGCTTCGGCCCACAGCACCCGTCCGTCCTGTCCGCTCAAGCGCTGCAGGCTCACGTGGCAGACATCGCCAGCGCAGTCCGCCCGCGAGGCGATGACCTCGCCGGCGGCCACGGCCCGGGCGACAGACGTCGGCGGTCCTTTCACGGCATTGACCTTGTTGAAATCCAGCGCGGCCAGACCGTCGAGAGCGGCGACGGTGCGGAGCAGAGCAGCCTGGATGTTGGCGGTGACCCGCGCCTGGTCGTCTGGAGAGAGCGAGCCGGCGACCTCCGGCTTGAGGACCGCCACGTAGACGGGCAGCGCCGGCTTGCGGGTCAGCAGCCAGATGGCAACGGCGATGGCCAGGACCAGCAGGACGGCCGCGGTACTGGCGACACTGGCGACGGCCCAGGTCCGCCAGCTCCGGCGGGGAGATGGTATGACGGCGCCCGAGCCGGAGCCGGCCCAGAGCCCGGAGGCCTGAAGCTCGGCGAGAACGGCGACGGCCGAAGGCCGCTCCCGCGGCTCCTTGGCGAGACAGCGCGCCGCGATCGTCTCCAGAGCCGCGGACACATCCGGAACCGCCTCCCGCAGCGGCAGGGGGTCTTCGACGAGGATGGAGTGGATCATCCCCTGCCGCTCGCCACCGAAGGGCCGCCGGCCGGCGAGCATCTCATAGAGGACCATGCCCAGCGCCCAGAGATCGGTGGCGGTGCCGACGCGCAGACCCTTGAGCTGCTCGGGCGCCATGTAGGCGGCGGTCCCCAGCACCGTCCCCTCTTCGGTGAGGTTGCCGGAATCGATCCAGCGGGCGAGGCCGAAGTCGAGCAGCTTCACCCGGCCGTCCGGAAGCACCATCACGTTCTCCGGCTTGAGGTCCCGGTGAACGATGCCGGCGGCATGGGCGGCGGCGAGGGCGGCGGCGAGCTGGCCTGCGATGGCGGCCGCCTCGAGCGTGGCAAGGCGCCTGTCCGGCCGCCCGGCCAGGAGCTGGGCCAGGGTCGTGCCTTCGTAATAGGCCATGGCGAGGAAGCGCAGGCCTTCGTGCTCGCCGATCTCGAAGATGGTGCCGATGTTCGGATGATCGAGGGAGGCCGCGGCCTTGGCTTCGCGGCGGAAGCGGGTCTCATCCGCGGGGCGCGCATCGCGTGGGTGGCGGAGGAACTTGAGGGCGACCTCCCGGCCCAGCTCGATATCCTCGGCGAGATAAACGACGCCCATTCCGCCATGGCCGAGGGGGCGGAGCAGCCGGTACTGGTGGATCTGCCGGAATGCGAAGGGCTCCGCCGAGGCCGCTCTCGGCGGCGGCCGACCGCCGTCGAACAGCGTGGTGCTGGACGAGACGGGCAGGGCGGCGCCACAGGCCACGCAGCGGCTGTCGAACTCCGAATTCCCCTGGCCGCAGGAAGGGCAGGGAAGCATCAACTCTCCTGGGCTGCGGCCAGGGAGCCGATCGTCTGGCGGTGGCGGGCGAGGAGCTTTTGCAGGTACGTCCGGTGGAGCCCCGCCTCACGGGCGGCCCGCGAGACGTTGCCGTCGCAGCGCCGCATGAGCTCGATCAGGAAGCGCTGCTCGACCGCGGCCACGCTCGCCTCCCGCGATTCATTCAACACCTCGCTCGTCAGCTCGGAGAAGACCGGCTCGGCCGCAGGATCGGACGCCGCGCCGGCGATCTCCGACGGCAGCAGCTCGAGGTCGAGATCCGGCCCGCGGGCCAGCAGGCAGGCCCGCTCGACAGCGTGGGCCAGCTCGCGGATATTGCCTGGGTAGGGATAGGCCTGAAGCGCCTGCTCGGCCCGCGGGCCCCAGCGCGGCCGCTCTCCGGAGCGCCGCCAGAACTTCCGCAGGAAGTGGTCGGCGAGGAGAGGCACGTCACCCCGGCGCTCGCGCAGGGGCGGCAGCGTCAGATCGAGCACCTTGAGGCGGAAATACAGATCCTCGCGGAAGCGCCCATCCTTCCCCATCTGCCGCAGGTCGCGATGGGTGGCGGCGACGATCCGCACGTCCACCTTCTCCGTGCGGTCGGACCCCAGGCGCTGGATCTCGCCGAACTGGAGGAAGCGCAGCAGCTTCGCCTGCGCCTCGATCGGAATTTCGCCCACCTCGTCGAGAAACAGGGTGCCGCCGTGGGCCGAAGCGAGACGGCCCACGCGGTCGCGCTTCGCATCCGTGAACGCTCCGGCCACGTGACCGAAAAGCTCGGATTCGAGCAGGGTGCCGGGCAGCGCCGAACAGTGAACGGTGACGAAGGGCCGTCCCCGGCGCGGGCTGTTGACATGCAGCGCCCGGGCGATCAGCTCCTTGCCGGTGCCGGTCTCGCCGAGCACGAGCACCGGAGCGTCCGCGCCGGCCACCTGCGCGACGACCCGGAGCAACTCGATCATCCGTGGATCGCGGGTGACGATCCCTTCGAAATCGTTCTGGGCGAACAGATCGCGTTCCAGGCTGCGATTGCGCCGCCGCAGCTCCTCCCGGTCGCTCGCCCGCTTGAGGAAGAGACCGGCGATCTCCGCAAGCTCGGTCAGGAAAGCGCGGTTTTCCGGGGTGAAGCTGTCGAGGCGCTCCCGGTTTTCCAGATAAACAACGCCATAGACTTCGCCGCCATAGCGCAGCGGCGCCACCAGCACGCAACAGCGGCCGATCACCAGGCCGCTCTCGCCCGCGGCAAAGCGGGGATCTTCGATCAGGTTCGGCAGGTAGAGGAGAGCGCCGGTGGCGATCGCTTCGCGGACAAGGGTGCGGCTGAACCGGCGCTCCAGGTCGCTACGCCGGCCGCGCTCCTCGCCGACCTCGAACTTCTGCTGATAAGAACCGTCCTCGCGGACGACGACGAAGCCCGTCTCGGCACCGCACCGTTCGACGATGCGCCGCAGCAGGACCTCGGGGGCGCGTTCCGCGTCGTCCTCGGCCAGCAGGAGTTTCGAGATCTCATACAGATCCTCGTATAGCACTCCGCCTGCCTCCAATCGGTGACATCTGCCTCCGAGAACAGACAGAGCTTACTCCACTTGGCCGGCAAAGTCTTGAGCGGAGGGAAAGATGGTGCTCGGGGATGGTCCGCGGTCAGGAGGTCTCAGAGAAGGCGAGCTGCCTTCGCTGAGCGGCAGTCCTGGTTCGAAAGCAGGTAAAAACCTTGTAATATCAATGGTTTCGGTTTTCGGGCTCTCCTGGCAGGAGCGTTGCTCTAGAGGAAGATGTCGGCAATTAG
>DATANP010000294.1:0-2760 GCA_036266195.1 Thermoanaerobaculia bacterium | reverse complement strand
AACGCCGGCAATTGTTTCCGCCCCTGCCAGAAGGTCGGGCCTTCGGCCCAATGTTTTGAGGGTGCCGGCGAGACGCCAGCGGTCCCAGGGAAAGCGCGCCGCGCTCAGGGTATTAGCGATCCAGCAATTCAGACGTGACGGCGCACTAGCTTGATCGAACCTCATCGGACACATCCCACCGACAACGTTGCCCAATCGGGCGTTCTATGACCCAGGGGACCGTTCGATGGTTTCAGAGAGAGGCTACGAGAGGTCTCTTGCGACCCTTCAGGCCGCAGGCGTGGAGGTCTTCTGCCCTTGGCGGCTTCTGCGACAGACTCTGGCCGGATATCCAGCGGGCTCCGCGCTGCAGAAGCCGGGGCGAAGGGGAGGTACTTCACCCGGAGGGACCTTGGCGCCGAGTTTGTGCGAAGTCGCCCCGGCCTTCGCACACCTCGGCACCGAACCGCCCCCTCCCCGGCAGGCGGCCCTCTTCGGTCGGAACGGCGGCGTCCTTGGACCCGGAGGCCGCCATTCCTATTCAGTTGTCAATGAACAGGCCGGCCCGAAGGCTCCAGCCTCCCGGGCCGACTGGCAGCCGGACAGGCCGGCCGCCTCCGACGTATACGGAGGGACCCGCCAAATCGTCGCCTCCCCTGCCACCGAGGATAGGCGCGGTCCGGCTGGATTGAGCCGGTCCCTTCAAAATTGGGAAATAATTCCCGAAACGCGGGGGGCACAGCGGTGCGGCGGGAGTCTACGGCCCTATATAATAAGGAAGGGCCTGCTTCACAGAGCCTCGGAAGGAGGTAACGAGGCGGAACGGAGGCGGTTTGGGCGTCACGGAGACGACGTAAGCTTATCCACGGCGTTGTCACCTTATCCAGCGCAATGTCAACTTCCCTGTGCCAATGTAACCTTCCCTGGGCGGTTGCAAAGTTATCCGGCCCAAAGTAACGTTCTCTGGCCCGTTGCCACGTTCCCCACGCCGTTGCAAAGTTAGCTGGCCCGTTGCAACCTTCCCTGGGCCAATGCAACCTTCCCTGGCGCGTTGCAAACTCCCCTGGGACAGTGCAAGGTTCCCCAGCGGAATGTGAGGTTCCCTGGCGAAATGTAACCTTCCCTGGCGGAATGTAAGGTTACAACGCGATCCAGCAGCTTACGCCGCCTTGAGGAAGGGCATAGCCTCGCCGCGCCCGCCACGCCCCTTTGGAGAGGGATGACACGGCGTCCGGCTCCGTACCATAGCGCGGAGCAACGGAGCCGGCCTGCCCGGCTGTCGGCAGGGTGCGACGGATCGGCTGGCTGGCTCGTATAAGGCTGTGTCGTTGCAGTGCTGTTTCACGGTTCATTGACAATCTGGGGAGATGGCGGCCTCCGGGTCCAAGGACGCCGCCGTCTCGTGTCTGGAGGCCCGCTGCCGGGGACGGGCCGTGCCGGAGGTGTGCGGAGGGACTTCGCGCGCCTCCGGCGGCCAGGCATTCTTTCGAAGGATATGCCGCTTCGTCCGCGAAACAGCTACGGGGCGGCGCCCGCGGTGGCGTAGATCCTGTACTGCACGTACGGCCACTCCGCGAGCAACTGCCAACCTGGGAATTGTCTCCTCGACAGCACCGGCATCCAGCCGTGGAAGCGCTCGGGCTCGGCTCCGGCGATCGCCTTGTCCATGTGGTCGGCCAGAACCCGGTAGACGAAGGCGTGCTGGGCGGCCATCTCCGGGGGCTCCTGGCGGTTGTAGCCGATGCCCGGGTAATCCAGGTAGAGGCCGTTGCCGAAGAGCTCGGGGTGGTCCCGGACGTAGTCCGAGATCGCGGACGCGTACTGGGCTGAGCCGTGCGACTGGACCGACACCTCCTTCGCTCCCATGAGGAAGTTGAAGAGGCAGAGGGCGGCCAGGCCGGCGACCACTGCGTAGCGCATACCGCGCCGGGCAAGATACGCCGGCGAGGCCAGCAGCAGGGCCAGGAGCGCCGCCGCGGGCGGAATCAACCAGCGGATGCCTGGTCCGAAGACCCGCACCAGCTCGAGCAGCCAGACGAGGCCCAGGCTGTTCGGCGCGATCTGATCCTTGAGCGACTCCGGGAAGAAGCGCCCAGGGATCAGCAGGAGGAAGGCCACGTTCAGGAGGAAGGTAAACGCGGCCAGAGCCCGGCGCTCGCGGTCCGAGGCGTCCTGCCTCATCTGCCAGTAGGTCCCGAGCGCCAGGACCAGGACCGGGATCGCGAAGTAGTCGATGTACCGGCCGTACATGTCGTAGCGCGGCAGCCAGCGGAAGCGGGCGTACCACATGAACACGGCCGAGATCGCGCCGGTGAAGAGAAGAGAGAGGAGCACGACTCCGGTGAACAGCCGGCGCGCCCGGTCCCCCTGGGAGACACCGCGACGGAAGAGACTCCAGAGCGCCGCCGGCAGGGCGATCCCGAAGGTGGTCAGCGAGACGTAGCCGATCTCGCTGACCAGCCTCCGCGCCGAGCCGAGCACCAGCTTGAACGGCGTCAACACCGCCACGGCCATGAAGTAGACCAGGTTCGAGTCTCCCTCACCCTTCAGCTCGCCCGCGATGAATCTCCAGGCCAAGTTGGCCAGGATCGGGGGGAGGAAGGTCCAGGCGTAGAGCCTCAACTTCCGCCAACGCTCCCGGTGCTCGCCGAAGGCGAGGTCGGCCACCGCCATGAGGGCCAGGGCCGCCAGCACGAACAGGCCCACCTTCCTCGTCAGAACCATGCCGGCCAGCAGCAGGCCGGCGGCGAGGTGATCGGAGACCCTGCGGTCCTGGAGCAT
>DATANP010000293.1:0-1681 GCA_036266195.1 Thermoanaerobaculia bacterium | reverse complement strand
TGATGGCGGACACGCGGCGGGCGCTCGTGCGCCTGCAGGGGCTATCCCTGATCGATGCGGATGCGGTCACGCTGGATCGGGACCTCAACGCGGGCTGCCGGCGGGCCATCGGCGAGCTCCTGGCCTTCCACATCCCGGGGCCGCTCAAGTCCCTGGAGTTCATCGAGAAGATGAGCAAGGGGGCGTGAGGCGGTGTAGAGTTCCCGGCTTCAAACATGCCGGCAACATCCCTCGAGCAGATCGTCAGCCTCGCCAAGCGGCGGGGGTTCGTGTTCCCGTCCTCGTCCGTCTACGGCGGCCTGGCCAGCACCTGGGACTACGGCCCCCTGGGCGTCGAGCTCAAGAACAACGTCAAGCGCGCCTGGTGGAAGGCGGTGGTGCACGACCGCGACGACATGGAGGGCTTCGACGCCGCCATCGTCATGAACCGCCTGGTCTGGAAGTACTCGGGGCACGAGGCGACCTTCTCGGACCCGATGACCGACTGCCGCAACTGCAAGGCGCGCCCGCGCGCCGACCACGTCTTTGCGGCCCAGAAGGGGCGGGATCCCAAGAACCTCGACGAGATCAACGCCGCCATCGCCGCCAAGGAGATTGCCTGCGCCAAGTGTGGGTCCAAGGACCTGACCCCGGCGCGGCCCTTCAACCTGATGTTCCGGACCACCATGGGGCCGGTGGACACCGGCGACGACAGCGGTCTGGTCTACCTGCGGCCGGAGACCGCCCAGGGCATCTTCGTCAACTTCCAGAACGTGCTCGATACCATGCGGCGCAAGTTGCCGTTCGGGATCGCCCAGATCGGCAAGGCCTTCCGCAACGAGATCACGCCGGGCAACTTCACCTTCCGGACGCGCGAGTTCGAGCAGATGGAGATCGAGTACTTCGTCCGCCCCGGTGAGGACGAGGCCGCCCACCAGGCCTGGATCGACAGCCGCACCCAGTGGTACCTCGACCTGGGGCTGCGGGCCGAGAACCTGAAGGCCCGGGAACAGGCCCGGGAGGAACTGGCCCACTACGCCAAGCGTTGCGTGGACCTGGAGTACCGGTTCCCCATGGGCTTCTCCGAGCTGGAGGGGATCGCCAACCGAACCGACTACGACCTGAAAGCGCACAGCCGCGGCGACAAGAACCCCGATTCTGTGGTCGAGCTGCGCTACTTCGATCAGGAGAGCAAGCAGCACATCGTCCCCTACGTCATCGAGCCGTCGGCGGGGGCCGATCGGGCCACCCTGGCCTTCCTGTGCGATGCCTACGAGGACGCGCTGGTCAAGGCGCCTCCCGCCGAGGAGACCGCCAAGCTCAAGGAGCTGACCGAGAGCTTCATCAAGTCCACCTCCAAGCGCGACAACCTGGCCGCCGACGTCAAGGCCCGTCTGGTGGCCGAAGGTGAGGCCATCGCCCAGGGCCTGCCCGAGACGTTGCCGCGCCTGCTGGCGCTGGCCGACGACCCCGACGCCGCCCGGATCGAGGTGATGAAGAAAGTCAAAGGACAGGCCGAGCGGGTGGCAGAGGAGCACACCCGTACGGTGTTGCGGCTGCATCCCCAGCTGGCGCCGATCAAGGTGGCGGTCTTCCCGCTCAAGAAGAACGAGCCGCGCCTGGTGGAGCTGGCCCGGGGGCTGAAGCGCCAGCTGCAGAGCGCCGGCATCCGCACCGTCTACGACGACACCGGCGCCATCGG
>DATANP010000292.1:0-20064 GCA_036266195.1 Thermoanaerobaculia bacterium | reverse complement strand
TGGTCTACCGCAATCTGGGAGACCCGGTGAGCGCCCTCGACGATTTCCGCGAGGCGATCCGGATCTACGAGGCCGAGGGCGACAAGGCGGGCCTGTCCAATGCGTGGCTCAACATCGGCCTGGTCCACCATCTCAACCTGAAGCAGCCGCGGGAGGCCGAGGAGGCCTACCGCACGGCCCTGCGGCTGGCGGAGGAGAGCGGCGACCGTTCCGAGAAGATCCAGGACCTCTTCTATCTCGGCCGCCTGCTCCTGGATCAGAAGCGGTTCGACGAGGCCGGGAGCGCCTTCTCCCGCAGCCTCGACGACGCGCGCCGGAGCGGCTCGACCGAGGGCCGCTGGTCGGCGCTCGACGGCCTGGGCCGGATCGCGGCGGCCCGCGGCCAGGAGGAGCGCGCGGTGGAGCTGCTGGGAGAGGCCATGGACGAGATCGAGACCGTCCGGGGCGCCATCCGCCGCGGCTCGCTGCGCGCCCTTTTCTTCGGCGAGAAGCGGCCGGTCTACGCCGCGGCCATCGAGCTGCTCGCCCGGCTGGATGCGCGCAAGCCGGGCGCCGGCTACGCGGAGAAGGCGCTCGCCGTGGTCCAGCGCGCTAAGGTCCGCGAGCTGCTCGACGCCCTGGGCGCGCCCGGCACGGCGGCCAGCCCGCTCGGGCCCGACCAGCTTCGGGAGAAGGTCGGCGACAGTCTCCTCCTGGAGTACTTCCTGGGCGAACGCGACCTCTATCTCTGGGTCGTGCGCGGAGACGGCGTGACGCTGGCCGACCTCGGACCGGCCCGCCCGATCCTGGACGACGCGATGGCGGTCCACGCCGCGCTCGCCCGCCGGCAGGAGCCGGACACGACCCGCCTCGCCCGGCTGTCGAAGACGCTGCTCGGACCGGCCGGAGAGATCCGCGAGGACCACATCCGCATCGCCCCGGACGGCGCGCTCCGCTATCTGCCGTTCGAGCTTCTCACGGCCTCCGGCGAGCCCCTGGTGGAGCGGGCCGCCACGAGCTACCTGCCGAGCGGCTCGGCCCTGGGCTGGCTCCGGCAGCTCGACGACTTCACGCCGGTCTACACCCTGGCCGGCCTCGGCGCTCCCGATCTTCCCAATCAATCCGGTGGAAACTCGGCGGCCGGCGAGCTGACCGCGCGCTACCGCCTGCCTCCTTTGCCGGGTGCGGAGCGGGAGCTCGACAGCCTGTCGCAGCTCCTGCCCGGCCGGCACACGCTGCTCACCGGGCCGAACGCCACCGAGGGCAACTTCCGGAACGTGGTCTCCAACGGCGTGCGGATCGTCCACCTCGCCACGCACACGGTGATTGACGAGCGGCCGGGGCGCGGCGCAGCCATCCTGCTCTCGCCCGGCGGCCCCGGGAATGACGACGACGGCCTGCTCTATCCCGAGGAGATCGCCGGCCTGCGGTACCGCGCCGACCTGTCGGTCCTCGCCGGCTGCCGCACGGCAACTGAGTCAAACAGCGGCGACGCGCTGGCCACCCTGACCGGCTCGTTCCTGGCCGCGGGCTCGCCGTCGGTGCTCGCCACGCTCTGGGAGGTGGGCGACGACGCCACCGCGGCCTTCATGGAACAGCTCTACCACGAGCTCGGCAAGGGCCGGCGGCCGGCCGAGGCCCTGCGCCGCGCCAAGCAGCGATTCCGTGAAGACCCGCGCTGGAAGCGGCCCGACCTCTGGGCCGGTTACGTGCTGATCGGCGAGGCGCCGCGGGTAGCCTACAGCGACCGGACGCGCTACGTGATCGGCTTCATCGTCCTCGCCGCGCTGGCGCTCACCCCTTGGCTGTTGGACCGGAGGGCGGATACCTCCGCCGCCAGCCCCGCACGGCCCGGCGGTTCACCGCCACCGGCAGAGCCGGCCACAGCCGGGTGAGCCACCAGAACAGCCGGGCATAGAATGGCAGCACGATGAGCCCCTGGTTGCGCTCGACGCCGCGCAGGATGCGCCGCACGGCGTCGTCCACCGGCAGGAACTTGAACGGCACGAGGCGGAGCGCATCGGCCGGGTTGCCGGCCGCGTAGGTGGCGGCGTCGAAGATGCGGGTCTGGATGTAGGCGGGGCAGAGCGCACTGACCTTGACGCCCAGGTCCGCGGCTTCGGCCCGCAGGTTCTGGGAGAGGCCGACCACCGCGGACTTGGTCGTGGCGTAGGGGGTCGAGAGCGGGATGCCGAGCAGGCCCGCGGCCGACGCGGTGTTGACGATGTGGCCCGATCCCTGCCGCACCATGATTGGATAGGCCGCGGCCACGCCGTGGACCACGCCCAGGAGGTTCACGTTCAGGATCTTCCGCCAGTGCTCCGGGGTCAGCTCCTGGACCTGCCCGACCACGGCCAGGCCGGCGTTGTTGAACAGGTAGTCGAGCCGGCCGTGGGCGGCGACGGTCTCCTCGACCACCCGCTGGAAGGTCTCGCCCTGGCCCACGTCGAGCGCCGCGGCCGAGGCGCGACCGCCGGCCGCGGCGATCCCGTCGGCCACGGCCCGCGCGCCGGCCTCGTCCACGTCCGTCACCACGACCACGGCGCCGCGCCGGCCCGTCTCCTCGCAGAGCGCCCGGCCCAGGCCGGAGGCTCCCCCTGTCACGATCACGACCGCGTCCTGAAATGGGCTCATTGTCGGTTTCCCCGTTTGATCCTAGACTCCCTACGCGGTCGCAGTCAAAGCGGATGGCACGGCCTTTGAAGCCATGCCGGGACGGGAGGAAAGAGATGGACCTGAACATCCAGCACCAGCCGGGCAGGCGGTACTTCGCGGTGGTCGAAGGCGGCGAGGCCGAGGCCGGCTACCGGGAAGAGGCGGACGGAACGCGCAGCTTCGATCACACCTACGTCCCCGACGCCGTGCGCGGCCAGGGCGTTGCCGAGCGGCTCGTCCGCCACGCCCTGGACGACACGGTCCGCAGCGGCCACGCCTTCAAGGCCGTCTGCCCGTACGTGAAGCGCTTCGTCGAGAAGCACCCAGAATACCAGGAGGCTCACCATGGAGCTTGAAATCCGGCACGACGAACAAGCGCGGCGCTACACCGCGACGATGAACGGCAAGGAGGTGGGCCTGCTCACCTACCATCCCATCGGCGACGGCGTGATCAACTTCACCCACACCTACGTGCCGCCCGAGCACCGCGGCCGCGGCATCGCCGACAAGCTCGTGGAGCACGCGCTCGACGAGACCCTCCAGCGCGGCCTCCGCTTCGAGGCCTCCTGCTGGTTCGTCGACGTCTTCGCCCGCCGCCACGAGCGCTACCAGCAGGCCTACGCCCACGCCTGACCCCCCGCGATACTGCCGCGCCGGAATCCTCCCGGCGCGGCGCGCGTTGTCTCCCGTGTACAAAGAGATACCATGAGAAAGCTCCTTTCGGTCCTCGCCCTGTTCCTCCTGCTTCCGGCTGTCGGCCTCTCCCAGACCGACCTGTCTGCCAGGCTCCCCCTGGACCCCGAGGTCACCATCGGCAAGCTGCCGAACGGCCTGACCTACTACATCCGGCGCAACACCTTGCCGGCGGGCCGGGCGGAGATCTGGCTCGCGGTCAACGCCGGCTCGGTCCTGGAGGACGAGGACCAGCGCGGTCTCGCCCACCTCGTGGAGCACATGGCGTTCAACGGCTCGCGCGGCTTCGAGCGCCAGGACCTCGTGCGTTACCTGGAGTCGATCGGCATGCGCTTCGGCGCGGACGTCAACGCCTACACGAGCTTCGACGAGACGGTCTACACCCTGACCGTGCCGACCGACCGGCCGGAGTTCCTGGAGCAGTCGCTGCGCATCCTGGACGCCTGGGCGACCGGCATCACTTTCGACCCCGACGAGGTGGCCCGGGAGAAGGGCGTGGTCATCGAGGAGTGGCGGCTCGGCCGCGGCGCCTCGGCGCGCATGGACGACGAGCAGTTTCCGGTCCTCTTCAAGGGCTCGCGCTATGCCGAGCGCCTGCCGATCGGCGAGAAATCCATCCTCGACAAGGCCTCGCCCGAGGCCCTGCGCCGCTTCTACAGCGACTGGTACCGGCCCGACCTCATGGCGGTCATCGCGGTCGGCGACTTCGACCCGAAGCAGGTCGAGCAGCAGATCAAAAAGCAGTTCAGCGGCCTCAGGAACCCCGCCAAGGAGCGCCCCCGCGAGCTCTTCCCGGTGCCGGCCCACGGCGAGACCCTGTTCGCCGTTTCGACGGACCCCGAGGCCACCGACACCACGGTAGCCATCCACTGGAAGCAGCCCAAGCGCTCCGAGGACAAGGTGGGCGACTACCGGCGGTCGATCGTCGAGTCGCTCTACCACGCGATGCTCAACGCGCGCCTGGACGAGATCGCCCAGACCCCCGATCCGCCGTTCCTGTGGGCCGGGTCGAGCCAGGACGAGCTGGTCCGCACGGCCGAGGTGACCTCGCTCGCGGCGGGCGTCAAGGAGGGCGAGATCGGCCGCGGCCTGACGGCCCTGCTCACCGAGGTCGAGCGCGTGCGGCGCCACGGCTTCACCCCGGGCGAGCTCGACCGGGCCAAGAAGGAGTGGCTGCTGGGCTACGAGCAGGCCTTCCGCGAGCGCGGCAAGATCGAATCGACCACCTTCGCCGAGGAGTTCGTCCGCGCCTTCACCCAGGGCGAGTCCGTGCCGGGCATCCCGGCGGAGCTGGAGCTGGTGCGCCGCTTCCTGCCCGGCATCACCCTGGAGGAGGTCAACGCCCTGGCCGGCGAGTGGCTGAACGGCAGCAGCCGGGTCGTCATGGTCAACGCGCCGAAGAAGGAGAGCGGCAAGCTGCCGACCGAGGCGGATCTCCGCTCCGTCTTTGAACAGGTGGCCCAGCACGAGGTCGCACCCTACGTGGACCGCGCCGTGGCCGGCCCGCTCGTGCCCGAGCCGCCGAAGCCCGGCAAGGTCGTCGAGGAGACCCGCATCGCCGAGGTCGGCGTCACCGAGTGGCGCCTGTCGAACGGCGTGCGCGTGATCCTCAAGCCCACCGACTTCAAGAACGACGAGATCCTCCTCACCGCCTACAGCCCAGGCGGGCACTCGCTGGTGCCGGACAAGGACTTCCCGTCGGCCCTCTTCGCCACCGCGCTGGTGGGCGAGGCCGGCTTCGGCAACTTCGACGCGGTCTCGCTCGAAAAGGCGCTGGCCGGCAAGTCGGTCCAGCTCGGACCCTACATCAGCCAGCTCGAAGAGGGGTTCGAGGGCGGCTCGTCCGTGCGGGATTTCGAAACCCTGCTCCAGCTCGTCTACCTGAGCACGACCGCGCCACGGAAGGATGAAGCCGCGTTCCATTCATTCCTCACCCGGATGACCGCGTTCGCGGCCAACCGTCTCGCCGATCCCGGTCAGGCGTTCTCCGACGAGATGACGAAGGCGCTCACCCGGAGCCACCCGCGCTGGCAGCCGCTCTCGCCCGAGCTGATCGCCAGGGTCGATCCGGACATCGCCTGGCGGATCTACAAGGAGCGCTTCGCCGACGCCGGCGACTTCACCTTCATCCTGGTCGGCAGCTTCCAGCCCGAGGCGATCAAGCCGCAGGTCGAGGCCTGGCTCGGCGGGCTGCCCACCGCCGGCCGCAAGGAGATGTGGCAGGACGTCGGCGTCCAGCCGCCGGACGGGGTCGTCGAGGTAAAGGTCGAGCGCGGCCTGGAGCCCAAGAGCCGCGTGCAGATCGTGTTCACGGGCGACGCGCAGTTCAGCCGCGAGTCCCGGCATGCGATCAAGGCGCTCTCCGACCTCCTGGAGGTCCGCCTGCGCGAGGTGCTGCGCGAGGACATGGGCGCGATCTACGGCGTCGAGGTCTCGGGCGGGGTCGATCGGCGGCCGAAGCAGCGCTACACCTTCACCGTCACCTTCGGCTGCGCGCCCGAGGCCGTGCAGCCGCTGGTCCGCGCCGTGTTCAAGGAGATCGAGTCGATCCAGGAGAAGGGCGTGGCCGAGAGCTACGTCGATCAGGTGCGGGAGTCGCAGCGCCGCGAGCGCGAGACCGACAGCAAGACCAACGAGTTCTGGGTCGCCGCCCTGGAGAGCTACGACGTCGAGGGGCTCGACCTGCGAGACCTGCCGCGCTACGAGGAGCTGCTGCGCGGGATCACCTCGGACAGCCTGCGCGACTCGGCGCGCCGCTACCTGAACGAGAAGCGCTACGTGATCGGCGTCCTCGATCCGGCCCCGAAAGCGCAGGCTGCCGGCGCACACTGACTCATTCTCGGGTTAGAATCGTCTCAACTTTATGGCTGAGACCGTTTCTTCGCGGGAAAACTGCCCGAGCTGTAAGAAGCCCGTGGACTCGTCGGCGCGGCGCTGTCCCCACTGCCGGACCAGCCTGCTGGTGGACGTGGTCGTCGATTCGGCGCCGCCCGGCGAGCGCGCGCGCTACAACCTTGCCAAGGCGCTGTCCCAGCTCGCTCCGCCGTCGCCCACGTTCTCGACCGCCCAGCAGGCGATCAGCATCCCGCACGCCGTCCTCATGGACGGGGTGACCCGGGACACCGCCCGGCGCCTCCTGGGCACCGTCAAGGAGTTCGGCGGCCGGGCGTCGATGGCGCCGCACGTCGACCAGGTCGCCGGCGACGACGAGCCGGGCAGCCTCACGAACTTCATCGTCGTGATCGCGCTGGTGGGAGCGATCGCCTTCGCCCTCTACGCCTGGACCTGGCGCCTGCGCAACCCGACCGCCGAGGCGGTCAAGCCCGTCGGCGCCAGCTCCGAGCGGGCCGCGCGCGCCGCCACGGTCGCCCGCCTGGCCCCTCTGGAGCTGGGTGCGATCTCGAAGAAGGCCGCGCCGGGCATCGTCTCTCTGCGTTGCCGGTCGTCCCAGGGATCTGGTTTTCTGGTCGGTCCGGACCTGGTGCTGACGAGCGCGAGCGCCCTCTGCCCTTCGGGCGAGGCGGTGCGGGTGACCCTCGCGGACGGCCGCGAGATCCGGGGCGAGACGGAGCGCCGCGACGAGAGGCTCGGCCTCGCCCTGGTCCGCATCCCCAATGCGAGCGCCGAACCCTTGCCGCTCGGCGATGCCTCGGCCCTGCGCCCCGGCGACCGCGTCGTCCTCTTCGAAGGGACCGAGCCGCGGCAGGGTCTCATCGCGGAGACCACCCGCAGCGTGCTCGGCGTCGGCCTTCTCCAGATCGATCCGGCTCCCGGCAGCCAGGGAAGCCCGATTCTCGACGGCCTCGGACGCGTGGTGGGCATCGTCGCTCCGCCGCCGGTCCTCGCGAGCGATCCCGGCCTCGTGCTGCCGGTCAACTATGCCTACACCGGAAACGATCCGCTGATCGATCCGCCGACCCGCCTGAAGCCGGACGCGGCCGCCTGGAACGACTATCTCGTCCGGGTGCTGGATTCGGACCGCGAAGAGGTACAGATCTGGGACCCGCAGCCGGCGCTCCTGGCCGTGAACCAGGTCCCGGGCCGCGGCCTGGTCGGCACCTTCCTGGTCCACGACGTGGAAAAGCCTGCCCCCCGGACCCTCCAGCTCACGATCCGGACGCCCGAGAAAACGCTCTGCGAGGTGATCTCCTACGTGGTCGGATGGAGCCCAGTCTCTACAGAGAATTCGGCCGCCCGCTCGCAGTACTTCCGATGGCTGCGGTCGAACGGCCTGCTCCGGGATGCCTACCTGGGCTTCGCCACGATCGACCTCTCGGGCTGCCCGCGGGATCTTCGCGGCGCCGAGATCTCGCTCGACGGCGGCGACCCGAGGGCGGACCGGCTCAGGCTCTAGCGTTTGTTGTAGATTGGAGCCAGGTAGACCAGCTCCTCGTCCGGGCCGACCACCGGAATGCGCACGGCGACTTGCCAGTAGACGGCATCCGGACGCTTGAGATCCGTGCCTGGCAGATCCTCGGGCACGTCGAAGGTGATGGCCACCTCCTTCAGGCGGTCGCCGGGCACGGGGAACTCGGCCATCCGGCGGTAGATCACCATGGGCTCGTAGGTGACCTCGCCCGACTCCGACTCCACACGCTCGTCCTGGATGCAGCGCAGAACCCCCAGGACCGGCCCGATCACCTCCGGCGAGGGCCGGGCGACGAGCACGCCTTCCAGGCGGCCGCCGGTGAGGGCCGGGAAGCGGGTCCAGCGCATCGTCGGCTTCCGGTTCCAGTAGCCGTACCAGAGCTTGTTGAGGGAGTCGAAGACCACGATCACCCCCATCGCGTCCACCAGCAGGATGAGCGTCTGCAGGAGCGGCGGCGCCGAAGGCAGCAGGAAGTTGAGCGCCGCGATCCCAAGAATCAGACCGATCCGGAGCGCCACGTAGTGTTGGGTTTCCGGCGTGTAGTCGGGTGTCTGGCTGTCCAGGCGCCAGGGGTGGTCCGACTTCCACGGTCCGTCCAGGATGCCCTCGCGGCCGGAGAGAGTTTTTCCCGTTGGCTCCGCCGGCCGCATTACCGACCGGGCCGGGATGTAGAGACGCTGACGCTCGCGGGACTCCTCGCCGGGTTCCATGGGCGGCAATCCTATAGGAGGATCGCCGGCCTCTGCGGTATCCTTCGCCGGTTTTCTTTCAGCAGGGAATCATGCCTCCATTCACGCATCTCGAATTCCATCGCACCGGCATCGGCCTCGTGCCGGCCGAGCCGGGCCAGAGCGACTCCGCCATCTACATCGCGGAGGTCCCGGGCAGCACGAAACACATGCGCTCCTGCACCTGTGCCGCCAGCCGGAAGACCACCTGCCAGCACCTCCGCGACGTGTCGCAGGCCGTCCTGGAGGTCGAGCGCTTCTGGAAGGGCACGAGCTGGCAGGACACCTTCGCCGCCTCTCTCTGGCACCGTCTCGCGCGGCTCCTCTTCGAAGGCAACCCCCAGGCCGCGGCCAAGATGCGCGTGCTGCGGACCGAGGCCGGCACCGTGCGCGTGATCTCGCCCTCCGGCGAGGAGCTGGCCGAGTACCTCGACGGCTCGGATGCGCAGCTCCGCTTCCTGGAGCGCACCGGCAAGGTCGCCGGCTCGGGCGTGTTCGACCGCGGCGGCCTGCTCGAACGCCTCGCGCTGTTCCAGGCCACGCCGCAGGAGCGCACCCTCCAGAAGGCCGGCATGAAGACCCAGCGCCAGAGCTGGGAGGAGAGCTTCTGGTACCGCCTCGCCTACCACTGCGTGCGCGAGCTGGAGCCGGGAGAGACCGGCACGTTCCACCCCTCCATCGATGAGTCGACCGGCCGCTTCACGCTCACCTTCCGGCGGGGGGAGCCCATGGTCCGCTTCACCGTGCCGCGCAAGCAGGTGCGCGCCGTGCTGGAGGTCCTCACCGCAGCCTATCCGGATCAGGAGGACCTGCCGCAGCGCCCCCTGCCCCTACGCACGATCTTCCACATCAGCGAGCAGACCGATCTGGATGTGGTCGAGGTGCGGCCGGTCATCCAGTCCCTCCAGGCCACCGGCGAGGAGCGCTTCCTGGAGCTTGCCGAGGTCGAGCGCTTCCGCTACGGCAGCCTGATCTGGCTGCGCGATCTCAAGGTCCTGGCAGAGCTCGAGCGCGACGGCAAGGAACGCAAGTTCCGCTCCCCGGCCCGCGTCCAGCTTCGGCGCAGCCAGGTGCCGGGCTTCCTGGAGAAGCACGCCGACGACCTCGCCGCGGGCACCCTGGTGCTCGACGAGCCGCTGCGCCAGCGCCGCATCTTCAAGACCTTCGACCGCGTCGAGATCGCCGGCGCGCCGGACCTCGAAAGCGCATTGGAACGGAGCTGGCTCTGGCTCTCCATCGGCTACGGCTTCGGCAACGAGACCGTCTCGCTGCAACGCCTTCTTCAGGCGCGCCGCGACGGCCTCCCCTACCTGGAGATCGCCGGCGGCTGGATCGACCTCCAGGCCCCGGTCGTCCGCGCCCTGGACGGCCTGATCGAGCGCGAAGGGACCACGGTCAACGAGGACCGCCTGCGCCTCTCGGTCGCGGCCCTCCTACGTCTCCAGGCCGCGGCCGACGCCCCGGTCCGGCTCACCTCAGGAGAGGCGGAGACCCTCGACCGCCTGCTCCATCTCAGGCCCGCCGAGCCGCTCCAACCTCTGCGCGGCCTCGCCACGCCGCTGCGGCCCTACCAGCTCGCCGGCGCCGAGTGGCTCCGGTTCCTCTGCGAGAACCGGCTCGGCGGTCTTCTCTGCGACGACATGGGCCTTGGCAAGACGCTCCAGACCCTGGCCCTGCTCGTCTCGCTCCTGGAGGAAGGCAAGGCTTCCGAGCCCTTCCTCGTGGTCTGCCCGACCAGCGTCCTCCCCCACTGGCGCGACCAGATCCGGAGGCACGCGCCCGGCCTGCGCCCGGTGATCCATCACGGAGCCCAGCGCCGGCCGCCGACCGGCCTGAAGAAAGGCGACGTCCTGGTGACCTCCTACGGCGTGCTCCGGCGCGACGCCGAAGAGCTCTCCGCAATCCCCTTCTCCGTCGCCGTGTTCGACGAGGTCCAGCAGGTCAAGAACCGCCAGACCCGCTCCTGGCAGGCCGTCTCCCACCTCGTGGCGGACATCCGCCTCGGCCTGACCGGCACCCCGGTCGAAAACTCGCTGGCCGACCTCAAGGCGCTCTTCGACCTCGTGCTCCCCGATTACCTCGGGTCGGACGCCGAGTTCGAACAGAGATATATCCGCGACCGCGAGGCCGACGAGGAGGAGCGCCGCCAGGAACTGCGGCGCATCCTCTCGCCGTTCATCCTCCGCCGGCTCAAGTCCTCGGTGCTCGACGAGTTGCCCGAGAAGTTCGAAGACCTGCGCACCTGCGCGCTGTCGGAAGACCAGGTCAAGCTCTACCGCGACGCCATCGGAGGCCGCGGAGCCGAGCTGGCGCGGCAGATCGAGCAGTCCGGCGACCGGCCGCTGCCCTACATCCACATCTTCGCCCTGCTCAACCTCCTCAAGCAGATCTGCGGCCACCCGGCGCTGGCTCTCAACTGCCTCGACCGCGCCGGCGAGTACGCCTCGGGCAAGTGGGACCTCTTCCGCGAGGTGCTCGGCGAAGCCATCGAGAGCGGCCAGAAGGTCGTGGTCTTCACCCAGTTCCTGGGCATGATCGAGTTGATGGAGCGCCATCTCCAGGGCCTGGGCGTGGGCTACGCCGTCCTGACCGGCTCCACGGTCGACCGCGGAGGCGCCGTGGACCGGTTCAACCAGGACCCGGAGTGCCGCGTCTTCCTCGGCAGCCTCAAGGCCGGCGGCACGGGCATCGACCTCGTCGGCGGCTCGGTCGTGATCCACTACGACCGCTGGTGGAACGCGGCCCGCGAGGACCAGGCCACGGACCGCGTCCACCGCCTCGGCCAGAAACGGGCCGTCCACGTGCTCAAGCTCATCGCCGAGGGCACGCTCGAAGAGAAGATCTCGGCCCTGATCGACCGCAAGCGCCGCCTCATGGACAGCGTCATCCAGGAGGATGACCCGCGGCTCGCCAAGATCTTCACCCGCGACGAGCTGCTGGAGATGCTGCGCGGCGACGAGACGGTTTAGCGGCTGCTCCTCTTCGCAGTCTCCGTTGAGCCACTCAAGAGCACTCTTCTCTTTAGGGGCGTCGGCCATTTCCGACGCATGACCGGAGAGGAGGTCTCATGTTTGGATTCTCGTCTCGCAGCATCGCTTTGGGAGTCGTCCTGGTTTTGACTGTCAGCTCCGTCGCCTTGGCGGACCCCGGGACCGTGCGCAAGGGGATCGATGCCTGGTCAACCGTTCCAGGGCAGAGCCACACCAGCTTCGCGGACAACCCGATCCCGGCGGGCTTCTTCTGCGACCAGTCGAAGCCGTTCACCGGCTCGATCGCGCTGAAGGGTGTGCCCCTTGCGACCCGGCCCGCCAAGGCCATGGGCCCGGTCGACACCGTGGTCAGCCGCCTGGACGACGCCGTCTTCAACGACCAGGGCGTCGCCACCACCCGCATCCGGCTGACGGCCCTCTCCCTGGCGAGCGTCAAGCCGATCCAGACCGAGTGCGGCGCCTATGACGTGAAGGTCAGCCTGACCGGCGAGCAGCCGACGACCACCATGCGCATCGTGCGCACCGAGGAGTACGGCGGCCGGTACGAGGCGCCGCTGGCTCTCAACGTCCGGGTGGTCTTCACGCCGGTCCAAGGCAACCGGAACCGCGAGGTCTCACTGGTCCATCGCATCGACCTCGGCCCGGGCACCTCGTCGGTCTGGACCTACGCCGCCAAGCCGCGGTACGACGGTCCCATGTGGATCGACTCCAACGGCGACGGCAAGCCGGACCTCCAGGTCCGCGGCGACTCCAACTTCCTCGCCGGTGTGACCCCGATCCCCACGGCGCGGCTCGCCTCGTGGACCGCCAAGGCTTCGGCCAGCACCGTCCCGACCTGCCCGCCGGGGACGTGCCTCTATCAGTCGTGTCACTGCAATCCCAACGAGGACTCCTGGGACCCGTATGAGAAGAAAGATGGCTGCGCCGACGACCATCTCCACTGTGTCTGGGTCTGCGTGAATCCCAACACGGCGCCGTCCGGCACCATGATGATGTGTCTGGACGTCGCCGAGCCCATGGATCCCTCGCTCCAGTAGTCGTTCACTCCTTCGTGGCGGGTGCCTCGGCACCCGCCGCGATCCCTGATGCCAATTCGCGTGTAAGCAGACCGGCCGAGATCTCCTTGCATCCGGTCGTATTCTGCCCGGCCCACAAGGGAGAGAAGTCGCCGCTGCCCAGGCTCTCGGCCTTCGCGCGCAACGGCGCGACAGCCGATGCGGCCAGGGGAAACGCGGGCGCGGCATCGCCGATGGGCCCCAGTTCTCTCATGAGGCGGTTTCCGATGCCGCGCGCGGGTCGCCCGGAAAAGAGATTGGTGAGAGCCGTGAAGCGTGCCGCTTCGCTTTTCAGAGCCGCGCGATGGACCGCGCTCGTGGTGGCCTCGGCGCACAGCAGGTAGGCCGTTCCGACCTGCACGCCAGCCGCACCCAACTCCATCGCGGCGGCGACGCCTTTCGCATCCGTGATGCCTCCAGCGGCGATAACCGGAACCTTGACCGTCTCAACGATCTGCGGGATCAGGGCGAACGTGCCGACCTGGGTATCGAGATCGTCCGATAGGAAGTTGCCGCGATGGCCGCCCGCCTCGAACCCCTGGGCGATGACGGCGTCCACTCCGCGCGCTTCCAGCCAGAGCGCCTCCTCGACCGTGGTTGCTGAAGAAAGGATTTTGGCGCCCCAGCCCTTCACCCGCGCCACGAGGTCTTCCGATGGAAGGCCGAAATGAAAGCTCACGACCGGAGGCCTGAATTCAGCTACCACGTCGGCAACCTCGCTGCTGAAAGGCTGTCGCCCGGCTCCCGCCACGATCGAGCCTGGATCGATGCCGAATTCCGCGAAATATGGCGCGAGCGCAACTCGCCACAATCTTTCACGCTCGACGTCGGGCTCGGGCTGCGCATGGCAGAAAAAGTTGACATTGAACGGCTTCGTGGTCTGCGCCTGGATGGCCTCCAACTCGTTGCGCAGGGCATCCAGCCCGAGCATGGCGCAGGGCAGCGAGCCAAGCCCACCCGCGTTGGAAACCGCCACCGCAAGCGCGCTTCCCTGCACGCCGGCCATGGGGGCCTGAATGATCGGCAGGGAGATTCCGAACAGTTCCTGCAAGGTCATGTCAACGAGTATACTTTGCCTCCGGGAGGTTCCATGACCAGGGAAAGCTCTGTGAAGCTGACCGCAGTGGCCAGGACGGAACGCCTGCTGTCGCTCGACGTCTTCCGGGGTTTGACCATCGCCACCATGATCCTGGTGAACGATGCCGGAGACTGGGACAAGACCTATGCCCCGCTCCTCCATGCCGAATGGCATGGCTGGACGCTGACCGATCTCGTCTTTCCCTTCTTCGTCTTCGCGATCGGCATCGCCATCCCCTACGCCTTCGCCGGCCGTCTGGAACGGTCCGGCGGCGACCGCGGACCGCTCCACCGTCAGGTCGTTCGGCGGACCATCCTTCTCTTCGCTCTCGGCCTGTTCCTGAACTGGTTCCCGTTCTACAACGTCAACTGGCCGGCCGCCCGCATCCCGGGCGTCCTGCAGCGCATCGCCGTGGTCTACTTCGTGGCCGCTCTCGCCTGGCTGCACCTCCGTCCGAGGTCGCGCGCGCTCCTGGTCGTGGTCCTGCTCGCCGGCTACTGGCTGGCGATGATGCTGGTATCGGTGCCCGGCTACGGAGCCGGAGACCTGAGCCCGGACGGCAATCTCTCCGCCTGGGTCGATCATCAAGTCCTGGGCCGCCACACCTGGAGGAAGGCGCCGGGACCCGGAGATCCGGAAGGGATTCTCAACACCATCCCCGCCATCGCCTCGGCCCTGATCGGTCTGTTCGGCGGGGACTGGCTGAGATCATCTGGTACTCGGAGCAAGAAGCTTCAGGGCCTGCTGCTCTGGGGGTGCGTCCTCACGATCGCCGGGCTCATCCTCCATCCCTGGTTTCCGATCAACAAGAATCTCTGGACGAGCACCTACGTGCTGTTCACCGGCGGCTTCGCGCTGCTGCTGCTCGCGGCGATCTACTTCCTGGTCGATATGAAGCAGCACGACGCCTGGGCACGGCCCTTCCTGGTCTTCGGCACCAACGCCATCGTCGCCTTCTTCGGCAGCACGCTCATGGCCAAGATTTTCTACCTGATCCGCTGGCAGGAAGCGGGAGAGACGGTGACCCTGCAACAGTGGCTCTACCGCCACCTGTTCGCCTCCTGGCTGCCGGACTACGTCGCTTCGCTTTCCTGGGCGCTGGCGTTTGTGGCGCTCTGGTGGGGGTTGATGTTGATCCTTTACAGGAGGCGGATCTTCATCAAGATTTAATTACGTCGGGCAAACTTGAAGTGCGTCACACCGGGAGCGGCCACTGTCCGCACGAGCTCGAGGCCGTGCAGGTCGTCGCCGACGCGGGCATGATGGGTGAGCACGAAGACCGGATCGTGGAACGGCGGATCGGTTCCCCACCATCCATTCCATGGCTCGCGGGCATCCCAGGGACCGGGGTGGTCGCCGAACATGTTGCGTCCCATCACCGTGGCCCCGATGTTGACGAGCGACTCCTCGACAACAGCCGTGCTCTCGTTGACCTCCCCGCCCTTTATTGTACAGTGGACTTGGCGTTGGTGAGATAGCGGGCCGGACTCCCGGGTTTTCAGATCGAAGGAGAATCGACCATGTTTCGCATGTCCAACATCCTCGCTTCTTCGTCCCTCGCCCTGCTCTTGGCAACGGCGCCCGCCGCTCACGGCGCCGTGTTCCAGGTGACCAAGACCGCCGACACCGCGGACGGCGCCTGCAACCACGACTGCTCCCTGCGCGAGGCTATCCTCGCCGCCAATGCCGCGCCCGGCCTCGACGTGGTCCTGCTCGGCTCCGGCGTCGTCACTTACACGCTCACCCGCGCCGGAGACGGCGAGGACCAGGGAGTGACCGGCGACCTCGACGTCCTCGACGACCTCGCCATCGCGGGCGACAACCCGATGAGCTCCGCCATCGACGGCAGCGCACTGGATCGGGTGCTCGACGTCCACGCCGGCGCCTCGCTGGAGGTGGTCGGCGTCTGGATCCGCAACGGCCTGACCGACCACGAGCCGGGCGGCGGCATCCGGGTGACCGGCAAGCTCACCCTGACCAACAGCATCGTCAACGCCAGCGCCGCGCCGCACGACTTCGGCGGCGGCGTCCACGGCGAGGGCGCGTCGTCCTCCATCCGCGTCGTCCGCAGCAGCTTCTCCGGCAACCGGGCGGCCAGCGGCGGCGGCATCTCCTCCGAGGGCGTCATCGACCTGATCAACTCGACCCTCGTCGACAACTTCGCGGTCGCCGGCTCCGGCGGCGGCCTTTACGCCTCCAGCAAGAGCCATGGCACGGTCTCGAACAGCACCATCGCCCACAACGGCGCTTCGGAGAAGGGGGGCGGCGTCTTCGTGGGGAGCGAGCCCTTCATCAGCGTCACTCATCCGGTCTTCAAAAACTCGATCATCGCCGCCAACGGCAGCGGCATCGACGGCGACTGCTCCGGCTCCGCGCTCTCCGCCGGCAACAACCTGGTGGGCATCGGCGGCGGCTGCCTGGACTTTGCCGCCGGCGCGAACCTCCTGGGCACGGCCGCGTCGCCGCTCGATCCCGGGCTGAACGACGCCGGCCTGGTGGGCGGCAACACGGGCGCCTTCGTCCCGAAGGCCATGAGCCCGGCGGTCAACCACGGCTCCGGCTGCGAGGCCGCGGACCAGCGCGGCGCTGTCCGCTCCGAGCCGTGCGACATCGGCTCGATCGAGGTGACGGCGCAGTGCATCTCCGGCGGCGCCAAGCTCTGCCTCCAGAACGGCCGCTTCCAGGTCGAGGTCCGCTACGACACGACCACGGGCACGGACGGCACAGGGCTCAGCATTCAGCTGACGAACGACAGCGGGTACTTCTGGTTCTTCAGCTCCGCGAACGTGGAGCTGACCATCAAGGTGCTCGACGGCTGCGGCCTCAACAACAAGTACTGGGTGTTCGTGAGCGGCATGACGAACGTCGCCGTGAGGATGACGGTGACCGATCTCGTGACCGGAGCGACGAAGACGTACACGAACCCGCTGAACCAGACGTTCAAGACGGTGACAGACACGAACGCCTTCGCCAGTTGCGGCTGATCCGGACGACCTCCCGCCGTCACTTCGACGGACCCAAAGAGTCGCGGAACCAGAGCCGACGAGTGCCCTTCCGACGGCGGAACACTTCTACGGAACACTTGCCCACTCTCCTCTAAAGGGCCCGTCCGCCCCCGCGAGATCTCCTCCTATTGACATTCGATAGGAGCGGGCCTTATCCTCCTATCGACACTCGATAGGAGGCCTCGTGAACGAGGAAAAGACTGAGCTGCTGCAAGGGACTCTCGATCTGCTGATCCTGAAGGCGGTTACCCTGGGCACGAATCATGGCCTGGGCATCGCCAGGCGCATCGAGCAGATCACCCAGGGGGCCTTTCAGGTCAAGCCCGGCTCGCTGTTTCCGGCGCTCCACCGCCTGGAGGAGCATGGTTTCCTGAAAGCGGAGTGGGGCGAGTCCGAGAACAACCGCCGGGCCAAGTTCTATCGGCTGACCAGGGCCGGGCAGCGGCAGCTCGAAATCGAGAAGCAGAGTTGGGAGCGCATCGTCATCGCCATCACCCAGGCGCTCGCGGCCACCTAGCCGCCGGAGGAGGAAAGCCATGCCGCTGCTGGCGCGAGGATCGAGCTTGGTGCGCAATCTGTTCCGGCGAGAGCAGGTCGATCAGGATCTCGACGCGGAGATCCGCTCCTACTTCGACACGCTCGTGGAGGAGAAACTCGCCGCCGGCATGCCTCCGGACGAGGCCCGGCGCGCCGCGGCGATCGAGGTGGGCGGAGTCGAGCAGGTCAAGGAGCGGGTGCGCGAGACGCGCGCGGGAGCGCTGCTGGAGTCGCTGCTCAAGGATCTGCGCTACGGCCTGCGCACGTTGGCGAAGAACCCCGGCTTCACCGCCGCCGCGGTCGTCACCCTTGGCCTGGGCATCGGCGCGAACACGGCGATCTTCTCGGTCGTCAACGGCGTCCTGCTGAGCCCACTGGCGGGCCGCGATCCGGATCGTCTCGTGCTGCTGTGGGAATCGACGAAGGACATGCCGGAGATTTCGGTGTCCTATCCGAACTATCTCGATTGGCGCCAGCGCACGCACAGCTTCGAGGACATCGCGGTCTTCAACAACTGGGAACAGTTTACGATGACCGGACAGGGAGATCCGGAACAGGTTCAGGGCGGCCTCGCGTCGGGGAACCTCTTCACCGTCTTCGGCGTCGAGCCGACGGCCGGACGTCTCCTGGGTCCCGGCGACGACCGGCCGGAAGCCGACCCGGTGGCCGTGATCAGCCATGAATTCTGGCAGAACCGTTTCGGTGCGGACCGCCGGACCGTGGGCAGGACGATTGTCCTCGACGGCAACCCCTATACGATCGTCGGGGTCATGCCAGCGAATTTCCGGATGATTCGCTCCGAGGTCCTGATTCCCCTGGGGCGCTTCACGAATACGCCGCGTTTCGCCCGCGTCAATCATGGACTCATCGGCATCGGCCGGCTCAAACCAAACGTGACGATCGATCAGATGCTCGCCGATCTCGGCGGGGTTGCCCGGCAGCTCCAGAGCGACTATCCGGTCGAAAACGCGGGCATCGGCGCCACGGGGGAGCCGCTCAAGGAGAGGATGGTCGGCGGCATTCGCCAACCGTTGCGCGTGCTGGCCGTAGCCGTGGGCCTGGTGCTGCTCGTCGCCTGCGCGAACGTGGCGAACCTGCTCCTGAGCCGCGCCGCCGCCCGGCAGCACGAGTTCGCGTTGCGCGTCGCGATCGGCGCCGGGAGGAGGCGCGTCGTCCGGCAATTGATCACCGAGAGCCTGATCCTTGCCGTCGCGGGCGGCGTGCTCGGGCTGGGGCTCGCCTGGGCTGGCGTGAAGCTTCTCGTCACATTGCGTCCCGACAACGTCCCCCGCCTGCTGGACATCCACGTGGATGCCACCGTACTGGCCTTCGCGCTCGGGCTTTCGCTGGCGACCGGTCTCCTCTTTGGCCTCGCACCGGCGCTGCAACTGTCTCGCAGCGAGCCGATCCTCGCGCTGCAGGAGGGCGGCGGGCGCACGGGCGGGGGGCGGGCGCGCCGTCGCGTGTCGAGCGGTCTGACGGTCGCGGAGGTGGCGATGGCGCTCGTCCTCCTGGTGGGCGCGGGGCTTCTGTTCCGCAGCTTCGTCAAGCTCACCCATGTCGATCCCGGGTTCGATCCGCGCAACGTCACCGCGGCGAAAGTGTCGCTTCCCGAGCGGGACTATCCCGACGACGCGCGGCGACAGATCGCGTTCCGCGAGCTGCTGCGGCGCGTGCGAGCGCTGCCGCAGGCGCGGGACTCCGCCCTCACCACGGACCTTCCGATATCCGCAGGCTGGCAGACCGGGGTCACGTTCGAAGGGTTGCCGCCGGTCAGTCCGGGAAGCGAGCCTCTCCTCAACGCCGTGATCGTAAGCCCCGAGTATTTCCGCACGATGCGGATCAAGCTTCTCGCCGGCCGCGGCATCGAGGCCGCGGATACCAAGGAGCAGCCGCAGGTGGTGGTGGTGAGCGAATCGGTTGCCAAGCGCTTGGGTGGCCGGCACGCGCTCGGGCAGCGCATGAAGCAGGGAGGCGCCGGCATGGAAAGCCCGTGGCTTACGATCGTGGGCATCGTGGCCGACGTGAGAAATGACGGTCTCCGCACGGCTTCCCGCGGCACGATGTACTTTCCGGATGGACAGGTGGTTCCCTCGTCGGCCTGGCTCACCGTTCGCAGCGAAACGCCGCTGGCACAGCTCCTCCCGCTGCTGCGCCGCGAGACCGCCGCGATCGATCGCAATCTGCCGCTCGCCAATATCACCACCCTCGACGAGGCGTTGGATTTGACCCTCGCGGCGGAGAAATTCTCGCTGCTGATGCTCGGCATCTTCGCGGCCCTCGCCCTCGTGCTCGCCGCGGTCGGGATCTACGGTGTCATCGCCTACAGCGTCGTGCAGCGCTCGCAGGAGATCGGCGTCCGCATCGCACTCGGAGCGCAGCGCGGTGAGCTGCTCGGCCTGGTCGTGGGGCAGGCGATGCGGCTCACGGGGATCGGCATTGTGATAGGAGCAGCGGCAGCGTTCGGAGCGGGGCGCTTCATCGCCTCGCTCCTGTTCGAGGTCGAGTCCACCGACCCCTTCGTCTTCACTGCTGCCGCGCTCCTGTTGGCCTTGGTAGCTCTCATCTCCGCGGCGTTCCCGGCGCTGCGCGCAGCGCAGACGGATCCGAGAGACGTGTTGCTCCACGAGACCTGAAGCAGAGCTGTCAACCGCGGCGCGCCGCTTCGATGGCAGCGATGTCGATCTTTTGCATCTCCATCATCGCATCGAACGCGCGCTTGGCGGCAGCGGGATCGGGATCGGTGATCGCTTCGGTCAGGGCGATCGGTGTAATCTGCCAGGACAATCCCCATTTGTCCTTGCACCAGCCGCACGCACTCTCTTCGCCGCCGTTGCCGACGATCGCGTTCCAGTAGCGATCCGTTTCGGCCTGGTCAACGGTGGCAACCTGAAACGAGAATGCCTCGTTGTGCTTGAACGCAGGTCCGCCGTTGAGCCCGAGGCACGGGACGCCGATCACGGTGAACTCGACGG
>DATANP010000291.1:0-33184 GCA_036266195.1 Thermoanaerobaculia bacterium | reverse complement strand
GCGCGTCCTATCCGTACATCATCTTCACCGGCGCGGCCGAGGTGCTCGGCGGCGTGCTGCTCGCCACCCGCCGCACCACCCTGCCCGGCGCGCTCGTGTGCATCGGAGTCATGAGCAACGTGGTCCTGCTCAACCTCAGCTACGACGTGCCGGTCAAGCTGTTCTCCTCCCATCTGCTCCTGATGGCCGTTTTCCTGGCCGTTCCCGACCTGCGGCGGCTCGCGAGCCTGTTCGTCTGGAACCGCCGGGTACCGCCGGCCGAGCAGCGCCCGCTCTTCGCCAGCCGCAAGGCCAACCGCGCCGCGCTGGTCTTCCGCACGGTTTTCATTCTGTTCATCGTCGCCGCCGCCTTCCACCGATCCTACACGGACAAGATGGAGTATGAATTCCCGCTCTACCAGCAGCGGCTGTACGGCGCCTGGGAGGTCGAGAATTTCGCGGTCGACGGGACCGTCCGGCCGCTGCTGATCACGGACAAGACGCTGTGGCGCCGGCTGGTCTTCGAATGGCCGGGCACGATCGGAATCCAGTACGCACCCGAGACCCTGGTCCGCGGGTACGAGCTTCGGCCGGACCCCGGGCCGTATGCGTTCACCCTCTGCTGCGAGCCGGAGTGGAAAGCCGCTGCCATCTCCTGGAAGCGGGTCGCACCGGACGTGCTCACCGTGGAGGCGTCGGTGAACGGTCAGCAGATCCGCGGCCGGTTCCGGCGCATGGGCGACTCCCGGTTCCTCCTTATCAGCCGGGGGTTCCACTGGATCAACGAACAGCCGTTCAATCGCTGAGCGTTCCGGAATCGACGGTCACGTCTTGCCTGCGTCTCCATAATCGCTCCACAATGGCCGTGCATCCTCTCCCGTGGAAAGGAGGATGCTCTTATGAGTAACCACTATCGTTGGACCGCTGTCGTCGGCGCGCTGCTGCTCGCTGCCATGGTCGGATTCGCGGCCTACCAGGCGGGCGTGGAGCGCGGCATCGAGCAGAGTGGCAAGATCGTCGTCGCTCCCCCCTCGGGGACGAACCCGAACCCGTATCCGTATCCCTATCCGTACCCGTATTACGGCTGGCACCGGCCCTGGGGCTTCGGGGGGTTCTTTTTCTTCCCGCTCTTCTTCCTCTTCTGGTTCCTGGCCGGCCGCGGCCTGTTCTGGCGCCGCGCCGGCTGGTACGGCGGAGGGTGCGGACCGCGCCACGACTTTGACGAGTGGCACCGGCAGGCTCACGAACGGGATGCCGGCGGGACTTCATCAGGAGGCTCGGGAGAGCGTTGAGCACGATCCTCGTCGTCGACGACGAGCCGCAGATCGCCGAGATTGCGCGGGATTACCTGCGGCTCGCCGGCTTCGACGTGATCGTCGCCAACGACGGCGTCCGCGCGCTGGAAACAGCTCGCGGGCGCCGACCTGACCTCGTGGTGCTCGATCTCGGGCTTCCCGGCCTCGACGGGCTCGACGTGACGCGTGCCCTGCGGAAGGAGTCGGACATACCGATCATCATGCTCACCGCCCGGGTCGCCGAGGACGACCGGCTGCAGGGGCTGGAGATCGGTGCCGACGACTATGTCACCAAGCCGTTCAGCCCGCGCGAGCTGGTCGCGCGCGTCCGCGCGGTGCTGCGCCGGAGCGAACGGCGCCACATCGACGGCGACCTCCTGCGCGTGTCGGATCTCCTCATCGACGCCGCCCGCCTGAGCGTGCGCCGCGGCGGCGAGCCGATCGATCTCACGCCGACCGAATTCCAGATCCTCGCCACCCTGGCCCGCCACCCAGGCCGGGTGTTCACCCGCGCCCAGCTGCTCGACGCCGCGCGCGGCACCGACGCCGAAGCCTATGAGCGGGCCATCGACAGCCACGTGAAGAACATCCGCCGCAAGCTCGAGCGCGATCCGCACGCGCCGCAATACCTGGAGACGGTCTACGGCATCGGTTACAGGCTGGTGGACGAATGAGCCGGCACGGCCCGCCGCCGTGGGTCTACAGAAGCCGGCGAGGACACCGCGGGCTGCAGTCCTCCGTCCGCCGCATGGGCTGCGCCTTCGCCGCCCTGATCGTCCTCGCCGCGATCGGTGCCAGCACTCTCGTCTCGCTGCTCTGGCGGGCGCCGCAGCAGGTGCTCGGGATCGCGGCGGTGGCGGTCGCTCTGATCCTGGCGCTCGCCCTGGCCTTCCGGACCGTCTTCGGCCGCGTTGCCGGAGCGTTCGCCGAGCAGAACCGCCTGCGGCGGCAACTGATGGCCGATGTCGCCCACGAGCTGCGGACGCCGCTGGCCATCCTGCAGGGCCGTATCGAGGGGCTGATCGACGGCGTGTACCCCCGCGACGAGGCGCGCTTCGCGGAGCTGCTCGAAGAGACGCGCCACCTCTCGCGGCTGGTCGAAGACCTGGGCACCCTGGCGCACGCCGAGGCCGGCGCTCTCGAGCTGCGCAAGGAGCCCGTCGACCTGGGCGACCTCCTCCGCGACGTCGCGGCGACGCTGCCACGACCGATTGCCGTCGAGGTGCCTGCCGGTCTTCCCGCGATCGAGGCCGACCCGGTGCGCATCCGCCAGGTCCTGCTCAACCTGCTCGCCAACGCGCTGCGCCACACGCCGGCCGAGGGCACCATTTCGGTCGAGATCCAGGCCCAGCCGCAGCGGATGCTGATCCAGGTGCGGGACAGCGGCTCCGGCATCGCGCCCGAGGATCTGCCACGCCTCTTCGAACGCTTTCAGAAAGGAAGCGGCTCGCGCGGCTCCGGCCTCGGCCTCCCGATTGCCCGCAAGCTGGTGCTCGCGCACGGCGGTGACATCGGGATCGAGAGCACGCCCGGACAGGGCACCGAGGTCACGGTCTCGCTGCCCCGGTGACCGCCGGACTTCTCAGTCCGCAATCTTCCGGGCTTCTCCTTCGTAGAAGTCTCCGAGTCTACGGCTCCCATTCCGAGGAGGTCCCATGGTCCGCAACCCGTCCCTTCCGTTCGTCCTGACGCTGGTCCTGATCGCTGCCGTGCCGGCCACCGCCGCCCCTCCCAAGGTCTCGGAATTCGGGAAATACTCCGGATACTCGGAGGCGGTCTACGACGGATGGGTGCGCAGCTCGCAGTACGTCCCGATGCGCGACGGTACCCGGCTCGCCGTCGACATCGTGCGGCCGACGCTCCATGGAAAGGTGGCCACGGAGAGGCTGCCCGTCGTCTGGACGCACCACCGGTACCAGCGGGCCTTCTTCGATTTCTACGGGATGAAGGTGTACTCCGTCGTGGACGCCGAAGATTGGCTCGGAGAGGTCGTCCGGCACGGCTACGTGGTGGCCGCCGTCGACGTCCGCGGCTCGGGCGCGTCGTTCGGCACCTACATGGGGTGGTTCAGCGCCGACGAGACCCGCGACAGCTATGACGTCACCGAGTGGCTCGCCGCCCAGCCGTGGTCGAACGGCAATGTCGGCATGTACGGCCGCTCCTACCTCGGCTTCACCCAATACCTCGCCGCCAGCCAGAAGCCGCCCCACCTCAAGGCGATCTTTCCCGAGGTCGCCGGCACCGACGTCTACGAGCTCATCTACCGCGGCGGCATCTTCCACGGCCCGTTCATCGAGGCGTGGAGCCACATCGTGCGGCAGGGCGACAACGATCCCCTGATGGTGCCCGTGGACGAGGACCGCGACCTCTCGCTCCTCAAGGCCGCCCTGGAGCAGCACCGCGCGAACCGCAGCGTCGCCTTCCTCCTCGCCGCCCTCCCCTTCCGCGACGACGTCGACCCCAGGACCGGCGTCCCTGTCTATCGCGACTGGACCCCCATCACCTGGCTGCCCCAGATCCGCGAGTCGCGCATTCCCGTCTACTACCTTGCCGGGTGGTACGACCGCTATGTGCGCGACCAGACGATCCTCTTCAACAACCTCGACCAGCCGCAGCGCCTCTCGATCGGCCCGTGGACCCACACCATGATGACCCACTTCGACTTCGCCGCCGAGCACCTGCGCTGGTGGGACTACTGGCTCAAAGGGATCGACAACGGCATCCTCGAAGAGGACCCCGTCCACTACTACGTGGTCGGCGCCCCCGAGGCCACGGCCTGGCGCTCGGCCAGGAGCTGGCCGCTGCCCACGGAAAAGAGGACGCCCTTCTGGATGGGACCGCAGCGTTCGCTCGACAGGGCTGCGCCAAAGGAGACGAGCGGCAAGGACGGGCGGGATGAGCTGAAGGTGGATTACTCGGTGGCGGTGTCACCCGATCCCCGATGGGGGCTCGGCCAGGTGATCCCCGAGATGTCGGCCCACGACGCGAAGTCGCTCACCTGGACCACGCCACCCCTCCCCGCCGCCATGGAGATCACGGGGCACCCGGTCGCCCATCTGTGGATCTCGTCCTCGGCCGCCGACGCCGACGTGTTCGTCTACCTGGAGGAGGTCGATCCCGACGGCAAGGCCCACTACGTGAGCGAGGGGATGCTCCGCGCCTCGAACCGCGCGACCGGCGATCCGGGCTACGACACCATCGGGCTGCCGTACCATCCGGGCCTCCGCCGTGACCAGAAGCCGCTCGTGCCGGGCGAGCCCGTCGAGCTGGCGATCGACCTGTACCCGACCTCACGGCTGTTCGCGGCCGGCCACCGCATCCGCATCACGGTCGCCGGGGCCGACCGCGAGAACGCCCGCACGCCGCAGCTCACCCCGGCGCCGACCCTCACGGTGTGGCGCCAGCCAGGGAAGGCGTCGTGGGTGGACCTGCCGGTGATCCAGTAACGTTTCGCTACCCTGAACGCCTTCCTTGCCGTGGAGACAATTTAATCGTTTCCCGAAAGGAGGAAATATGCGTCCCAGGCTCTTCACTCTTGCCGTGCTTTCGCTCGGCTTGCTGGTCTCCTGCAACAAGCCGCCGGCCCCGGCGCCGGATCCCAGGGCCGAGCTGGTGGGCTCGCTCAACGGCGCGGACGTGCAGGGCTTTCTCTTCTCCCTGAACGAGGAGGAGAACCGCACGACGTCGTCGCTGACCAACAAGGCCGTGAACGACCTCATCCGGCTCGATCCGAAGACGGATACCAGCCTGCCGCTCCGGTATACCCGGGTCCAGGAGAACGGCACGGCCAGCACCTCCAGGACCGAGGTCGTCAAGAAGGGCGGCTCGCTGGCCCTTGTGGTCTCCGACGTGGCCACGGGCAAGGTGATCGACCAGCGGGAGCTCCCCACGCCCGGCCCGACCTGCGCTCCCGCGGGGCAGTTCGACTCGTTGCAGGCCTGCATCCAGAAATTCAACTGCGACAGCCGCGGGACCCTGCTGTGCGAGGCCAACCGCACATGCAAGGCCCAGTTCGCCGCCCTGACCTGCTGCCTCAAGAACGGAACGATCTTCAGCGTGCACCTGGTCGTCAACCCTGACAGCCTGAGGTGTCAGCTCGGCGTCTTCCCGGACCTCGAAGGCCTGGTGCTGAGCCAGGGTTGATCCCGGACGGGCTCTAATAGAGGCTATTCCGGGGTGGGCAGGATCTCGACGTACCCGTCCGTTCCATGCACGCGGATCCGCTGCCCATCCTGGATCAGCCGGGTGGCATGCTCCACCCCCACGACGGCCGGCAAGCCGTACTCCCGCGCGATCACCGCGCCATGAGTCATCAGGCCCCCGACCTCCGTCACCAGGCCCTTGATCGCGACGAACAAGGGTGTCCAACTGGGGTCGGTGTAGGCGGTGACCAGGATGTCGCCCTCTTCGAGGTCGGCCTCCGCCATGTCCAGGATGACGCGCGCCCGTCCTTCGATGGTCCCGGCGGAAACCGGTAAGCCGACCAGCGCGCCGGCCGGCAGGTCGTCGCGCTGGTACGACCCGGCGACGGCTTCGCCCTCCGACGTGAGCACCCGGGGCGGCGTGAGCGCCTGATATGACCTGAGCTCGTCCTTGCGCTGCCGGATGAGCTGGTCGTCCACCCGGTTCGTGCGCATGACGTCCTGAAGCTCCTCGAACCTGAGGTAGAAAATGTCTTCCTTCTCACGAAGCACGCGAGCTTGCACGAGGCGCTCGGCTTCTTCCAACAGGGCCTGCTTGTAAACAAAGTAGCGGCTGACCATGCTGTACTTGGGATACTCCCGGTACCCGGCGAAGGTCCGGACCCGATCGATCATCCGCTTCGTCTCCTCGGCCTTCCGCTCCCCGTCCGGCAAGGCCCGCAACCGCGCCAGCAGCTCCTCTTCCTTTTTGCAGGCCTCCTGCCGCCCCTGCTCGAAGCGCCGCCCGCCGGCGCCCGGCTCGAAGCTCTTGACATTGCCGAGGATCAAGGGCAGGAGCAGGGTGGGGCGTTCGCTCCAACGTGGCCGCGTGATGTCGATCTCGCCGACGCCGCGCATGCCGTACTTGTCGAGCCAGGCCTGGATGGCGTCTCGCGCTTCCCGCCCGCCCGCGAGCCTGGACAGATCGTCCAGAAAATCATCGTCCTCGACGTGCTGCAGAAAAGCCACCACCTCCGGATGCGGGCGGATCACGTCCGCAACGTCCAGGAGCGCCAACCCCATCTCCGCCGTGACGTTATTCGGGACCGACTGCGAGAGCGTATCGGCCACGTTTGTCTCGCCCAGCCATGTGTGCATCTTGTCGTTCAACCACCACGCGGCCTGCATCCCCGCCATGATCACCTGAAGGCTTCGCGGATCGAGCCGCACCCGCTTCATCTCCTCCATGTGCGCGGCGATGAAGTCGAGCAGCGCCGATCCGGACTTCGTACGGATCTCCTCCTTCAAGGCGGCGATGGAGGCCTGGCTGCTCTCGATCAGCTCCGTGACGATGGCGGGATCGGTCGCGATGGCGTCTGACCCGCCGCCAGGCGGTGTCCAGGTGGGCCCCTGGCCCGGGAGCGAGCGGATGAAGTCGCGCTCGAGGATGGTCTCGAGCGCGTCTCCGATCAGTGGATCGGATTTTCCCAGGGTCGCCACGAGGCTTGCGCGGCTCGCCGGCGAAGCCAGCGCCTCCGTGACGTCGACGAACAGCCTGCCGCCGGCTTCGGCCATCGGCCGTGGGGTCGTCATCTGCCAGAACGAAAGCCCGAGGGGCTTGAACGGGTCGGTCATCATCTGCTGATGACCGACGGAGACGTAGACGCGGTTCTCCTGGTCGCCGGCCTCGGGGATGGGGAACAGCGTGGTGATCGGCCGGCTCTGGACGATCTGGAAGTCGTCGTCGGCCAGGCACCATTCGATGTCCTGGGGGCTGCCGAAGTGCGCTTCGATGCGCCGGCCGAGCTCCGCGAGCCGCACGACCTGGGCATCCGTCAGCACGGGCTGCTCCTGCCGGTCCGCCCTGGCGACGACCTCGCCGTCCCGCACCTTGTAGACGTCCGGGTTCACCAGGCCGGAGGCCAGGGCCTCGCCGAGGCCGAAGCTGGCCTCCACGGAGGCGACCTTCCGGTTGCCCGTGACCGGGTCGGCCGTGAAAAGGATGCCGGACGCGTGCGGGACGACCATCTGCTGCACGACCACGGCCATGCGGACATTCCGATGGTCCATACCGTTCCGCAGGCGGTAGGTCACGGCCCGCTCGGTGAAGAGCGAGGCCCAGCACCGGCTGACGTGCTGGAGGATCGCCGCCGGCCCTACGACGTTCAGGTACGTGTCGTGCTGGCCCGCGAAGGACGCCGTCGGCAGGTCCTCCGCCGTCGCACTGGATCGCACGGCGTAGGCGGCTTGCTCGCCGAGTTGGGCTAGCGGGCGGGTGATCGCCGCCGCCAGATCGCCGGGGATGGCGATCCCTTCGAGGGTCCGGCGGATCTCCGCGCTGAGTGTGCGGATCGCCTCCCGATCGTCAGGCTTCAGGCGCGACAACCCATTGAGCTGAGTATCGAGCGATGGGATCGACGGCGCTTCCGCCAGGATCCGCTGGAAGGCGTCCGTCGTCACACAGAAGCCGTCCGGCACACGGATGCCTTCGATCCGCGAAAGCTCCCCCAGGTGCGCGCCCTTGCCGCCGACGACCGCGACCTGCGTCTGGTCGATCTCCTGGAAAACCAGCACGTAGCAGCTCATCCGCGTCCTCCCTTGTGGCCTCGGCCAGAGGGTCCGGCCGAGGCCGGCGACTCTAGGGCACGACCCGGATCTTGCCGCAAGCCCCCCGGTGCGCTATAACCTGAAGATGGGAAGGGATGGCGACCTATGTCGGGCGACATCGGCCGACGTTGAGCGGCATTTTTCTCTTCCGGCGACCGCACGGCCTCAAAACTCCACAAGTGACAAAGGCGCAGTGAGATAGCTCGGATTCACGAGAGCTCCGAGGAGGTTCTTCACTTCCGGCACGTCCGTTGCTCTTCCGGTTTGTCGAAGCAAACCGCTCCAGAAAGATCAACGCCGTTCAACCGGAAAAGGAGGAACTCATGAGTCCCACCTCGTCCCCCCTTGCCAAACCGAGCTCGACGACCATCGCCCTGACCTACCTCACCGCGGGCGTGCTGATCGTCACCTTCCTGCTCAATTTCTCCCCCTGGCTGGGCATCAGCGACCAGCTCAACACAACACTGACGCTGCTCAGCGGGGTGCTGTTCGTCTTTGCCCATGGCGGTCTCACCCTCGGCTGGAAGCGGATGATGGCCTTCGTCGTCATCGCCTTCACGGTGAGCTTCACCTCGGAAGCCATCGGCGTGGCCACCGGGCTGATCTTCGGCCGCTACCACTACACGGACCACCTCGGCCCCAAGATCCTGGGCGTGCCGCCGTTGATCCAGTGCGGCTACATCGCCATGGGCTATGCCAGCCTGGTGCTGGCGCGGATGGTCCTCAGCGCCTACCGGACGCCGCGCACCACCGGGCGTGCCTTGGCGCTGGCGGTCTGCGCCACCTTCCTCATGGTGTCGTGGGATGTCGCCATGGACCCCTACCAGTCAACGATCAGCGGCGACTGGCTCTGGCACGATGGCGGCAGCTACTTCGGCGTCGGCCTGCACAACTACGCCGGCTGGTTCGGCACCGTGCTTCTCTACCAGGTGCTCTACATGCTGTGGGAGCGGCGCCACCCGGTGCCGGAGCTTCCCTGGCCAGCCACCAGCCGTCCGTACTGGAGCGAGGGCGCCCTCTACTACGGGGTGACCGGGCTGGGAATCGCCATCACGCCGCTGGTCTGGCAGGTGCAGCCGCCCATCGCCTCGCCCCAGAACTACACCGGCCCCTTGCCTGCCCTGCAATGGAGTCTGACGCTGATCGCCATCTTCGTCATGGGGACCCCGGTGGCACTCGCCCTCGCCCGAGCCTTCGCGAACGACTCTGCGAGTGCCTCGATTTCCTGACCATGGCTCCGTCTCCCGCCGCCGCTCATCGACGGCGGGACGAGGTGCCCTTCCGGGTCGGCGCAGACGGATTGGATGAGGGCGCGAGCGGACGAATGCTGCGGTCCACAGCGGAGGGCCCTGGTGCACGGCCCAGCATTCCGGCCGCGTACCTCGTGTCTGCTTTGTCGACGCGGCGGTTGCCGTCGAAATCGGCCGCGGCGCAGGAGGCGGGGGGCACTGTTGCCACACTGCGGGGCTCGGGCAACAGCTCGCCGAGCGGCTCGCCGTCGAACGTCTCGGGCTCGAGAACCGGAATCTCCACGGTCAGATCCGCGCCCTGGCACGCCTCGATTCTGGAGAGATCGTCCGCATCCACCAGACCATCCGCATCGAGATCCGCGTCACAGGCGTTACCGAAGCCGTCGTGGTCCGCGTCGATCTGGCTGGCGTTCTGCGCGAGAAGGCAGTTGTCGATCAGGTCGGGTATCCCGTCGCCGTCGCGGTCACGGGCTTCGCGGGCAGCGTCGATTCCGACGCCATAGGTCGTCGCCACTTCGAGCATCGGCGCGCCCGTGGCATCCATCGTCGGCCTGAGCCGGAGCAGGCCACCGCGGACGAGCTCGCCCAGCCGCAGGTGCGCCGCATCGTACTCCCCGACGATCGCGACCAGGCGCTCGCCCCCCTCACGCGGACGCTGCCAGATCTCAAGCCGTAAACGCTCAGGCGCTGCCTTCACGGCGGCGAGGGCGCCACCCGAGGTCGAGGCGCCGCCCATCGTTTTCTGGGCGATCGCAATCACGCTCTCGGCCGCCGTCTTGCCCCGCAGGGGCGCTGCGAACAGCGTGCGGTTGACCATCCAGATCTGTTCGAAGACGAGCTCGCGCGTCGGATCCGGATTGATGACCGCATTCGCCTTGAGCACGAGCTCCGCACACCGCCCGCCGCAGGTGAACCAGCTTGGCGGGCAGGGCCCGCTGCTCACCGCCTTGGAGCAACTACCCACTACCTCGGGACAGGTGTCGCCCACCGCCTTGCACCCCGGGCCCGGCGAGTCGCACAGACCGTCATTGTCGTCATCCGGATCCTCGCAGTTCGGCACGCCGTCGCCATCGGTGTCGGCCGCATCGGAAACGAAGCCGATGTCGAATTCGGTGGGGCAACCGAAAAATACGGTCGTATAGGTCGGCAGTTGGCTCTGGTCGGGGTGGTCGTCCGCATCGTTGAAGCAGCCGTCGCCGTCCTTGTCATTGTCGCAAGCATCGCCGATGCCGTCGCCGTCGAGGTCGCCGGTGGGTGCAGGGTCCTGGGGACACAAGTCACAGACATCGCCGCGCCCGTCGGCGTCGGAATCCGTCTGGCAGGTGTTCCGGTCGTAGCGACAGTTGTCGTCGCTGTCACACAGGCCGTCATGGTCATGGTCGCCCCCGTGGTTGGCGCAGACATCGGGCAGGTGGACGGCATCGCGCGGTTTGATCTTCTGGCGGCACTCCGCGATGCGGGCAAGCTGGTCCGGCGTGAAGGCCTCCTGGCGGATGCCGGACCGTACGTAAGGGCCACTGCAGGTTCCTTTGTGGTACGACATGATGTCGCGCACGGTGACCTCGACCGAAGGCATGGTGTCCGAGCCGAGGGTCATGCCCCCAGTCTGGTCCTTGATCTGGACGTCACACCAGGTCGCGTGCGGGCTTCCCTGGCTGATGTTGACCGAAGTCCCCACAATGTCCCGCACACTCGATTTCGAGGCGAACCAGGTATGGCCGTTCACGAGGTTGCCATTCTCGTCCTCGTCCGCACCCGGGGCGCACTTGCATGGTCCTTGACCGGCTCCGCAGTCCGAGTCGGTGCTGCACTTTGCCTTGTCGGGATCGTTCACGCACTGGCGCTTGCACACTTCGAACCAGAGGCGGTCCGCGGGCGTGTCCCCGACCGGGAGGAGATCGTCGGTGAGGCTGCACGTGCCCAGTCCCTGGTCAATGCAGTCCTGGTCCTTTCCGCAGCCAACCGCGTCGCCGTTCGCGTTCCATTGGCTGCACGCCTTTGCGACGGGAGCATCGGAATCGTAGGCGGGATTCTGACCGTCCGCGCTGTCGTTCCATTTGGAATGGGTATGGGGCAAGCACCAATGGTGCCCCATCTCGTGCGCCCAGAGGCGGCCGTTGCTGATGGGTCCGCGGTTCACGTTCGCGTCGCAGTAGATGCCATACGCTTTTTCGAGGTTCTTGAACGTGCGCGGAATACCGGAGCAGCAGGTAGTCTGAAGCCCGGTGAGCATCATGCTGATCGCAGTCGGGTTCGCCTGGGCGACGTTCTCCCGCCAATGAACGCGGAGCGGCTCATAGGTATCGTCGTCTCTGCATCCGGGATTCTGGTAATACTTGTCCTTGCCCATGGGCAGACCAGCGGTGTTGGTCGGGCTCGTCCCATCCACGGGCATGACCACCGGCCTGAAGGAAATGCCATTCGGTTCCCAGATGAGGTTCATCTCCTCGACCGCCTGGCAGATGTATTGTTGGTAAGCCTGCTCCGAGGCATGCCCGCACAGCGTTCCGGGCTTGCAGTAGCGATAGAAGTAAAGATCGAACGTCTCGGCTCCCGCGAAGGAGGACGAGAGGATGAGCATCGCCGCCGCCAGGGTTGGAGATAATACGTGCCACCACCCAACGCACGGCCGGTCCTTCGGAGTGTGAGCTCCCGGTTCCGCTATCCCTTTCATGCTTGCCTCCTCCCGTTGCGTCTCGCCTATGATTACGTATGACGCAAACGGCTGGGCAAAGACCTCACTTGCCTGGCGGCGCGGACGATTTTCCCGGGGGAGGACAAGCGCCACCAGGGTTGCGAGTGCCTCGATTTCCTAACGGGAGATCTTCTGTCACTTTTCCTGAGAGCGGCGGATCCAGCTCTCCACCTTCTGGCGCAGCATCGGGAGGGTGATCGCACCGCTGCCGAGCACGGTGTCGTGGAAGGCGCGCAGGTCGAAGCGCGCTCCGAGCGCGTGCTCCGCCTGCTCACGCAGCGCGAAGATCTCCATCGCTCCGGTGTCATAGGCCGTGAGCTGCGCCGGCCAGACCGCGATGCGGTCGACCCCTGCTTCGGCTTCCTGGCGTCCGAAGCGGCCGCTCTCCACCAGGAAGGCGACCGCCTGCTCGCGCGTCCAGCCGAACAGGTGGATGCCCGGATCGACCACCATGCCGCGCGATGGCCAGAGACGGCGATTGGCGCGCGCGTAGGCTGAGCTGTAGAGGCCAGCCTCTTCGGCCAGGGCTTCGGCGTAGCGCGCCCACCCTTCGGTGAAACCTGCGTTGCCAACCAATCGCGTGATCGGATGGGCCGAGGCCTGCTCCTGAATCAGGCTGATCTGCAGGTGATGGCCGGGATAGCCCTCGTGGAACGCGGTGATCTCGGCGTTCGATCGGGTGGTATCCGCGTAGCGGAAGAGCGTGATGCGGTAGGTCGCCGGGCGGCTCCCGTCCTCGGCGGCCGGCCAATAGCTGTCGCTTGCCGTGCGCTCGAGCATCTGGGCGTAAGGTTCGACCGTCAGCACGGCCTTCGGCATTCGGGAGAAAAGACCTCCCACGCCCTGCCGGGCACGCTCGACGGCAGCGCGGGCGAAAGCGAGGAGCTCCTCGCGGCTCGAAAAGCGGTTGGCCGGATCGCTCTTCAAGCGCTCGACGAGCGACGGCAGATCCGAGGTGCCGAGCTCCTGCCGGCCGATGGCGAGAGCCTCGGCACGGAATCGCTCGACCCGCTCGCGGCCCAGCCGGAAGGTCTCCGCGCCGGGCCGGTCGAGAGTGGTCTGTGCCCGGAACGACGCCTGGTAACAGGCTTCCCCGTCGGGATTGGCCGTGATCGCGATCGCCTCGCGGGCGGCCGGCAGGTACTCGTCGCGGAGGTAGTCGCGGTAGCGGCGGACTGCCGGAAGCACCTGGTCCGCGAGGAGCCCGCGCCAGGTGGCGACGAACGCCGCATCCGTGTCCCGGCGCGCGGGCGAATAGAAAGGCCAGTCCTCGATCGGCGTCGCCAGCAGGCCGTCGAGCTGCTCGACGACCAGGCGCACGTTCCCCTTCGGCGCGGTGTAGCCCAGCCGCACGCCTTCGCGCAGATTGGCGATTTCCGTGTCGAGATAGCGCGGCAGGCCCGACCAGCGGGCGAGAGCGTCCGCCCGTGCCGCTTCCGAGCCGACCGGCTGCGTATCGGCGAGCTGCGAGAAGAACGCCTGCCAGCCGCTGAGTTGATTGACCGGCCATAGCTCGTAGCGACAGACCCGCGCCTGCCGCGAGGATGCCACCGCCTCCTGCAGGAAGCCGAGAGTGACCCATTCCGGCCTCCCTTCGAAGTCGGCGAGCCGGAGGCCAGCCAGCCGCTCGGCGAGGCGGTCCTCGAACCGCTGCCAGTCGGCCAGAGCGGCGAGAGAGTTGTCGGTGAGCCCGTCATGCCGCTCGACCTGAAGGCCGGAGAGCTCCGCCGCCTCGGGGAAGCGGGCGACGTACTCACGCATATAGTCGTCGGCAAGGCGGGTCGGCTCGTCCCGTGACTCCGCGGACGAATTCGGCGCGGCGGCGGTCTGCGCCGGCTGAGAGCCTTGGGCGCAACCACCGAGGAGAAGACAGAACAGTGCGGGCAGGAGCCCCGCGGCAGCAAGCTTTCTTGTCATGCCGCGGATGCTACTTTCCTGGCGGTCTCAAGGGCAACTACTCCCGTCTGCCAGCCGACCCCAGGGCACTGGACAGACCCCCGAATCGCCTACTCGCAGTGGCCGGGACCGATATCACCCTGGTTATAGAGCGTCAGCGCGCTCGTCAGCGCCGAGGTCGCCGACGGCGGCAAAGACCCCGCGCCGACCGGCGGAACCATCAGGCCGCCAATGAGCGCGTCGGCCGAGGCGATCGCCCCCGCGATGCTGGAATCGTCGGCGCCACTGGCGATGTTCAGCTTCGCGGCGATGAGCTGGTGCGCCAGCGAGACAAGGCCGTTGCCGGCTGCCGACTGATCAAAGATCGACTGGAGCTGGAGGTCCGTGTAGACCACGCTGCCGAGCGTCAGGCTCGTGACCGCCCACTCGTTCACGTTGTTGCCGGTGGGGATCGGGCCGTGCGTCTTCCAGTACCCTTGGGTGTAGGTGCAGCCAGTGGACGTCTCGCAAGCCTCGGTGGCGCAGAAGAGGTTCGGTGTGAACGCGCTGCGGTTCAGGGACGACGTCGCGTGCGCGAAGCCGCGCACGGCATAGGTCGTGCCGCAGGCCAGCGGAACGCTCGGGCAGTTGCTCGACGCGCCGGGGTCGTCGAAGAGATTGTCGCCGAGCTGCACCGAGATGCACTGACTCGCGGCAAGGTTGTACGAGGACCCGTTGGCATTGCCGGAGAACGAAGCCTTGCACAGGTCCAGGCTTTCCGAGAGCGGCCACGTGTTATCGTCCAGCGTGCCCGCGATGCCGTCAGGGCCGTTGGCGAGCTGCGCGGCCGTGATCCACTGCAGCGAGAAGCCCGCGGGCGCTCCCGTGACGCCGGCGCAGACGCCGACGTCGAAGGACACCGACGTAATCGCGCCGCAGCTCAGAATGGGGGTGCTCATCGTGCCGGTCTTGCCCGCCCAGGCGGCGGGGACCAGGCTCATCAGAGCAATGACGGCGAGCGCAAGCAGCTTGAGCGCTTTTGTGTTCATGGTATCTCTCCTTCTAGAATGGACGCAGTTGTACCGCAAGGTACCCGGGATGTTTCTCCCATTTCCACGATGATTCCCAGCCTACAGGTCCCGCGCCGACATAGCCATTCCCCAAACGGGTGGTTTCTTCTAATACTTTCGTCTAATTCGATCGATTCGATCGATATTTACAATTAAATATGGATCGATGACCTAGGAAGCCTTCTCGAAGTGGCCGTTCCTGGAACGGCTGGGAGGTCCTGATGCCGATCCGGATCGTGCTCGCCGACGACCATCCGCTGATCCTGGATGCGCTCGTCAACCTGCTCCGCGCCGAGGACGGATTCGAAGTCGCGGCCATCTGCGCGAATGGCGCCGAAGCCCTGGACGCCGTGCGCCGGCACCGGCCTGACGTCCTGATCCTCGACCTGCGCATGCCGGGCCTCGACGGCCTTGCCGTGTTGCGTGCCATAGCCGGAGAGAGCCTGCCCACACGGACGATCCTGCTCACGGCGGAAATCCAGGAATCCGAGATCCTCGAGGCCATGCGCCTCGGGGTGCGCGGCGTGGTGCTCAAAGAGATGGCCTCGGGAAGCGTGGTGCAGTGCGTCCGCAAGGTACACGCGGGCGAGCTCTGGCTGGAGAAGCGCTCGGCCGCAAACTTGATCGAGAAAATGGCGCGGCGTGAGGAAGGAGCCAGCGAATCCATGGCCCTCCTCACCTCGCGCGAGAAAGAGATCGTGATCCTGATCGGCCGCGGCCTGCGCAACAAAGAGATCGCCGCCAGGCTCTCCATCGGCGAGCAGACCGTCAAGGTCCACCTCAGCCATATCTATGAAAAGTTCGGAGTGGACGGTCGCCTCGCTCTTCTCCGCTACGCGGAGGACAAAGGGCTTCTGTAGATTCGGCCCAACGGCGCGGCAGGACTGCTACGAAGAGTTTCTGGATCGGGCTCATTGGAGTTGCTGCCTGATCAACCTCTTGGTCAGACATCATTCTTGCAAAGCTCGCCTCAAGTTCACGCTCGCGATATTATGGATGATCCAGTAACCTCAGGATCGCCGCATGGCCTGTGATTAATGACAACTAACCCGTCACCGCGAGGTGGAGGTAGAAGTCCTTTACGCGCTGTTCGAGGGTCGGTCTTGTAACGCCACCGATTAGTTCTCCTGGATCCCAGAGTCCCACTTCATTCAAGTGATCCGCCGGCATTGGGAACGATATCTGTTCAATCTTCTTGCTTTTGCCATCCTTCGAGACAAGCATCGGCACCCAGGCCTGAGAGCTCCGCGGAACGATTCCGTCGCTTTCGCCCTCATCGCGAAGAAGCTGGATCCATGTCGGTTGCAGCAGAGGCGTCGTGCGTTGCAAATCTTCGACGGCGGCAACAGTCCTGTAGCGAACCTGGTTGGTCACCTCACGATCCCGGATGCGATCGTTGAGCGCGTGGCAGGCAGAGGTCGTGAGATCCTTGAATCCGCGAAGATCGATGATTCGCAACAATGAAGCGATAAGAAGGCGGCCGCCAAGTTGCAGCCCGCGGTCGGCGGACGTGGTCCCCTGATGTGGAGTGCCGATCGTGGTGAGACAATTGACGCGTGTCGCGAGCTCTGGGTGTTCGGCGAGAACCACCCGGGCATCCAAGCCTCCCATGCTGTGCGCGATAATATGAACGGACTGGGCACCGGCAGCGACAATCCGCTCGAGCCGATTCCTAAGGTCGCCCGCTCGTTCGCTGAGAGAGCCAGCGAAGCTCACATCAGGCTCGTGGACGTCGAAGCCGTGTGCTCGGAGGCTATCAGCGATGCCGTCGAAGTAGCGAGGTCCCACGTCGATGCCAAAGTCTTCTCGGAAGACCTCGCTCAGCTTGTCGAACCGGAAGATGCCGTGCGCGAGAAGGATCGTTTTCGTGTTCATGTTTCAGACGCTCCGCAATCCCCAGGCTCACGTGGCACGCAGGAGCGGAATCTCTTGCAGTCTCTCGGGCCTGATCCTAAAGGCGCGCATGCTGGGGCCGGCGCTCTTCGGCCGGAGGGAAACGATGATTTGGATCAAATTGAGCCGCAGGGCGAAATACGCGTCCACTCCGGAGGGATCGGGCGGACCGTGAGGATGTGAATGATAGATTGCCAACGGCAGCAGCTCCTTCTCCTGCAACGTCTTGAAGGCGCGGAACTGGCTGTAGGGGTCGACGAAGAACCCGTCTCCAAAGGCAAGGTTGGTGAGCTCGATCCTCTTGGTGGCCTCACCCTCGCGAGATCCTCCGAGAACGCCGACCGCTTCCGCTGGTGCCTCGCGGCGGGCATGCTCTATCATACCCAGATACAGCTCGTCGGTCAGAACAATCCGATCGGCCACGGGTATGCTCACCTCGGCGCGAATACCATGTGAGCCGGCTCCGGGCGGAAGTGGCTGTCTTCCCAGTGCCAGAGACTGGCAGACGTGGCATGGCAGATCATATCCGCAAGATCGGAACCTCTATAGATCCTCAGTCCAATCTCAGGTGAGAACGTGCAGACGTAACCGGTTGCGGCATCACCGACGACAGCCAAGGCCATGGGTTCCGTGTAGCTGATGTAATCGCGGCCGGAGCCACAAGCAGGCTCAAGCGTATCGGCGCGGAAGCGCATCAGCAGCGATGGCACGAAGCGAATGCGTTGCGGATCCACGCTCCGATGGGGATAGGCGGCGGCGATGTGCTTTGATAGCAGCCGCGGCCGGAAGCCGCTGAAGGTGCAATACAGATGCGTCCGGCTCGCATCCAAGGATATGTTGATCGGAAGCCATGAATGCCCGAGCGAGGTATGGCCCGGGTCGTAGGGTCGGCAGAAGGTTTTCAGCTCATAGCCGTTGGATCGGCGGGCGTAGCGCAGCACTTTGCCATAATTCAACGCCTCGACGATCATCCCCGAGTAGTGTTCGGAGACTTCGCTGGGTGCTTCATCGTAGACGTTGAGGCCATGTGTCTCTTCGGCGACATCCGCCTCCTTATAGTTCGCATAGAGCACGAACCCGTCACCCTCCGAGTTGTCGATATCCAAGTGGGAAAGCGCGATCCCGTTGAGGTCGCGGATTCCCGGCAGAGTCTCGGCGACGAGGGTCGCCTTCGCGTGATCGATCTCGACGATCCAGATAGTCGACACTGGCGAACAGGTGACGGCGTGTTCCGGCGGCTCTTGATGAGACTTGAGATTTTCTATGATCGCGCCCGTCTTGAGGAGCCCTACGTACTTCCGTCCTCGCTCCTCGAAGTAAAAGGCCGAGTGGAAGTTTGCCGCAGCCAAGTCTGCATCGTCGGCGGGCGGCTCCAATCGCCACAGGCGTTCGCTGCCGGTGGCCGTGTCCAGTTCAATCAGATGGAGGTCGGCCGCAAGAACGGGATCGCCGTTGCGCTCGGCTTCGAGCAGGGACTGGTGAAAGTAGGCGTAACGGCCATCCCGGCTCCAGGCAAAGTGAGAAGTCGTGCTGACCCGCGGCGCGATGCTATTCGGTTCAAGGTAGCAAAGGACGCGCCTCGGCTGCCAGTTGGCGAGGTCCAGTTCCACCGGCGCGCCGAAGAGGAGGTTTGTCGCCCACAGCGAATTGCCTGCGATGTTCACTCCATGATTGGGTTGGGTCTCGTTTCCTATCCGGGCGGCAGGGCCACCTTCTCCCGGTGCCTTCTGGCTGAGCGCCGTCGGCAGGCGCCGGGAATCCACGGCCAAGACATGGGCCCGGATCCGGCCAGAGCGACCGGGAAAGAGATCGAGCCGGATGAGGTCCGCTTGTGCATCGTGCCAGCGGGAGAACTTCGCTCTCTGCTTATCGCGACGGCTGGCTGCCACCACCAAGGACCCCGAAAGCTCTGGCGGAATCCAGCCGCGCACATTGAGATCGAAAGAATACGAGCTGTCGCAAGCTCGCTTGGCGAGTTTGTCCATGGCTCAGACCCTGAAGTCCTGCCCTTCCTGCGGCACGCTGCCATGACGAACGCCGTTCTTAGGAGCGATGCCACTGAACCGCCGGATGTAATAGGGCTTGCCGCCAAGCTTGACTGCGTGTTCGCCGTCGAACTTCAGGTAAGGGTGCGAGATCTTGCTGGGCTTGGGCGTAGCCACGTACTCAAGCAGGATGGTGTTGGGGTTCAAGCCGCCGAAGAGCGGCGTGTCCATCCATTCGAACTCCCGTGCGCTGTACGTCACAGTCAGGAGCTCGGACTCCATGATGGCCGGCCGTTTCTTGTTCTTGGAAGGGACCGCCGGTTCGTACATGTTGCTCTGGATGATGTTCCCCGCGGCGAAGAATCGGACGATGAATTCGAGCGAGCTCGGAAAACAGCCAGAGCCGTTCAAAAGGAACCAACGCGCAAATTCCCGGATGTTGTAGAGTAGAGTATAATTGTAGAACTCAACCTTCTGAGGCTTCCCCAGAGCGCGGAACTCCGGGAAGTCGGCTAAACCTTTAGTACCTAGCTGATCTTCTACCTCATCGATGATGGTGGTCTTTGAGACGCGAAACTTCGCGTGCGAGAAGATAGGTCCCATTAAGTTGAAGCGCGGTCCGACTCCGCCCATTACCAGTCTGCCGAATCTCGTGACGGTCTTCCCATCGAAAACATGAACCATTTGCTTGGCGAGAACGTCGGCGGCAGCGTCAGGAGAGAACAGCTCGGGGACAAGCGCGAAATCCCAATTGGCAGCTTCGATTCTTGCGACGGAAGCTTCAGCCCTCTGGAGCAGGGTCCGGAACTCAGGGCCTTCGACCGAAGACCCGGTGACCGCCATTCAGTAGAGCCAAGCGCCAGCAATCGGCACGTACTCCTGGTCGAGCCAGGCGGCGAATACCGGATCGTCCGCGAGCAGCTCGGCCTGCGCGTTCCGATAGCCATCGAGCCAGTCTGAGGAAGGGAATGATTGAGTCATACGCATTCCTTTCTATCTGAATGACGATGTTAGCTAAGTTCAGAGTGCCATGCCTATCCTTCTTTGTCAAGCGCTTGCGGAAATGAACCCGAGAAGGTTGCCCACGGATGGACTTTCAGGTTCGGATGGAACCCATCTCCGGTTGGGCAGGGCACCGGGGTCACGGTCTCAATGCCCGCGATGACCGCCCGCATCATCCCGCGCTACCGGTACCCTTGGTACCGTTATCACCCCATTCCGGCTGGGGCTGGCCGATTCCCTTGGTTCCCGCCTCCCCTCCTTCTTCCGAGGTCAGGCCGGCGCTGCCGGTCCCCTTGGTACCGCGATCCCCGACTTCTCTCTCACCTGCGCTGCCGGATCCCTTCGTGCCCGCGTCACCGCTGTCCCCTCCTGTCATCGCTTCCTCCTTGTGCTGATGCTTGCCATGCACGAATGAACGTGGCCTGAGCACCAACGTTGCTTACCAGGTAGGTGACAGAGAAGAGCCTGAAATTGCAGAGACTGTTGATCAGCCGTCTATTGATAGGGCGGCCAGCGGTTCCGGTTCCTGTGCACACCGACGTAGAAAACCAGATCGGCGTTTCTTCTTGAATCGCGCTCGAACTACCGGGGTACGAATTCGAGCGTCGTGAGTTGGCGCGCCGGCTCAGCGAAGCCTTCGACCCATTTCCGCGAGGCCTTCGTGTTGTACTTCTGCGCGTAGGCGTTCGTGACCGCACCAAGGACTTTCGCGTTGCGAGGGAACCTGACCCGGACCGGGAGCTCAAACGATCCCACCTGCACCCAGCCCTCCGGCTCCTGTTTGAAGGCGCGGAACCAACCCGTCGACTTGTCGTTCCACGAGCGGGCATACACCTTTCCATTCACGACCACAACCCATACCCCCGTGTATTTGTGGTCCGAGCCCGATCGCACACCGATGATCTTCGCGCTGTTGAACGCGTCGACGACGTCATGTGGGAATTGAGCGCTGTTTGGCATCGCTATTCACCGGCTCGATCGCGCGAAGCCGTGTGCCAGGAGCGCTGGCCACACTGCGGACAGGTCAAGAAGTGGCGCGACGGGCCTATGGCTTTCCAGCGAATGCCACCCACGTCCCAGATAGACCGGGACAAGCCGCAGGGGCATTGCACCTTCCACGACCGGGATTCAGCCTCCATCGATTCGGCCCAACGGCGCGGCAGGAGTGCTACGAAGAGTTTCTGGATCGGGCTCATGGTTTGCTGTCTGGTCAGCGCCCTGGTCAGACATCATCTTTGAAAAGCTCGCCTCAAGTTGAGGAATCATCTCCCAATCTGGCTGGAGAGCCACAAGCTGCTCCCAGCGAGCGCCTCCGACTCTGATATCATAGCCGAACAATTTGAAAAGGGCGACCGTTCCACTAAAGCCATAGACGTTGATGTAAGTAAACAGCGCCAACGTCCAACGAATGTCCTCGGGGGGCCCCTTCACGCTCGCGATATCGTGTATCCAGTAGCTCAGATAGGGCCTGAGATCCTCGACACCCACCAGCCTGGCATCGGCAAAGCCAGCGAATCGCTCGAAGTAATCGAGCAGAACATCGAAGGTATCTCTTATATAGACTTCAAGCGGACTGAATTTCAGGATCCCGCTCGCGGCGACTTCGCTCGTGGCCTCGACATCGCTGGCGGCTTCGTCATCGTCACCAAGAAGAGTGTGCGGCCTCAGCGCTGAAATCTGTTCAGATCGCGTCACAACCGGCCATTGCTCAGGTGGAAGCTCTGATCGAAGAGATAGATCCAACCGGCGCACTCCCCAGTCGATGAGAAGAAGAGCGTTGCGAACTCGAAGATCGGCGAAGAAATACTTCATTTCTTCTGCTACGAACTCTTTCCTTTTCCAAAGCTGAGCGCGTCGGTACTGGAGCAGGCCAAGAATAAAGGCGATTATCGCCCCGATCAAGCCTATTCCAGTGAGCGCAACTCCTACCCAATCCGCGTCCTGCCAGCGAAATGCCGCTAATAGCTCTCTCATAGCAGTTCCCCTTGCAAACGACTCCAGGAACGCCCATCACCTTTTCTGGCTCCTCCGAAATGCTACTCCTCTCTCGGTCCGAAGAGTAGCTCCGTCCGCATCCCTGCCCCTCCGGTACTCTCTAAAAGCGGATCACGTACGGGCTGGCGCTGGTCGTGGCGATCAAGGACCACCCCGAAGCATCGCGCCCGATCACGACCACATCCGGCAGATCGGTACCGGCGGGGACCTGCTTCAACGCGTAGGGCTCCTGGAGCTCGAAGTCTCCTGCGGGATTGGGATATCGCGTACAGATCGTATTCTCACTCTTGCCCGGCACATTCTGGATCGTAATCGTGACGCCCTGCCCTGGCGTATAGCCATGGCCCTTGACGATGAGCGTTGCATCGGTCTGGGACCGCTCCGTTCGCGCGGTCAGTGTTGCGCCCGGCGGGACAGGCGGCGGGCAGGAAGCTCCCAAGACGAGAATACCGGCGAGGAACAGAAGCAAGAGCGAATGCCGTCTCATGGCTTACCTCCGACTGGAGTCGTGGCGTCACCTCTGACAACCACCTTTCCTGTTCTTCGCCGCTGGCCCTGGATTTCTGACAAGCCCTGAAAGCCTCCTCCTTCAAGCACCTCCAGGGCACGGTACCCAGGTTGTTGATCGGCGGTCTACTTATAGGGTGGCCACTGGTTCCGGTTCCGGTGCAAACCGACGTAGAAGACCAGTTCGGCATTCCTTCTTGAATCGCGCCCACCTTCCAAGGGGTGCAAGCCCACCCCCACTGGAGCGCCTGAGGCGCTGCGGATGAGGTCGGCGAGCTCTCCCTTCTCATCCGTCGTTCCGATGACTTCAAGCTCTTGAGCAGGCGGCCTGTCCGGCGGGAGTGCTACGACGGCGTACCAATCCCCATCGGGAAGCTCCGTTGCCGCGCGGTGGGCAAGACGTTCGTCAGCAATCCCTCGCAGGGCAAATTGCGATTGACTGAAGACATCCAGCTCCAACTCCTGCCAGCAATCGGCGGCGGCGAGAATGGCGTCAAGCTCCTCGATCGATCGAATCAGGCACCACGGCCCGGGGCCTCCGCTGTGTGGATGCTCAAGGCACACGAAGAGATCACCAGTCGGGCTGTTCGCGAGCCACCCTCGCAGACCCTCGCGATCCGCGCTTGTGAGAAGATTTTCAAATCGCATTTCTTCAGCGGTAGGAGAGCTTATGCGCTTCCTGGGACTTCTCTCACCTTTTTTGCCACCTGCCAGACATGCTTCAAATGGGCTGCCTGCCGTTCAATCTCAGGATAGAGAGTGCCCTCATGGATTCCAAGCTGCTCCAACTGCTTCTTGATTCCCTGCTTCTCCTCGGCAGGAATTCTATAGCCATATAGGATAGGTTCTTTCCCAGATTTTACAAGCTCATTATTTACATCATCCAAATGAATTGGACGACCAATTGCCTTAGCCTCAGCTGTACTTCGTGGAGGCTCTTGCTCCATTACTCCTCCATGAATTGTAAGCAGACTATACTGGGCAACCATTCGGCCATTACTGCGAAATGGAACAATCGCTGTTGGCTTGCAAAGGTTCTCGAGAAACCTCTGATTAACAACCTCACCAGGATTGCTAAGAATATCTTCAAGATTCGGCCTGATACCATCTCTTTGATCACAATCCCGCACAACCCGAGCGCCCACCAGTGATTCCAAACTCGACCGATCGGCACATTCCGCCCTGATGACCGCCTCGAAGTTCTCCGGAACATGTATACCCACCCGGGCTTTGTTTTTAAATACATCTGTAGCACCGTTCAGTTTCCGTGCACTCAACACGAAAACAACGCCATCTTTTTTGCTATCGGCCTTGCGGGAGTGATATCTTTCGTCTTGAACGGCAAAGTAGAGGGCAACCAAAGGACTCTCTGACCAGTCCAGCAGCCTAGTAGGTAGGCCATAATGCTGCATCAAGCAAAGCCAATCGAGCGTAGTGTGACAGGTTGATCGATAGTCGCTCGATCGCATGCGAAAGACATTGAACATACCTATTTCATCATGGATCTTGTCGTCCTCTGTAGCTCTGAAGATACTTGGCACAAGATTCCCTGAATCACGGAGCACATCTTCGCCCCTGAACCACAAAGCCAGGGGATAGTCATAGTCGGGTCCAGGCCTGGATAACGTTTTTGTCTTTCTTTTCGGCTTAGGGCCAAGGACCTTCACCAGATCTTCTACAGAAGAGAAGGTGGCTTCTTCTTTGATTTTCATCTTGGATTATCCGCTTTCTACTGGTTAAGCGGCCAGGCACCACGGTGGGTTGGGCAATCATTCACTCCTACGCTCCCATTCCCAAGCACCGGATTTCACGATCCCACTGGTGGAGTAGCCAATCCATAGCCCGCTTAGATGATTGCGATCGCTTATATCTGCGATGAGCTGGAAAGCACCGTGATAACCGCCCTTGACCTCATCGTACCAAGTACCGGTAATATAGCGATCCTCGATTGTTCCCATAAGATGACAGGCAAGCTTCTCGGCCCTGAACTTTGCGTATACGCGGTTGCCAAGCTGTCTTACCCTTACGTTCTCGTCCATTACCTGGGAGGGGTATTTCGGACTATCGACGTGCCAAGTGGCTTTCCAGAGGCCGTCGAACGAGGCTTGCCTCCTGATCGGCAGCCAGCCAAGTAGCCGAATTAGGGCTGCTGTTACGCCTATCTGCAAGGAGGGAAACAGGAATGCCGCAGCAAGGGACCCCAGGACGCCAACAACAAATGATACTATCAATGCAGTGCTCATCTTAGTAGGCCCAATCCCAGCGTTTACTACAGGCCAGCCGGAACCAAGAATCATTGGTCACAATGGATTTGTCGGTTGTCAGCGGGAGACTTCCGAGAAACATGATCGACCTCCTGCTCCTGCTTATCAGGAGTTTCTTTATCCTTACGTAAGACAACCAACTTCGTCCGCCAGAAGTCATAGGCCTGAAAGGACTCGCCCTGTAATAAGACATTGGCAATCCAGGGTTGAGAGTCGCTTTTCCGGACCAGCCTCCGTACAGTAAAGCCCGTAATTGCCTCTGTTACAAGGCCCACATTTCCTGCGACGCACACGGCGCAAGACTTTCTTGTATCTTGAGACTTGGAAAGTGTAGGCACGCAGGCGCCTCGATGTCAATCGCGGCCGCTGTTTTAGGCGGCCGCAACCGGCGGCAGGAGGACTCGAATGCTATTGGCTCTTTTCACCGTCCTTGAAGACCGGAGAGATTTCTCTCCTTCAGACGCTTGAAGGAGAAAGGTTCGCAGGACGAGCGCGGCAGCAGGTCGAGATGGCCAAATTACACAAATCAGCGTCATTTCTTCTCCACACCCTCCCCCATCTTCTCAAGCCGTCATCTTTGTTGTAGAGTCGCGGTATCGATGCTGCGATGACGCGCAGAAAGGAGACGAGGGTGAAGACACACCACCTGCCAAAGACCGAGGCTTCCGAGATGCCCGACATGCCGGAGACGCCCGGCGATCCTCCCGATACTCACTGACAACCGGGGAGGTCCACAGCATAGAGGTCCCCGGCGCACGCCCAGCGCCGGACCGCCCCCTCCCCGGCAGGCGGGCCTCTTCGGAACGGCGGTGGCCTTGGACCCGGCAGCCGCGGCTCCTGCTAGTTTTCAATGAACAAAAGACCCCTCCCCGTCCCTCCCCCGCTTCGAGCCTGTGAATTTTTCTCTGATATGCGATCATGGAGTTCATGGAGCCGGAGAAAAGCAAGGCGGAGACAGAGAAGCTGCGGTTACGTAGTCCGGAGCGCAGCCAGGTGGAGTTGCGGATGGAGTGTCCAGATGACTTGGTCGCTGAGGATCATCCCGTACGGATGATCTGGGAGGTGACCGGCAAGCTGGATCTGTCGAGGTTTTATGCCGGGATTCGGGCTCGCGAAGGGCAGGTGGGACGTAATGCGACGGATCCGCGGTTGCTCGTAGCACTGTGGCTCTATGGCGCGACTCAGGGAGTGGGCAGTGCACGGGAGTTGGCGCGCTTGTGTGAGCAGCACCGCGAATACCTGTGGTTGTGTGGAGGTGTAAGCCTTAACTATCACACATTGAGTGACTTCCGGGTCAGTCATGGGTCGGCCTTGGACGAGCTTCTGACGCAGTTGATCGCGGTACTTGTGGAGCAGGACTTGGTGCAGGTGTGGCGTATCAGCCAGGATGGGACCCGGGTGCGAGCGTTTGCCGGCTCGAGCAGCTACCGGAGCAGAAGCCGCTTACAGGAGCTCCATAAGCAGGCCACAGCCCATGTGGCAGAGTTGCGGAAGCAGTTGGAAGATCCCGGCCTCTCAGCCCAGTTGTCGGCACGCCAGAAGGCGGCGCGGGAGCGGGCAGCCCGGGAGCGCGAGCAACGGGTCCAGAAGGCTCTGGAGCGCTTGCCAGAGTTGGAGTCCTCTCCGCGCCATATTTCGGCCCGGCAGAAGGCGTTGTGGCGTGAGAAGATCCGGGTCAGCACGACCGATGCACAAGCTGCGGTCATGAAGATGGGCGATGGCGGGTTTCGCCCAGCCTACAACGTGCAACTGGCCAGTGATCCAAAGTCGCGTGCGATTGTCGGAGTCGAAGTTAGCACTCGGGGTGTTGATACGGGCCAGAGCGAGCCGATGCGCCAGCAGGTGGAGCAGCGCAGTGGTCATAAAGTCGGAGAGCATCTGCTCGACGGCGGCTACTTGAACCTGGAGGAGATCGAGCGCTGTGAACCCAAGGTGACTCTCTACGTGCCGCCGAAACCACCGAAAAATGGTGAAAAGCGCAGCAACCCCTATGAACCTCGGCCGCAGGACAGTCCTGTGTTGGCAGCTTGGCGTCGGCGCATGGGCAGTACGCAGGGCAAGGAGATCTACAAGTTAAGAGCCTCAACGAGCGAAACGGTCAATGCTGACCTCAAGAGCTATCGAGGTCTGGGCCGGCTGACGGTGCGAGGCCTCGAGAAGGTGCGCTGTGTCGTGCTCTGGTCGGCGCTGGCTTATAACCTTCTGCACTTTGGCAGCACGCTGCTCGGATAGCCACTAACGACGCTGCGGTTAAGACGCAGCAAACACCACAGCCCTCGAAATTTATCTTTCTGTGCTTCCGCCGGCTTTGCCGAGCCGGCCTGACCAACATCCAGGCCCAGCTCCCCTCCTGTCACTCCAGACTGTTACCGGCAAAAATTCACAAACTCTTCGCGGGAGAGGGCGCCCCCTCCCTCTGGTTAGAGCCGGCGGGACGCCGGCGCTCCCAGCGAGCCCCCTCCCTTCCCTTGATTCCTCATGCTCTGGTGCTCGATTGCTGCTTGATTCCTGCATCCCTGCGTCTGAAAAGAGACGAGGGGGCGGAAAACGGCTTCGCCCCCTCGCGAGGACTTCAGATCAGGCTATTCAACCGCCGGGACGGGGTCGGCCGGCTCGGTCGACTCCGCCGGCGGCGGGGTCGGCGGAGTCAGCTTCTTCCGCCCACGGAACGGCTGGATGCCGAACTCCGTCAGCTTCTCCGCGCTCGGGCCGTAGAACTGCTTCAGCGAGAAGCGCAGCACGGTCGCCATACGCTGGCAGTCCGACACCAGCTTCGCCAACTGCTGCGACGCCTCCTGCTTGCTCGCCGCTAGCGCGGCCTGGCTCTGGAAGAAATCCTCCGCCTGCCCCACCAGCGTCGCGAACTGCGTCCGATGCGGCTCCAGGTGCGAGAGTTCCTCCTGGTTGATCTGCAACGCCGACCGCAGGCGCTGCCACTCCCCCAACTGCCCCGACTGTGTCGTCTCACGCATGGTCCTTCTCCTTTCCGAGCCTTCCAGGCTCTTTTCATCCCGGCTCCTCATGGCGCCGGGGTCCTGCGTACCGAACTGCCACGTCAACAACCCCTTCAGACGCCGCGCCTCGTCCAAGCCCACCCCCCGCACCTCCTTGAGACGTTGCGTCAACCTCCGGCGCGCGCTGTCCAGACCCTTCCGCATCTCCCGCAGCTCCTCGGTCTCCAGAAGCGCCCAAGACAACGGCGACTCGGAGAGATCCAGCTCCGGCATCTGCACGCTGCAACGGTCCAGCAAACCCCGCCAGTCCCGCGACAGGTCCGCGTAGCTCTTGTTCAATCCCATGGTCTTTCTCCTCCGCAGCGCGTCCTACTCGTCCTGCACACGCTCGGACTTCAGGTCCGGGTCCTCGCCCGTCACCAGCGGGTCCGGCGCCACCGACTCCTCCTGCACCCGCTCCGACTTCAGGTCGGGCTCCACCACAACCACCGGCTCCTGCTCCATCTCGTTGCTCATCGTCCTTCTCCTTTCAAAATGTCCCCGGACATCCATGTCCGGAGACGGGGTTGACGTCTTCACCTCGCCCGCCTCCAACAGCTCGTCAGGAGTCACCTCCAGCACCCGCAACAGCTCGATCGTCTTGTCGCCCGGCGGCCGGTTCACTCCACGCTCCCAATAGCCCAGACGATTCGCGCTCACCCGCAGACGGCTCGCGAGCTCCTTCCGACTCAACTGGCGAAGCTCCCTCATTGCTGCAATTCCTCTCCCCAGCCGGACAGGGTAGGAATCCTGTTCTGCATTACTGTTGCTCCAGTCATGCAGGTCTACCGTGTTTGGCATCATCAATCCTCTCCTTTCGCCTTCGAGGAGAGTGTACGAGTGGCGCCTACGGCTTGTCTATGGGTTTTCGGACTGAATTTTTGACCAAAATGTGTGCGTCGCACACTTTTCGCCACTGATCTGCTTCTGGAATCGTGAAAAAATTCAGGAAATCCCCACACGGGTGTGGGGGACGGGGAGGTTCCGTCCCCCATGGAGGACAATCAGGGAGGAGTGAGGCGGGCAATGGCCTCTTCAATGGCGTTGTAGTCGGCGTCGATGAGGTCGAAGCTCTCTACGTCCTCGAAGCCGTGCTCCAGGTCCATGCGCAGATCGGAGGCCACGTTCTCCACGGCTACGATGGCTCTCTGCAGGCGCCCCAGGAGGTAGGCCTTGCGGCTGACCGGCAGCTCGCGCTCTCTCATGCGGGCCACCTGCTGCGGGCTCGGCGGGGGGTCCACCAGGGCCTGCGCCGCCTGGAGGGCCTCCACCTCCAGGTCCAACGAGTCCGCCTGCTTCTCCAGCAACTCCAGGATCTTGGGAAGGGTCTGCTCCTCGAAATCTGTCTCCGGTCTTTTCATGCGGACCATGATAAGGAGCCTCGCTCCGTTTTGAGCCGGTCCCTCCAAAAAAGGCAATTTGTTTACCAAAACAGGTGGGTCAAAAATTCTCCACTTGGCGAATTTCTGCGAATTTCAGGGAGAGTGTCAAAAAAAGGGGGGGCTGCGGCAACTATATAGGTATGAGACTCCTACTCCCCTTCCGCTCCCTCCTCCTGCTCCTGCTGCGCGTGCTGAAGCGCAAGACCGTCAAGATACTCGCCAAGGCCAGCGGTCTCTCCGTCAAGGAGATCGGCAGCATCGAGCGCGCCCAGGTCAAGAAGGTCACCGACGAGGACGTCGAGAAGATCGTCGCCGCCCTGGGCTACTCCAAGGCCAAGGTGGTGATCGTCACGGCCTTTCTCGAAGCGCTCTCCTACGACGACGACCCGACCGCCGACCCCGAGGTGATCGCAGACCAGGAGCTGTACATCGCCGAGTGTGGCCGCCGGCTGCGCGCCCGGCTGCGCGCTCCCGGCGTGCCCCCGGCCTCCGAGTACCCCTCCCCCCGTGAGGTCGAGTTGGACCGCCTGGAGGCCGGCGAATCGTGGGACCGCCTGAGCAAGGAGGCCAAGACCCTCTCCGACATGATGATCGTCGTCCGCTTCGGCCGCGAGTACCAGCGCTGGGCCTTCATCGAGCGGCTCTGCGAAGAGAGCGAGCGGGCGGCTTCCAAGGACCCCCGCCGCGCTCTCGACCTCGCCATCGTCGCGGTGAGGGTCGCCCGGCATCTGGAGGCCTGGGAGCCCTGGCGTGTCAGGCTCCTCGGGTTCGCCGTCGCCCACCTGGCGAACGCCCTGCGCGTGCGCAACCGCCTGGCCGCGGCCGACCGCACCCTGGCCGCGGCCCAGCGCCTCTGCGCCGCGGGGCTCGACCCGGACCGGCTCCTCGACCCCGGCCGGCTGCTCGACCTCGAAGCCTCCCTGCGCCGCGCTCAGAGGCGCTTCGCGGAGTCCATCGACCTCCTGGAGAAGGCCACGCCCCTCACCCACCGCCCCGAGCACGTCGCGCTGAAGATGGCCTTCACCCTGGACGCGATGGGCGAGTACCGCCAGGCGATCCGGATCCTGGTGAAGGTGGGTCCCCGCATCGAACGGCATCCGGAGCGCCGCCTGAAGTCCGTCCAGCGGTTCAACCTCGCGGTGGCGCTGTCCCACGTGGGGCGCCACAAGTCCGCCGGCCGGCTTCTCCCCATCCTCCGCCGGCTGATCAACGGGGACGAGCAGGACCGCATCCGCTTCCGGTGGCTGGAGGGGCGGATCGACGCCGGCCTCGGCCGGACCGAGGAGGCTCTGAAGGCTCTCGACGAGGCGCGGAGAGGCTTCCAGCACCACGGCCTGGGCTACGACTTGGCCCTGTCGCTGCTGGAGACCGCGGCGATCCGCCTGGAGCGCGGCGAGTACGCGGAGGTCCAGCGGCTCACGGAGGAGCTTGCCCCCTTCTTCGAGAAGAACGGCGTCCAGGAAGAGGCCGTGAAGGCGCTGCGGCTCTTCGAGCAGGCGGTGGCGAGGCAGGCGGCGACGGCCGAGATGGCCCGCCTCCTGCTCGCCTGGATGTTCCGCGCCCAACACGACCCGGGTCTGGTCTTCACACCGCCCGTCGGCTTCTAGGGGGTACACCTCGGCTTGCCGGATGGATCAAGTCCGCATCCTTCATCCGAGGTCGGTGCGGGTTGGTCTCTCTCGACGGCATCCGGGGCGGTCCAGAAGCTCGCCAGAAGGCTCCAAATGTGGCCGAGGGACGACGAAGGGGCGGACAGGAGGGAGGCGGAAAGCAGGACGAGGATCGTGGCGCGGCGCATTCATGTCTCCACCCGCGGCATCTTGCGGCCGTCGCCGTGACGGACGAGCGCCGGGTGTCTCTCCCCATAGTGCGGCAGGCCGACCCAGGGGGGAAGACCACCCTGTAAGCTGCTGTGTCGCAATGGAACCTTCCATTGCGCCATAGAACCTTACATTTTGCCGTAGAACCTTCCGTTGCGCCGTAGAACCTTGCAACGCGCCACAGAACCTTGCAACGGCCCATAGAACGTTACAACGCGCCACAGAACCTTCCATCGGGCCACAGAACCTTACAATGCGCCACAGAACCTTGCAACGGCCCGTAGAACCTTCCATCGGCCCGTAGAACTTGACGGCGGCGTATAGAACCTTCCATTGCAACAGGGAAGTCGAAATCGCAACACAGAACCTTCCATTGCAACACAGAAGGTTGCAACGCCGTATAGAACTTTACAACGCCTCTCCTCCACTTTCGCCGGGCCGCACCTGGGTCATTTGCCACTTTTCCCCGGAACCTGCCTTTGGCTCTTTATCCTGCCGCGCGCAAGGGCGACAAAGTCGTCCCAGTCACTCTGCTCGGCGAAGAAAAATCTGTGAAATGGCAGACAATCATCTTGGGAGAGGTAGAGCAACAGGGCGCGATCCGATTGTTCCATGGCGATGAACTTCCGCCACGGTACAGGTGCAGGCTCGGGAACACCGTTGAGCCGGACCTCCGTGTCCGAGATCGTACCTGTGAAGTGCATCGCGAGGACATCCTGCCAGGCACGGACGTTCTGTTTCCACGCAATCCGCGGTCGGGAGTACCTCGCAACCAGGACGCCGGGTGCAACCAGGATCAAGAAGATACGGCTTGCTGCATCGGAGGTCGTAATGCCGAGCGCCAGAAACCCGAGTGCAATGGCCCCATAGAACACCGTAGCAGGGCGTGAAAGCGACAGGAACACCGCCCGAAAATCCGCCAGGACCGCCTCGTCTACATGCCCGTCGAATGTGATCTTCTGGATTCGTCCTTGGTCATTTTTCTTCATGCTACTCCTCGCTCACAAGTTGGATCAACCGCTGGGCGAGGCAGTCAGGTTATAGGATCTCTCCATGCTACATCTTTTCCTCGCCGCCCTCGCCCTGCCTCTTCTCGCCGTCTCTCCTCCACCGCCCTCGGAGGCCCATCCGGTCCGCGAGGTCCTTCATGGGGTCGCTCCATTTCTATTCAGTTTTTTCCTGAAATGCAGCCCTCATTCTCGATTCCGCCAACGTAGAAAGCGACCGCGCATTTCTGATCAATGCCTTCGCAAATTGAACCTCTTGTTCGGCATGGTTCTGATCAAGCCACAAAGTGTCGCCTTGATCGATAATTAGCCTACTTCTTAACCAACCAGGGGGATGATCGTTAAAGCGTCGGCCCAGGATAACTGCCTCTTCTCTCGACGGCGAGAAAGACATCTTCCTGGCTCTCTTACTGGCAATGTCAAAAACGATCTTAACCTGATCTGACTCCAATAGGCTTCGGCCAGAGCCCTCGTTCGATCCTCCGCATAGTATTAAGTCATCCAGCGCATCAGCAATCTCCAAGAAAAGAGCAGGAGAATACGAAGCAAGCACCCGGAATGCCAACTGATCATCAGTTTTACTAAATTTTTGCTTGTCATACACGATATCCGCGAGCCGTAACCCTACCTCATCAGCTTTTAATTCATTATCCCATCCTTGAGCAGTGACAAGAAAAGTAGCCCCTGGTTGCGGCAAGACCAAAAGACGGTAACCGTAGCCGGTGTGCCCTGAAATCACATGCCCAAACTCGTGAGCTATAATAAATCTTTGCATTGCCGTGACTTGGCGAAGTATAAGCGGCCTTTCAGCGTCACTAGCAGGGGCCATATCAGGCAAGTCTTCTTGCCTCGCAAGGGCAATCATGAGTCGAGCAAAGTCGTCTACGAGTTCTGGATATTGCTTGATCCTACGCTTGAACTCCGCCTCGGAAAAATCAAATTCCAACCCTTCCTCTGTCTCCCTTATGTCAATAGTACGATCTACAATGAGAGTCGACTTGTACAGAAACGGGAAGACATCCTGGTTCATAACCACGATTTGATCGTTATTGTATTGTTGGGCTTCTGCGTAGACACCTGGCACGGGAAGCGTTCCCCATATCAGTTGGAGTGCTGCCTGTTCATTCTTTGTGGCGGCAGCAATGTCCGCAGCAACACTTGTCATCAACCAATATGAAGGAAGATCTTCACATCTAGTAGGAAGAATAGTCTCGTCGATGCGAAGACCTTTCACAGTCTCTTCAGGCGCTGGTCGATTAAGTCTTTGCGGCAACCTGCTTAGCAACGAAATCAGCGCGTCTGCAGTGGTAATCGGCCAGAGACCACTTCCCTGGTAGGCTTGGCACTGCTTTCGTTCCAGCCATGCGTAACCGGAGTCCGGATTATCTGAGAGAAATTTTACTTTTGGCTCTGCTTTTGGCTGTGCTGGGTTTGTAACGCTTGC
>DATANP010000290.1:0-2930 GCA_036266195.1 Thermoanaerobaculia bacterium | reverse complement strand
CTCGGTGTCGCGCGCCTTGTACACGGCTCCCCCGCGCGCGCCCGTGGCGAGGCGCTCCAGGAGGAGGTAGTGGGAGACGGAGGTTCCGATCAACCGGGAGGCTCCTGCGCATCGCCCGGCCGTGTTCGTGGACGACTTCCGTGGACGACTCGATGGCGCCGTTACGCGCGCAGGAGCATATCAGAACCCGGTCAAAGCGAGGCGGGCACGCTCGCGCGGAGCTGCGCGCGCAACGCGTTCAGGGCGCGCTTCTTCGGGGTGCTCGTGGGCTTCGGCTTGCCGCCGCCGCCGGGCTTGTTGGTGGCACCCGGGCAAGGCGGCGGCGGCGCGCCGGCGCCCGAGGCGGGGCCACAGGTACACGTCCCGGGCTGTCCCGAGGCCATCAGTTGCAGGGTCAGATCCTGAATCCGAAACGCCATGTCTCCTCCTCCCTCGGGGCCGAGCCCCTGACCGGTTGCCGAAATGCAGAGCGATTGAAACCGGAAGCATAGCAGCTTCCACTACTTCAACGTCACCATCCAGAGGTCTCCCTCATCCGCGTCGCGCACCAGGTAGAGGGTACGGTCGTCGCGGCTCGCCCGGACCCGCTGGAACGAGGAGTCGGGAGGCGCGGCGAGCAGCTCCCGGGACTGGCGCGTTTCGACGTCGATCAGCTTCAGCCCCTCCTCGTCGAGATAGAGCAGCCGCCGGCTGTCGTGGAGCCAGCTCACGCTGTAGCCGTGCTCCACCATGCGCTGGAAGGTCCGGGACTGGAGGGAGTAGACCGAGAAGCCCCTCTCGGACGTATAGCCCGCCAGCCAGCGGCCGTCCGGCGACCAGGCGTCGGGGGCGAACGGCGACGGCCGGCCTGGCATCCCGAGCCTCTGGGGCCGGCGCTGGTCGATCGGCACCGTGAGGTTCACGACCGCACCTTCCGCATAGTCCAGGTTGAACGCCAGCCGGCGCCCGTCCGGCGACCAGACCGGGTTGTAGACCGCCCGGCCGAGCTGGGTGAGGCGGGCCAGGCCGCTGCCGTCCGCACGGATCTGCCAGGCCTCGTAGTTCCCGTTGCGGTTGGAGTAGAAGAGGATGGAGGAGCCGTCCGGCGACCAGCGCGGGATGCGGTCCTTGTGCTCGTCGCGGGTGAGCCGCCGCAGGCCCTGCCCGTTGATCCCGACGACGAACAGGTCCTCCTCGGGAGCCAGGGTGTCGAAGGCGATCCACTGGCCGTCGGGCGAGACGTCGGCGGAGCGGATCGCCCAGGAGCCGCTCGTGACCGGCTGCAGCCCTCCGCTGACCTGGCCGGTGGCGGGGTCGAAATCGATCCTCTCGACGTTGGACCTGGACTCGTCCGTGGCATAGAGGATTCGCCGGCCGTCGCGCGCCAGGCTCATCGCGGAGACCGACTTGGCCGGCACTCCCACGGCCTCGGGATCGCCCTGCGCCCGGCCGGAGGATTCGTCGATGCGGATGCGCCAGACGTTCTGGCTGCCGCCGCGGTCGCTCAGGAAGTACAGGTGCTTGCCGTCGGGAGCCCAGACCGGATTCCAGTTGAGCTGGTTGTCGCCGATCACCTCGACCGGATCGCTCCCGTCGGTCTTCACCGTCCGGATGACCCGCCGGCCGGTCTCGTTCCCCCAGTAGGCGATGCGCCGGCCGCCCGGAGACCAGCTCGGCTGTACGGCATCGCCGGTGGTCAGGGGGACGACGGCGCCGTCGGCGATCCTCACCCGCCAGAGCTGGCTGGTGGACAGGCGCAGGCCCGGCTTGGTGACCCCTTCCGCGGCGATCACGATCTCCGATCCGTCGGGCGACCAGGCCGGGTCGTGGCCGAATTCGGTCAGCCGGCGCACCGATTCGCCGGTGGAGCCCATGACGAAGATGCCGCCGCCGTCGCGCTCCGAGCGGAAGACGATCTGGCCGCCATCCGGAGAGACCGCGGGCTCGCCGTCGTCCTGCGGGCTGTCCGGAGTCAGGTTCTGCGGGTTTTCGCCGTCCACCCGCTGCCAGAAGATGTCGTCGTCGCCATCCGCCAGCCGGGGGTAGACGAAGAAGTCGCCGCCGAGGGACGGATGGTGCTCGCTGCCCGCCTGGCGCGTGAGCTGGACCGCCTCCTGGACGAGCTTCTCGTCCGGCTGCGGCCGGTTCATCAGGAACACCCCGGCCACGGCCAGGACCGCCACCGCCACGGCCGCCCCGACCCAGAGGCCCCGGCGCTTCGGGCCGGGCTGTTTGACCTCCGCGGACCGGAACGTGCGGGTGGGCGGACCGCCGAGGGCCCGCAGGTCCTCCAGCACGTGCTCCGCCGTGGGATAGCGGTCGCCCGGGTCCTTCTTGAGCAGGCCGGTGATGATCCGCTCCAGGGCCTCGGGCACCTCCGGCCGCCAGCGGGTGAGCGGCGAGGGCTCGTCGTAGATCACCGCGTGGACGATGCCGGGGTCGCTCTCCGCCTGGAAGGGCAGCAGGGCGGTCAGCATCTCGTAGAGGACCACCCCGAGAGACCACAGGTCGGTGCGCTGGTCCACCTCGCCGCGCGCCTGCTCGGGCGACATGTAGGACGGGGTGCCGACGCAGAACCCGGCCCGCGTGAGCCCGGCCGACCCCGCCAGCTTGGCGAGGCCGAAGTCGAGGATCTTCACGATGCCGTCGGCGGTGAGCATCAGGTTCGCCGGCTTGATGTCGCGGTGGACGATCCCCAGGCGGTGCGCCTTGGAGAGCCCCTGGGCCACCTGCTTGGCGATGTCCACGGCCTCCTCGATCGGCAGCGGTCCGCTCTCGATCCTCTTCTTCAAGGTCTCGCCGTCGTAGGCCGGCATGGCGAGGTAGAGCTGGCCGTCGTCGAGCTCGCCGATGTCGTAGACCGTGCAGACGTTGGGGTGGTCGAGCGCCGACGCCGCGCGGGCCTCCTGCAGGAAGCGGGTCTTGGCGACCGGGTCGCGGGTCATGGCCGG
>DATANP010000289.1:0-12163 GCA_036266195.1 Thermoanaerobaculia bacterium | reverse complement strand
GAGAAAATGGCATGCCTTGTGCCCTCATGATCCTCCTCCTGGCGACGGTCGCCGCCGATTCCACGGTCCCCACCCAGCTTGATGCCATCCTGAAGGACTACGGCCGCGCCGGTGCGCCAGGGGCCAGCGTGCTCGTGGCCCTGGACGGGAAGGTCCTCTACCGCAAGGCATTCGGCCTCGCCAATCTCGAAGAGAAGACGCCCATCACCACGGCCACCAACTTCCGGCTGGCCTCGGTCACCAAGCAGTTCACCGCCACGGCCGTGCTCCTCCTGGCCGAGCGCGGAAAGCTGTCGCTCGACGATCCGCTGACCCGCTTCTTCCCCAGCTTCGCCAGCGCCGCTCAAGGGGTCAAGGTGCGCCACCTGCTCGGTCATACCTCGGGGCTTCTCGATTACGAGGACCTCATCCCGGCCGGCACCACGGTGCCAGTCAAGGACAAGGACGTGCTCGACCTGGTCGGCAGGCAGGACAGGCTCTACTTCGCGCCGGGCAGCCAGTTCCGCTACAGCAACACGGGCTACGCCCTGCTGGCCCTGATCGTCGAAAAGGTTTCGGGCCGGCCGTTCGCGCAGTTCCTCAAGGAGAACATCTTCGACCCGCTGGGTATGGCCGGTACCGTGGCCTACGAGAAGGGTATTTCCGAGGTGGCGCGCCGGGCTTACGGATACAGTGAGAGGAACGGGCGTTTCGAGCGTACCGACCAGAGCCTCACCAGTTCGGTCCTCGGGGACGGCGGCATCTACTCGTCGGTCGAGGACCTGTGGCGCTGGGACCAGGCCCTTTACGGCACGCGGCTGCTGCCAGCCGAGACCCTGGCGATGGCCTTCCAGGCCGGCACGCCCACCTCGGACCAGCCCGGCAGCGGCTACGGCTATGGCTGGTACGTGGCCGCGCACAGGGGGACGCGCAAGGTCTGGCACTACGGCGAGACCATCGGGTTCAGCACGTACCTGGCCCGCTACCCGGACAAGCGGCTCACGATCATCATGCTCACGAACCGGAACGACAACTTCCTCGGACCGACGGTGGATCGCATCGCCGATGTGATCCTCGGCGCTCGTGATTAGTCTCCGTGGCGCGCTCCGTGGCGCGATGATCGCGGCCGCGCTCCTGGCGACCGCCTGCGGGAGCGCTGGCCGCTGTAGTTTCGGTCGGATCAGTCGCCGGATGTCTCGGGCTAGTGGCCGGGATTGGCCACGACGACCTCGCAATGAAGCGTCTCGCCGCCGCCCTCCACGGTCCATTCGATGTGCGTGCCGACGCCGCCCGTGTTCTTGATCTCGATCGTCGGGCCCGCGATTTGTACCTTGCAGCCGGCGGGGTGCCTGCCTCCGTTGCCGCCGAGCTTCCAGCAGTCGTAGCCGGTGATCGTCGGCGGTGGCGGCGCGCCGCAGGCGTTCACCGCCGTGGCGGTGAACGAGATCGGCGCCTCCGGCGGCGTGATCGTTGCCGGGCTGTTGCAGGAGAGCACCGTCGGCGACGTGTTTTCGCCGATGACCGTGACCGTCGCCTGGCAGGAGGCGGACAACTCGCCGTCGAAGGCGATGAGCGTCACCAGCGTGTCGCCCACCGGGTACGGCCCGGATGGGTCCTGGCTGAGCAGCAACTCGGCGCCCTCGGGGTCGTAGGAGCCGTTGTCGATCGAGGCGACGGCGCCACACTGTCCGGGCGCGGCGGAGACCTCGACGTCCTGGCAGAGCGCCACCGGCGGCTGGTTGGCCGTCGGCGTCGCGGCGACCTGGAGAACGTTGAACTGCCAGCCTGTGGGCAGGAAGGGGGAGGTGGCAAGCGTGCCGGTCGCGACGTCGAAGCCGAGCAGGCGCGGGCTGCTCCCCGGCGGGTCAGAGAGGTGGTTGCCCATGATGTAGAGCCGCCCGGCGTAGGGGTCGAAGGCGTTGAAGCTCGACACCGTGCAGCAATCGGCGATGCCGACACCGACCGTCGTCACCGCCGCGGTCGCGGGGTCGACGGTGACCACATACTCCTTGCTGGTGCCTGCGTCGAAGACGATGCCGTAGAGGATGCCGGTCCGGGGATCGAGCTCGAAGTCGTTGTACTGCCATGCCGGCGACAGCGAGGGGGCGGAGACGAGCGTGCCCGTGAGGACGTCGAAGCCGAGCAGGCGCTTGGTGCTGCCTGGCGGATCGGAAGTCAGGTTGCCGGCCACGTAGAGGCGCCCGCTCGCCGGGTCGAGCGCCGAGACGTTGAAGCCGCCGATCGTGCAGCAGTCGGCGATCGTGGTGCCGACCGCCGTCGGATCGGCGGTCGACGGCGTGACGATCACCACCTGCTCCTCCGAGGCGCCGAGGTCGAAGACGAGGCCCCAGAGGATGCCGGTGCCGATGTCGAGTTTGAACAGGTTGTTGAGATACGTGCCGCTGGTGAGGAACGGGCTCGTCGCCAGGGTGCCGGCGACCGCGTCGAAGCCGAGCAGCCGGAGGTCGGATCCGGGTGAGTCGGATTGGAGAAAGCCCGCGGCGTAGAAGCCTCCGGTGTCGGCGTCGAGCGCGTAAACGGGGAAGCCGCCGATCAGGCAGCAGTCGTCGATGCCGCCGCCGACGGGCGTAAACGCGCCCGTCGCGGGGTCGACGGTGACGACGCGTTCCTGCGAGATGGACAAGTCGTAGACCAGGGCGTAGAGCGTGCCCGGCGTCAGCACCGTCGCTGGCAGCGACCCGGCGCAGAGCAGCAGCACGCCCAGGACCAACGTAGAACGTCGCGCGAAGATCATGGCGAAGGCCCTCCCGGAGATTGTCCGCCATTCTAACCCATCCCGCGGACGCTCGCACGGCGGCCCTGGTCGCCCCCGGTGGCCGACCCCTCCCTATGCTAGCTTACGCGCCATGTCCGATCTGATCCTGATTGTCGACGAGCCGACAGCCAGGCGGCGGCGCGCTAGTGATTAGCCTCCGTGGCACGCTCCGTGGCACAGTAATCGCGGCCGCGCTTCTGGCGACCGCCTGCGGGCGCGATGCCTCCCCCGGACGCGATACCTCCCCTGGGCCCTTCGCGGGCGCGCCGGTGATCCTCATCTCGGTGGATACCCTGCGCGCGGACCACCTCCCGGCCTACGGTTACCGCCAGGTCGAAACGCCCAACATCGACGGACTGGGGCGCGACTCGGTCCTCTTCGAGCGCGTCTACAGCCATTGCCCGATGACGCTTCCTTCGCACGTCTCGATGTTCACCGGGTTGCTGCCCACCGAGAACGGCGTGCGGAACAACATCGGCTACCGGTTCGAAGGCGCGAAATTCAGAACTCTCGCCGAGGAGCTGCGCGAGCGAGGCTACGCAACGGGTGCCGCGGTGTCGTCCTACGTTCTGCGCTCCGAGACCGGAATCGACGACGGCTTCGAGTTCTATGAAGACTCGATCGCCGTGGCGACGGCGGGCGCGATGAGCGAGCACCAGCGCCCGGGCAGGGAGACGCTGAAGCACGCGCAGGCCTGGATCCTGGGACACCGCGAGAAACCTTTCTTCTTCTTCCTCCATCTCTACGAGCCGCACGCCCCCTACGAGCCACCCGAGCCGTTCAAGAGCCGCTACCCGGTTGCCTACGACGGCGAGATCGCCACCGCGGACGCCATCGTCGGCGAGCTGATCCGGTCGCTCAAGGCTTCCGGGCTCTACGATCCCGCGATCATCATCTTCACCTCGGATCATGGCGAGGGCTTGTGGGACCACGGTGAAGATCAGCACGGGATCCTGCTGTACCGCGAGGCGTTGTGGGTTCCGCTCCTGGTCAAGCTGCCGGGCTCGCACAAGGCCGATTCGATCAGCCGGCCCACGCCTCTGTCGCATCTCTTCGGCACGGTGCTGCGCCTGGCGGGAATCGACCTGCCTTCGCACCCGGCTTCGTGGTTCGACGCCGGAGGCGAGGGCGAGGCTCGTCCCATCTACTCCGAGACGCTCTACCCGCGCATTCATCTCGGCTGGAGCGAGCTGCGGTCGCTGATCGACGGCCGCTATCAATACATTGAGGGGCCCAGTCCCGAGCTCTACGACCTGGAGCACGATCCCGGTGAAGCCAGGAATCTGATCACGACCGAGCGCCGGGCGGCGTCACGGCTGCGCGAGGAGATGCAGTCCTATCCCGCAACAGCCGAGACGATTGGCGAGATCGACCCGGAGGAAGCCAGGAACCTGGCCGCCCTGGGATACGTGGGAACGCCTCGCGAGCGCGGTCCAGGGCCGCTGCCGAACCCGCGCGACGAGATCAAGAACCTCCCACGCATCAAGGCGGCGTTCCGCCTCGCGGACGAGCGCCGTCTGGACGAGGCGACCGCGGCCTTGAGGAGCCTGCTGCAGGAAAATCCGAAGCTCCAGGACGTGTGGTCGAAGCTAGGAGAGGTCCTGGTGGAATCCGGCCGCTACGACGAAGCGATCGAGGCCTATCGGTCGGCGATCGCTCACGCCGAGCGCTTCTCGCCGGATCTCGCGCTCGGCCTGGGATTCGCCTATCTCAAGCACGGCGATACCGGCGATACTGCCGAGGCCGCAGCCCATGCCCGCCTCGCCCTCACGACCCACCCCCGCGAAGCGAACGAGCTCCTCGCCCGGATCGCGCTCGAAGAGGGGCGCTTCGACGCTGCCGAGGAGCACGTAAGGTCCGCCCTTCAGTACGGCGACAGCCAGCCGGCGACGCTGCTGCTGCTCGCCGACGTCGAGCGGACCGCCGGCAGGCTCGGACAAGCGCTGAAGACGGTCCAGGAGGCGGAGCGACGCGCGGCGGAGCTCGGTGTCGGGCGGCTGCAGGGAGCGGACTATCTGCGCGGCGACGTGCTGGCGCGCCTCGATCGGCCGGAGGAGGCGGCCGCCGCCTACCGGCGCGAGATCGCGGCGTTCCCGCAGCACCTGCAGGCCTACGCCAACCTGGCGGTGATCCTCATGATCCAGGGCAGGAGCACGGAGGCGAACGAGCTGCTCGAGCAGATGGCGCGGAGCAACCCGCACCGCGGGGCGTTTCTCCTGGCGGCGAAAACCCTCGAGGCGTTCGAGGACGACCAGGGCGCCGCGCGCTGGCGTCAGCGCGCGGCGCGGCAGGACGGCTCATCTCGCTAGAATCGACTCGCTAGTGCCCTGGGAGGGCGGCCACAAGGGCCGCCCTAAAATCTCAAACCGAACGAGAGACGGTAGGTGCGAGGGACCTGGTAGGCCTCCGCCGCCATGGGCTTCCCGAAATTGGGCCCCTTCTGCCAGTTCACGCCCTCCTTCGGCGCCTCGCCGGCCAGCGGGTTGAAGGGCAGACAGCGTTCGCTCGTGCCCGTCTGGAGACACGATGACTGGCGGCGGGTGAGCACGGTCTTGTCGACCAGGTCCGGGTCTTCCACTCCCTGCTGGTTGAACAGGTTCAGGAGGTCGCCCTCGATGAAGAAGCGCACGCCGCGCAGCGGCGGCGCATACCAGTTCACCCCCAGGTCGGTCGAGGTGATGTTGTCGAGGCGGAACCCGCCCCGGTCGCTGAAGTAGTAGGTCACCGAGGAAGGTGTGGACACGTAGCCGGGGTTCACCACGCCGTTGGCGGGCCCCGTCGACGTTCCGCGCCGCACGTCGATCGTGCCGACGGCCGAGTAGGACAACGCCGAGTGATATCGCTCCAGCAGCGTAAGATTGAAGTGCCCCGCCGAGGTCGGCAGATCGTATTGCATCCAGAGGTTGCCGCGGTGGCGCATGTCCGGACCGAGATAGCCGACCGGGTTGACCTGTGCGAAATCCTGGTACTCGGGCTTGTTGAGCGTGGGGTCGTTGTCCAGGCTGGTGGCGAAGCTCGGAGTCTCGCCCTCGGCGTTGCCACGCAGCTTCGACCAGGTGTAATTACCGCCGACCGAGAGTCGTTTCAGGGGTCGATAGCGGCCCTGGAGCTGGATCGCGTGGTAGTCGCGGCTCAGGTTCTCATCGCCGTTCCCGATCACTCCCTGGTCGAACAGATCGCCGTTCGGATCCGTCGACTTGCCGGTCTGCAGGTTTCGCCGCACGACGTAGAAGTCTCCCCAGGTTCGGTTGATATAGTCGGCGCGCAGGTAGCCGCCCTCCCCGAACGTCATGCCGTAGCCCAGGGTGTATTCGTCCATGAACGGCGCCGCGAGCGGCCCGTCGAAACGCAGGGTGACTCCGGGGATGTGGGCACTGGTGAGGAGATTCGGGTCCCGGTTCGACGTGCCGCCGACGGAATTGAACCAGTTGAAGACCTGGCGGATGACCTCGGAGACCGGGAGGAGCTGGCCGCGTGGCGTTCCCGGCGGGTTGATGGCCGGGCCCTTGTAATCCCAATAGTAGGAGGAATAGCGGCCCGCAATGGAGGTGTTGTCGGCAGGCCCTTGATCGACCTTCGAGACGTAGCGGCCATAGGTGGCGCTGAAGTTGTGCTTGCCGTCGCCGCGCAGGTCGTAGCGTGCCGCCAGGCGCGGACTGAACGCGCTGTCGTCGACGGTCTTGTTCCCGGCCTGATCGGTGCCGAACGACTCGTCGTAACGAAGCCCCACGTTGAAGCTCCAGCGGTTGTTCAGCTCCCACTTGTCGTTGAGGAACCACGAGCGCGTGGCGAAGTCGGAAGTTTTCGACAGCGCGGAAACGGGATCGAACTCGATCTCGCTGGAGTCCGGATCCACGCCGAAGAAGACATCCTGTCCGAAATAGATGAAGTTGCCGTGGATGCGAAGATCGCTGCCGGACTGATAGTTGTTCTCGTTGCGCTTCTGATGGAACTCCTCGAAGCCTCCGACGAAGCCGTGGTTGCCGGTCGCCCGGGTGCTGAGGAAATAGGACGCCTTTCCCAGCCAGCTCTCGTTGTTCCGGTCCTTGAACCCGCACGGCTTGCCGCAGAAGGTCGGCGACCACATGCGCTGGCCGGTATTGGCGTCGAGCAGCAACGTGCCCTCGATCAGGTCGCGGGTGTTGGCGCCGAGGGCGAACGCGTGCTTCATCTCGCTGTACTGGCCCTCGAGGAGGAAGCGGTCCGAGAGGATGCCGTTGTAGTGCAGGGAACGGAGCTCGCGGAGGTCGTCGCGGAACGAGAGGCTGCGCAGGTCGACGACGCGGCCGGAGGTGACGAAGTTGTCCCGGTTCAGGTCGCTGTCGATGTAGGACGCGACGAGCGTGTGCTTGTCCGTGATCAGCCCGGTGAGCTTGCCCTCGATCCGCTGGTCGTCCCGCGTGGTGGTATAGGGAATGCTGGTGTCGAAAGTCTGGGCGCCGGTCTCACGCTCTTCCGACCGCGCGGCCGCGAAAAACCAGAGGCGGTCGCGGAGGATACGCCCGCCCAGGGTCCCTTCGTAGACGCTGTTGGTGTCGTCGATGGGGTCGAGCTGGGCGGCGAAGTCGGACTTTGCCGTCCAGTCGTCGTTGGTCAACGAATCGCGCAGCGACCCGGAGAATTCGTTGCCGCCCGATTTGGTCACGGTGTTGACCACGCCCCCGGTGAAGCGGCCGAACTCCGCCGAGACTCCGCCGGTGAGAACCGTGGTCTCCTGGACCGCGTCCTCGATGTAGAGCGGGTTCGGTTGTCCGCGGACGTTCTCGTTCACCACCACGCCGTTCACCAGGAAGAGGCTTTCGAAGGACATCGATCCCGAGATCGTGATCTGGTCGTTCGGCCCCGCTTCCGTCACCCCCGGCGAGAGAGCCACGATGTCGTCGATCGTCCGGCCGGTGGGGAGCTCATTGATGGTCTCGGCGTTGAAGCTCGCCGTGATCTCGGTCGTTTCGACTACCGGCGGCGCCGCCGCCGTGACCGTGATCTCTTCGGCCACTTGGGTGAGGGTCATCTCGGCGTCGGCACGGGCCGTCTGGCTGAGGCCGACGACGGCGCTCTTCTCCACTCTCTGCATGCCCTCGAGATCGAAGGTCACCGTGTAGTCGCCGGGGGGAAGGCCGGGGAATTGGTAGCCGCCGCCGTCGCCGGTCACCGCCGTTCGGCTCCCCTGCAGGGCGGGCGACGTGACGGTGACCGTGACTCCCGGCAGCGGATTGCCGTCGGACGTGACGGTGCCGACGAGGGTGCCCGTGGTTGACTGCGCGACGAGCGAGGCTGCAAACAAGAGCATGGCGACCACAAGGACGTTTCGAACGGCCAAGCGCATGAGCACCTCCACTGGATGAAGCAAGGATTGAGATGGGCCAACGGCTGCCGGGATTGTACCACGTCCCCAAGACCCGTCTGAGAGAGGAAGACAGGACGTCAGTGCGACTGCAAGGCTTCGGCGGGATGGACGGCGGCCGCACGGCGCGCGGGTATCCAGCTCGCGAGGAACGCGACGACGAGGAGCGCCACAGGCGTCATGCTCAGCGTCACCAGATCGGTCGGACTTACGCCGTAGAGCAACCCGCGCAGCAACCGCGACGTGGCGAGCGCGCACGCCGTGCCGATCGCGATGCCGGCCCCGGCGAGGCGCAAGCCGTCCAGCGAGACCATGCGGCCCACGTCGGCCGGTCGAGCACCGAGCGCCATCCGTATACCCAGCTCGCGGCGGCGGGTGCTGACACTGTACGCCAGGATGCCGTACAGGCCCACGGCTCCGAGGAGCAAGGTGACGGCGCTGGCGATCGCGAGCAGCACGAAGAGCGCGCGGGCGCGTGCCGACGCGCCGTGCACGAGCTCCCGCAGCGAGCCCTCGTCGTACGTCGGGATGGCGGGATCGAGCGCGCGTACGATCTGGCGGATGGCCGACAACGTCTCGCCCTCGCCGGCATCGGTGCGTACGATCAGCGAGAGCGCCGGCGGCAGCGACGCGTCGGTGCCCTGCTGCCCGACAACGACGATGGGAAAGTACACGATCTCGCTCGGCGGCTGCTCGAGCGCGTCGTAGCGCACGTCGCCCACTTCGCCGACGATGGTGTACCAGCGTCCACCGAGCGGACGAACGCGCCTGCCGAGCGGACTCGCGCCCGGCCAGTAGCGCTCCGCGAACGCACGGCTCACGATCGCTTCGTCCCGTGGACGGGCGGCGTCCTGAGCGCCGAACGTACGGCCGCGGAACAGCGGGATGCGCAGCGCCTCGAAGTAATGGCCATCCACGTGCGCAATGGCGTGCTCGGCCCCGCCAGGGTTCGCCCGCGACCGCTCGCCGTCGACCTCGATCGCCATGTCCTGAGGGTCGCCGCTGAGCGGCACCCGGTCGGTCAGTGCCACGTCCCGCGCGCCCGGGATCGCCTGCGCCTTGCGCATCCAGGTCTGAAAGAAATTCAGGCGCACCTCGACGCCGCTGTACCCGGTGTAGGGCAGCAGAACACGGGAGGTTACGACGCGATCGGCATCGAATCCGGGCCGTACATCGCGCAGGCGAAGCAAGCTGCGCGTCGTCAGCCCCGACAGCGTGACGAGCACGACGGCGAGCGCGATCTGGGCGACGACGGCATCGCGCGCCCGTCGAGGTGCGCGGCCGCCATCCGCCCTTCGAAGTACCTGCGCGATGGACACCCGGCGCGCGCGGACGAGCGGCAGCACGCTCACGAACAGGGCGCAGAACACGGTGATTCCCAGGGCGAACAGCAGAACCGCTGCGTCGATCTCGACCTCTTCCAAGCGCGGCAGCGACAGCGCCGTTCCCGTGCTCAGCACCACCCTCATGGCCGTCACCGCCAGCAGCACGCCGGCGCCACCCCCCAGGGCGCTGAGAAGCAGGGCTTCGCTCAGCGTCAGCGCGAAGAGTCCCACGAGACCGGAACCGAGCGCTGCACGGACCGCAAGCTCCATCTGCGCGCGCTCCGCACGCACGAGGAGCAGTCCGGCGACATTCGTGCAGGCCACGAGGAGCACGACCAGCACGCTGCCGAACACGAACCAGAGGAGCCGCGACGCCGGACCGACGATCGAATCACGCAGCGACTGTACGTGCGGCGCGATGTGCGCTTCCTGCCAGGTCGCCGAGGCGTCGCCCTGGACGTAGTCGCCGAGATGGGTCAGCGCGCGCGAGAGGTCGGCGCGCGCGGCCGCGCTTGTCACGCCACGCTTCAGACGTCCGATACCGATGAGGTTGAGCGTGGCGGGACGCGTACGCGCCGGGTCGAGCGCGAGCGGCAGCCAGAGCTCGACCTGGCGCGCGGGATACGCGAAACCGGGTGGCATGATCCCGATGATCGTGCGCGGAACATTGTTCACGTCGATCCGTCGGCCGATGGCGCCGGGATCACCGTGCAGGCGTTCCTGCCAGATGCGGTGCGACAGCACGACGACCCGAGGCGCGCCAGGCCGGTCGTCTCCGGGGGCGAACGTCCTGCCGAACGCCGGGCGAATGCCCAGGACGTCGAAGAAGCCCGCGGTGACGCGCGCGCCATGAACGCGAACGGCGTCCTGGTCCGCCTCCGAGGGGCCGAGGTCGCCGTCGTCGAATCGCCACGCGGCCACGCCATCGAAGGCGGACGCTTCGCTCTCGTAGAGCATGGCGATGGCGTCGGACAGGTCCACCGTCGCCAGGCCGGCATCGCTGACCGTATGCGTCAGCCGCACGAGCCGATTCGGCTCCGGGTACGGCAGCGGCTCGAGCAGGATGCTGTTCACGAGGCTGAACATGGCCGTCGTCGTGCCGACGGCGAGCGCCAGCACGAGGACCACCGCTCCGGCCAAGGCCGGGGCGCGCCGGAGGCGGCGCGCCGCGAACCGGAACTCGGACCGGGCAAGGAGTTGGCGCCAGTCAGACACTTGGATATCTCTCACTCCACGATCACATCGTCAAACCGGACATCGACATTATGCCCCGCCTGCCGCGCTGCCGCGCTGATCGACACAGCCTTGTCTAACCAGCCCGGATAGACCAGAATGGGCCCCTACGGTCCCGGTCCAGGAGAAAGAGAGAATGCTGGGCGGAGTGCTCGGAGACTTGCGGATTGCCTTCCGGTTGTTGCGGAAGGATCGCGGCCTGACGACAGCGCTGCTGCTTTGCATCTCCCTGGGAATCGGATGCACCACGGCGATCTTCACCCTCATCAGCGCTGTGTTCTTCCGCTCTCTCCCTCAGGTTGCGCAGTTGGATCGGATCCTCGCGCTCTACCAGAGCCGTGACGGAAACCCCGTGGGCTCTGTTTCCTATCCGGACTTCCTGGCCTATCGGGAAGCGAACCAGGTGTTCTCAGGCCTGACCGCCTACCGCAGGATCCCGCTCAACCTGAGCGCCGGGGGAGAGGCGGAACGGACCTCCGGAGCTCTCGTGGCGGAGAATTTTTTCGCGGTCCTGGGGCTGAAGCCGGCTCGCGGCCGCTTCTTCCTGGAGGAGGAGCCACATCCCGTGGCGGTGCTGAGCTACCCGCTGTGGCAGCAGCGCTTTGCGGCCACTCCTCACCTCGCCCGCATCCGGCTCGTCTTGAACGGCCATCCCTTCACCGTCGTAGGGATCGCGCCGCCAGGCTTTCGCGGCACCGGCCTCGGAGAGGCGACCGAGATCTGGGTCCCGATCCGGATGCAACCCTGGGTCATGCCGAGCCCGATCGATGTCCTCCATGACCAGCGTACGACCTGGTTCTTTCCCCTCGGACGCCTCAAGAACGGTGTGAGCTTCAAACAGGCCCGCGTGGAGATGGACGTCCTGGCCCGTCGCCAGGCCCAAAACCATCCGGAAAACCATCGGCGGACCGGCGTGGCTCTGATGGCTCCCGGTATGCCCCCGTGGTCGCAGCACATCGCCCTGGGCGTGCTCGGTCTTCTCTCGGTGCTCGCGGGACTGGTGCTCACCCTCGCCTGCGCCAACGCGGCAGGCCTGCTCCTGGCGCGAGCCGTGGCTCGGCGCGAGGAGATTGGAGCCCGGCTGATCCTGGGAGCCAGCCGCGGGCGGATCGTGCAGCAACTGCTCACGGAGAGCGTCGCCATCGCGCTGCTGGCCGGCGGCCTCGGCCTCGCCCTGAGCTTTGCGGCGACTCGCGGTCTCGCCTCCTTCATTCCGAAGACGGACCTGCCGCTCGCTTTCGACTTCACACCCGACCTCCGGATCCTCGGCTTTGCGCTCGGGGCCTCGCTGCTGACCGGCATCGCCTTCGGCCTGGCCCCGGCGATCCTCGCTTCGCGGCCTGACCGGGCCATCCTCCTCGCGGCTTCGGGTACGACGACTCCCAACCCGGGAAAGCTTCGTTTACTCCGCGGTCTCGTCGTCCTTCAGTTGTCCCTGTCGCTGGTTCTCCTCCTCCTCTCCGCGCTCTTTGCCAGGAGCCTGCTCAACCTGCGAAACGCCGCGCC
>DATANP010000288.1:0-5229 GCA_036266195.1 Thermoanaerobaculia bacterium | reverse complement strand
TCTTGTAGGCGGTCAGGAAGGCGTTGCGCTCGAAGAGGAAGCCCCGGTTGTAGAGGCCGAGCAGGTCGCTCGTGGCGCTCGACCGGTGGCGGACCACGGCGTCCGGCGCGAAGAGGACTCTCTCGCCTCCCGACCAGAGGCGCCAGCCCAGGTCCACGTCCTCCAGGTAGGCGAAGTAGCTCTCGTCGAAGCCGCCGGCCGCGAGGAACGAGCGGCGCCGGATCAGCATGTTGCCGCCGCAGGCGAAGAGCAGCTCCTCACCCGCCTTCGGCACCCGGGCGCGGGCGAGCGGCTTCCGGAAATCGAGCTGGAAGGCGTGGCCGTCGAAGGTCATCACGCCGCGGCCGAAGTCCAGGCGCTCCGCTTCCCAGTCCACGATCTTGCCGGAGACGGCCGCCACGTCGTCCGGCGCGGAGCGCAGGGCGTCGACCAGGGCCGCCAGCCAGCCGGGCTCAGGGCGGGTATCGTTGTTGAGCAGGGCGAGGGCGTCGGCGTCCTCCGCCTCCCGGGCCAGGCGGTTGTTGCCGGCGCAGAAGCCGAGGTTCACGTCGCTCCGGATCAGCCGGACTCGCGGCGGCGAGGTTCTTTCGATCCACTCCGCGGTGCCGTCGGTCGAGCCGTTGTCGAGGACGAGGATCTCCCAGTCCACGCCGGGATCGCGCTGGGCGGCGAGCGCGGCGAGGCAGGTCTCCAGGTGGTGCCGACCGTTCCAGGAGAGGATGGCGACGGCAACCTTCCCGATTGATCCCATTAGCGAACAAGTCTCCAGAGGCGAAGCCGGCGCTTCAGGCGGAACGGGAACGGGTCGGGCGGCGCGACGGTCTCGGGCTTGTGGACGAAGCGCTCCTTGGTCTCGTCGCGCCGGGGGTCGCGGCAGAAGCGCAGGAGCGGCTCCAGGGCGCGGTCCCAGGTGAAGTCCCGGAGCAGCTCGCGCGCTCCCTGGCGGCGCTCGGAGAGGAGGGTTTCGTCCGCGGTCAGCACCTCGCGCAGGAGGCCCGCCAGCGCCTCGGCGTCTCCCGGCGGCGCCACCCAGCCGGCGCGGTGCTCGCGCAGCAGCCGGCTCATGGTGCCACCCTCGCTCGTGATCACCGGGCAGCCGGCGGCCAGTGCGTCCAGGAAGCGGGTGCGGAGCGACAGCCGGGTCTCCAGGCTCGGCCGGTGCGGCGCGACCAGGAGATCGACGTCGCGCAGCAGGTCGTAGCGCCGCTCCGCCGGGACCCAGTCGAGCGTCTTGACGCGGCTCCCCCACCAGCCGAGCTTGCGGCAGCGGGCCTCGACCTCGCCGAGCAGGCGCTGCGGCGTGCCTTCCGCGTTCGGGTTGCGGATCAGGAGGAGGGTCCAGCCCGGCACCTCCAGCTTGCCGAGGGCGTCGAGGAGCGTCCACGGGTCGTACCAGTCGTAGAGGCCGCCGAACAGGAGCCGGCGCTCGCCGGGCTCACGCGGAGGCAGGACCGGGCGGTGCGGCGGCAGCTCGTCGGGCACGCCGAACGGCACGGGCGCGATGAGCGTCTCCAGGTCCGGGTCGCTCTCCAGGCGCTCGGGGTTGACCCGGCCGAGCGCCGTGAGAAAGCCGAGATAGAAGGTCCGCTGCTCCTCGGACGAGCACAGAAAGAAGTCGCCGCGCGACATCTGGAGGACCCACGTGGCGTGGTCGTTCCGGTAGGGATCGAGCCCGAGGGTCTCGGCGTAGGAGAGATTCTCGACCAGCCACGGATCGTAGAGGTCGATCGCGACCGGTAGCCGCGGCAGCTCCAGAACGACGTCGTTCGCGAGCTGGCCCTGGGCGACCGCGGCTTTGCAGCCGTCGAGGATCTCCGCCAGTCGTCCGCGCTCGAACTTCCGTACCTCGACCCCGGGGATGTCCATCTCACCGGGCTCGGCCGGAGAGACGAGGCGGACGGCGAGCCCGCGCTCGGCCAGGCGCTGGGCCAGCTCGAAATAGCGGATGCCGATCCCCGCCATCTGGGGGCGGATGGGCTCGCTGGAGACCAGTCCGACGCGCGTTCCCTCTCCCCCGGTACGGGGGAGAGGGCTAGGGAGAGGGGGAACGGGATCAATCATCGCCCGAAGCGGCCCTTCGTCTCCTGCACCCAGGAATGGACGCGCCAGGCGCGGGAGGCCTCCATCTGCTTGATGAGGGCGTTCAGGCGCTCGATCTCGCCGTAGGTCTGCTTCAGGCGGACGAGCTGCTCGTTCAGGTTGTCGCGGAGCTTGCCTTCCTGGTCGTAGAGGCGCTGGAGGTCGGCCCGGAGGCGGAGGTTCTCCTGGCGCACCGCGTCCAGTTGGCCGTTCAGGGAGTGATAACGCTCCTCCCAGTCGAAGCGCTCGCGGTTCGCGGCCTCGTTCTCGCGGACCAGGCGGTCCACGGTGGTGCGCAGCTCGCTCAGCTCGCCGCGGCTGTCCGCCACCTCGCGCCGGGCCGTGAGCCGGTCCTCGCGCTCGTGGACCGCTTCGGCGCGCAGGGTGTCCACGGCCCGCGCCAGCGCGTCCGGACCCAGGCGGGCCGCGTGCTTGGCCAGGACCCTGGCCTTCACCGACAGGAAGTCCGCGCGCTCCCGCGGACGCTCGCCGAAGATGTGATGGCCGCCGCCGCGGAAGTGCCGGTACTCGCAGGTCACCCGCCGCAGATGGTGGAACGGGGTCAGGGCCGAGAGGCGGATCAGGTAGTCCCAGTCCTCGAAGAAGGGCAGCGCCGGATCGAACGGCCCGGCCTCGGCGAACAGCCCGCGCTCGATCAGGAGGGTGTTGAACGGGATGTAGTTGTCCACCAGCAGGACGTCGGGATCGAAGTCGCGGCTGTACGGCAGGCGCCGATCGCGACAGACCCAGCGGCCGGCCGATTCGTCCAGCTCGTAGACCGCCACGGCCGCGTCCGAGTAGGCGACGCGCACGCCCGGGGTCTGGACCAGGGTCGCCAGCGCGCCGAGGTGCTCGGGCGCGGCGAGGTCGTCGTCGTCCAGGAAGGCCACGTAATTGCCGGTGGACGCGGCCACCCCGGCTCCGGCCGCGCCCGCCCGGCCGCGGTTCGTCTCCAGGTCCACGCGCACGACCGGCAGCGGGAAGCCGTCGGGCAGAGAGGGTGGGTCGCCGCCGTCGTTGACCAGCACCACCTCGGCGCGCCGGTACTCCTGCCGGGCGAGGCTGTCCAGGGCCTCGGCCAGGAGGTCCGGCCGGTTGCGGGTGCGGACGATGACCGAGACCTTCGGGCCCTCGCGGACCTCGGCGATCTCCGGAAAGCCGCCGAGGTGCCGGATGAGCTGGGCCGGACTGCGCGTGGAGAAATCCTCCACCCGCAGGCGGCGGTAGCCTTCGGCGAGCTTCACCTCGGGGCCGAGCGTCAGCGTCCGGAACTGCCGCAGGCCGATCGCGGCATTGAGATACGGATGCCGCTCCTCCTGGCTGCCGTAGAACGCCATGGCCTTCTCCAGGATCTCTTCCTCGGCCGTGACGTCCACCAGCAGGTCCGGATGGCCTGGATGGTTGACCTCGTAGAGGAGGATGCGGAGGCCGCGGAGGGCCTCCCCGGAGTCGTCCCGGTCGTCGTCCCGGAGCGGAGCCAGGAGACGGTGGACCGCGGCGAACGCGGCCTGGTGGTCGCGGGTGACCTCCAGCGGCTGCGGGACCAGGAGGAGATCCGGACGCTGGGTGAGGAGCGCCCGGCGCAGGCCCTGGACGGCCTCGTCGAGATGCCGGTCCAGGGCTCCATCCGGCAGCCCGAGCACGTCGCAGCCGGCACCGCCAAGGGCGCGCACCGCGTTGCCGGCCTCCTCGCGGCGGCGGGCGCGGTAGGCGTCGCGGTCCTCGACCTGCTCCACCCCTCCGCCGCCGTCGGTGAGGAAGAGGACGCGCACCGCCGAGCCGGCCGCGGCGAGCTGCGCGGCCAGGCCTCCGCAGCCGAGCACCTCGTCGTCGAAATGGGGAGCGACGATCAGCGCGCTCGCGGCGCGCACCCGCTCGGTCCAGCCGGGGGGCTGCAGGGTCTCGTTCACTGGATGTATCCCAGGCTTCGCAGGCGTCTTTCGGTCTCGGGGTCGGCCGGACGGCGCGTCACGGCCTGCTTCCCGGGCGTCCACACCTTGAGGTTGCCGGCGCTGACGGCGCGGTCCGGAGGGACCGGCCTGCCGTCCACGCTCAGGGTCACGGCCACGACGCGGCCGGGGTCCCCTTCGAGCCGGAACCCCTTGTCGATCGGCTCGGCAAGCAGCTCGAACGCGATCGTGTCGCCGGTCATCTCCACGCGGTCCGCCGGGCCGAGGAAATACGGGACCCAGCGCTGCGGCGCGCGTTGGAAGGTGATCCTACCACTCAGGCGCGCGCCCGGCAGAGCGCCGTCCGTGACCACCCGCGTACCCGGCAGGAAGGGGGCCAGCCGCTGGTGGACGATCTCCGAAAGCGGCCGGGCCGCGGGATCGTTCGCGAGGCTCTGCTTCTCCCCCGGGTCGCGGCCCAGGTCGTACATCTCCTCGCGCCGGAAGCGGGCGGCGTCGACCTCATAGAGGTGCGCCTGCATGGGGTCCGCGGGCTGGAACGGCTCGCGCTCGTTGTAGAGGATCAGCTTGCGGCGGTCGAGCACGGCCGCGGCGCGCAGCGGACCGCTCGTCAGGTGCTGGGCGAACGCGGGCCGCCGCGGCAGGGCCTTGCCCATCAAGGCAGGCAGCAGGTCGATCCCGCTCCAGGCCGGATCGGCCTTGCCCCCGGCCACCCCCATCAGCGTCGGCACCAGGTCCACGAGCCGGACCGTGCCGCGCAGCCGGGTGCCGGGCTGGATGTGGCCGTCCCAGCGCACGATCAGGGGCACGTGGATCTGCTCATCATAGAGCGTCTGCCCGTGCTTCCACCCGCCGTGGTCGTACAGCTCCTCGCCGTGATCGGCGGTGAGCACGATCAGGGTGTTGGCGAGCACCTTGGGGTGGAGGCTCGCCAGCAGCTCGCCGATGTGGCGGTCCACATAGCGGACCTCGCTGTCGTAGAGCGCCCGGATGTAGGGGATGTCGCGCCCGGGGTCGGGGAGCTGTATGTTGCCGTTGTAGATCCCATGGATCCAGTTGCCGGCCACGGGCCCGGAGTAGTCGGGCATGAACGGCGAGCGTCCGCCGTACTGGTCCATGTCCGGGTTCTCGTAGGGATCGTGCGGATCGATGTAGTGGACGTAGGCGAAGAACGGCCGGTCCTGGTGGGCCTTGAGCCAGGGGATGGCGTGGGCGTTCACCGTGTCGGCGTGCTTCTTCA
>DATANP010000287.1:0-2537 GCA_036266195.1 Thermoanaerobaculia bacterium | reverse complement strand
TGTGGCCGGCCTGACTCATGCCTTGTCCGGACCGGACCATCTTTCGGCCGTGGCGCCGCTGGTGGTGGGGGAGGGGCAGACCAGCCGGACCGGCTGGCGCACGGGGCTGCTCTGGGGGCTCGGCCATAGCGTGGGCATCTGGCTCATGGGACTGCTGGCCCTCGCCCTGCGCGACGTGCTGCCGCTGGAGGGGATCTCGTCCTGGAGCGAGCGGCTGGTCGGCGCCATGCTCCTCGCGGTCGGACTGTGGGGCCTGCGCAAGGCCTTCGGCCCGCGGCTGGAGGGCGAGGCGCACAGCCACTCCCATACGCATGCCCGGCATCCTTCGGCGGCGCTCTGGATCGGCTCCCTGCACGGACTGGCCGGCAGCTCGCACATCCTGGGCCTCTTCCCGGCGCTCGCCTTTGCCTCGCGGTCGGCGTCGCTGTTCTACATCGGCGGCTTCGGGTTCGGCGCGATCCTCGCCATGGTGGCCTTCGCCTCCGCGCTTGGGCTCGCCTCGGTCCGCCTGACCGCCGACGGCGGCCGGGGCTACCAGGCCCTCCTCGGCGGCGCTTCCGCGGTGTCCATCGTCCTGGGCGGGTTCTGGCTGGTCTCCTGACATCGGAGAGGGGCTCGTCTCTTGCAGCAAAGCCGGGGGATGACGCGACGCGAGCTCCTGGTCCTGGGAGTAGCCGGGTCTCTCGCGGCGTGCCGGACCCCCTTGCTTCACGAGGAGAGCGCCGCCATGACCCACACCCGGAACGCCGAAGCCCACCTGCTGGCGCGCCCCGGGCTCGGTCCGGGATCGGCCGCGGTCGAGCCCGGCCTTCATGAGCTGCGCCTGGAACGGCGGCGCGACGGCGTCCTCTACATCCCTTCCGGCTATCGCGCGGACGTCCCGGCGCCGCTCGTCGTCCTGCTCCATGGCGCCGGCGGCAGCGCCCATCCGGCCCTGGACCCGTTCCGGCCCCTGGCGGACGACGCCGGCCTGATCCTCCTCGCCATCGACTCCCGCCGGCAGACCTGGGACGTGATTCAGGGCGGATACGGCCCGGACGTGGCCTTCCTCGACCGCGCCCTGGCCCTGACCTTTTCGACCTGCGCCGTGGAGCCGGCCCGGATCGCCGCCCAGGGATTCTCGGACGGCGCCTCCTACGCGCTCTCGCTCGGAGTCACCAACGGCGACCTCTTCACCCACGTGATCGCCTTCTCGCCGGGCTTCCTCGCTCCCACGCGCCAGCACGGGATGCCGAAGATCTTCATCTCCCACGGGACCAGAGACGAGGTCCTGCAGATCGACTCGACCAGCCGCCGGATCGTCCCCCAGCTTCGCGACGCCGGCTACGACGTGACCTACCGCGAGTACGACGGCACCCACAACGTGCCGGACGCCATCGCCCGCGAGGCGGTGACCTGGTTCACGGCAAAGCAGTAGGAAATCCCGAGATCCTCTCCTGTGTTATCCTTCCGGCCCCCTCGCAGGGCGGATCGGAACCGGTCTGCCCAATTCCCCGAAGAAGAGAGAGGAACGTGTGAGTCAGCAGACAAGAGAAGACGTACGCAATCTGGCCATCATCGCCCACGTCGACCACGGCAAGACCACCCTGGTGGATGCCATGCTGTGGCAGAGCGGGATCTTCGGCGCCCACGAGCACGTCGTGGAGCGCGTCATGGACTCGATCGACCTGGAACGCGAGAAGGGCATCACGATCATGGCCAAGAACACGGCCATCTCCTATCGCGGCACCCGGATCAACATCGTGGACACCCCCGGCCACGCCGACTTCGGCGGCGAGGTCGAGCGCACCTTGAAGATGGTGGACGGCGTGCTCCTGCTCGTGGACGCCAGCGAGGGCCCCCTGCCGCAGACCCGCTTCGTGCTCCGCAAGGCGCTGGAGGCGAACCTGAAGCCGATCGTGGTCATCAACAAGATCGACCGCCCGGACGCCCGCATCAACGAGGTCGTCAACGAGGTCTACGACCTCTTCATCGACCTCGAAGCCCATGAAGAGCAGCTCGAGTTCCCGATCCTCTACTGCATCGCGAAAAACGGCATCTGCCGGCGAGAGCCCGAGGGCTCCGGCGGCACCCTGCAGCCGCTCTTCGAAGAGATCGTCCGCACCGTGCCCGCCCCGGTCTACGAGTCGGACACGCCGCTCCAGCTCCAGTTCATCACCCTCGACTACGACGACTACGTCGGGCGCCTCGCCATCGGCCGCATCTTCAACGGCTCCATCCGGAAGGGCCAGGAGGTCGGCCTCTGCCGGCTCGACGGCAGCGTGACCCCCGTCAAAGTCACCATGCTCTACGGCTACGATGGGCTCAAGCGGATCGAGATCAACGAGGCCGGCCCGGGCGACATCGTGGCCGTGGCCGGCATCGAAGAGGTCAACATCGGCGAGACCCTCTCCGACCGCGAGGCGCCCCAGCCCCTGCCGCCGATCCAGATCGACGAGCCGACCATCTCCATGATGTTCTCGATCAACGATTCGCCGTTCTCCGGCCGCGAGGGCAAGCACGTGACCTCGCGCAAGCTCAAGGAGCGGCTGGACCGC
>DATANP010000286.1:0-13464 GCA_036266195.1 Thermoanaerobaculia bacterium | reverse complement strand
AAGTCTGTCCTGCCGCCCGCCAGACTTATACGACGCCAGACAAGATTGTCGCGTCCCCGGTAACCTTACCGGCCCTCGGATAAGTCGACTCCGCCTCTTGAGCCGTCGCTGAGAAGCGAACCCGGCGCCGAGTCACAGGGTGCGGAGTTCCCGGAGCACTTCTTCGGCATCGACGAGACGGCCGGCCTCGATATCATCCTGAGACGCAACCAGGGCCCGATGCAAAGCGGCCCGGTCTGCCTGATCGAGCCAGTCGCCAGGATCGAGAGGCAGCAGATTAACTTCCGTTCCTTCAGGAAGTTGAGTAGGTTCGTCTACCACCAGCCTGCCATTGTGGACCCGGGCCTTGAGCGTCATACGAGAAGGATACCACCAACACCTTGTGACACGACGATCAGACGAGCCTGCGGGCCGGCGACACGCAGATCTCGCCGGAGTAGCTCTCAGGTGACCTGGATCGTCTGTAACAGGACCCAGAAACTCCGTCTTGAGGAATCTTCCTTCGGATGAGTCTCCCAGCCGTTCCGGGGAGACTCCCGGCCGGGATCAGCGGTTCACGCTGCCCATCGCCGCGGCGGGGTAGCGCTCTCCGGCCGCCGCTCCCTTGGGGAAGACGGCTTCGATGCGCGCGAGATCGTCCTCGGTCAGATGGACGTCGACGGCCGCCGCGTTCTCTTCCAGGGTCTTGACGTGCTTGGTGCCGGGGATCGGCACGATGTCCTTGCCCTGGGCCAGCAGCCAGGCGAGCGCGAGCTGCGCCGGGGTGCAGCCCTTCTCGGCCGCCATCGTCCGCACCGACTCCACGAGGTCCAGGTTGCGGCGGAAGTTCTCGCCCTGGAAGCGCGGGCTCATGCGGCGGAAGTCGTCCGGCGCGAAGTCGTTCTCGCTCTTGATCTGGCCCGTGAGGAAGCCGCGGCCGAGCGGACTGTAGGCCACGAAGCCGATGCCCAGGTCGCGGCAGGTGTCGAGCACACCGTCCTCGGGGTCGCGGCTCCACAGGCTGTACTCGGTCTGGAGGGCGGTGATCGGATGAATGGCGTTCGCCCGGCGCAGCGTCGCGGGAGCGGCTTCGGAGAGCCCCAGGAACCGCACCTTGCCCTCCCGGACCAGCCCGGCCATGGCGCCGACGGTGTCCTCGATCGGAACCTCCGGGTCCACCCGATGCTGATAGTAGAGGTCGATGGTGTCGATCCCCAGCCTCTTGAGGCTCCCTTCACAGGCCTGCCGGACGTACTCCGGCCGGCCGCTGATGCCGCGGATGGTGGGATCGTTCGCATCGCGGACGATGCCGAACTTGGTGGCGATCACCACCCGGTCCCGCCGGCCGCGGAGGGCGCGACCGACCAGCTCTTCATTCTTGAACGGGCCGTACATGTCGGCCGTGTCGAAAAACGTGATGCCCAGCTCCAGGGCACGGTCGATGGTGGCGAGCGACTCGCGCTCGTCCGCCTGTCCATAGAACTCGCTCATGCCCATGCATCCCAGCCCGAGCGCGGAAACGTCCAGGTCCCTCAGCTTGCGGTGCTCCATCACAGACTCCTTCCTGCCGGTACAACCCCGGCCACCCATTCCGGATTATGTCGGAACCGGCTGAGGGACGCGAGGAGCTTTGTCCTCGGCTCCGCTCGTGGCATGCTCCTCGGCATGAAGCGTCGATCCCGAGTCCTGCTCGTCCTGGCCCTTGTCTCGACCTCCGCCTGTGACCGGGTGTCCGTGGCGTTCGAGAGGGAAGACCCCCTCACCGCCGAGATCGAAAGCTCGCGCGAACAGGTCAAGCCCAAGGACCAACCCGCGCTCGCCCGGGCCGAGGAGGACCTGCATGCCGGCCGCCGGCTGCTGGCCGTGCAGCGCTTCGCCGGAATCAAGGAGAACCTTGCGGTTGCGGCCTACCTGGGCCAGCACCGGGCCGGCCAGCTCAGCGATTTCGAGGCGGAGTGGCAGCGGATGGGAGGCGTGCTCCAGGCGGATCTCGGCAAGCCGTCTCCGCAGGCGTTCAAGGATGTCGAGCCCGCGGCCGTCCGCGCTCTGGCCGAGGCGGCGCTGCCCCAGATCCGGGGGTACTACGAGGCCAGCCTCGAATATGGGCGCAACACGATGCCGGACCAGGGTCTCTACTATCTCGCCGGGGCCCAGGCGCAGCGGGACCTCACCGCGTTCTACCGGAAGGTCTCCGAGCCGACCTCCCGGCAGGCGCCTCCGGTGAGATCGCTCCATGCCGAGCTGGACGCGCTGGAGACCGATCTGCTCACGGCCTACCGGCCTCCGGCGTCGATCGAGAAGCACGGCCAGTTCATCGGCGCTAGCTCGACCCTCAAGGAGGCGCGCGAGTTGGACGCTGCCGGCCTTCAATATGGCGCACTGCTGCGCTACCTCCAGGCGGCCCGGCAGCTCGCGGCGATCCGGCCGGCCGCCCCGCTCGGCGCCGACGCGCTCGCCAGGCGGATGAAGGAGATCGACGCGCGGCTCTCGGCGGGCAAGGTCGATCACAGTCTCGGCCGGCTGTTCCTGGAATCCGCGCAGTCCGGCGTCGAGGATGCCGGCGCGGTCGTGCAGGACGTGCTGCCGCGCTACTTTGCCGCCCTCGAACCCGGCAAGCCGGAGAGAGCAGGACCGGCGCCGAGCGTGACCGTCACGCTCGTGCGCTGGCCCTACACCTGAAACCTCTCCGATCCAGCAGGTCTGCTGGCACAAAGCGTGGTGAGAGAGTTTGGTGGCAAGGCGCGGTTCGTGTCCGAGAACTATGGCGACTCGGAGCTGGCGAAGCGCTTCGGGGTGAAGAGATATCCGGCCATCTTCGTGGACGACGTGCTGGTCGCCACGCCGAAGGACTTCGGCTTCTACGGCAAGGGGGAGGGCGCCGGAGACGGTCGCTACACGCCGCTGCGGAGCGCGGCGAGCCACGAGCGGTTCCGAGCGGATCTCAAGCGCATGATCGACCTGATCCTGGCCGGCCGGAAGGACCTGGCCCGCGCCGAGGCCGCGCCCGCGAGCACGGAGGAGATCGCCAAACTGCCCGCGGTTACGCTGACCGACCTCGATGGCAAGACTCTCACCCAAAAGGATCTCGCAGGTCGCGTGGTGCTGGTCGAGCTGTGGGCCACCTGGTGCCCGCCCTGCCGCGGCACGCTGACCTGGCTCGGCGAGCTGAAGAAGCAGTATGGCGATCAGGTCGCGGTGGTCACCATCGCGGTCGAGTCCGAGGAGGCGGACGTCCGCAAGCTGGCGGGCGAGCTCGGCCTGCCGTTCACCTGGGTGATGGGCAAGCCGGAGACCGTGCGGGCCTTCGGAGACGTGAGTGCTGTGCCGACGCTCCTGGTCTTCGACCGCGAGGGCCGCACCGCCGGAGCGTTCTACGGCGCGCCGCCGACCCTGCACGCGGAGGCCGAAGCGAAGCTCGCGGCACTGGTCAGGTAGAGGTCAGGATGGCCTTGACCCGTCCGACCGCGCCGCTGGTCAGCCGGACCTTGATCCCGTGCGGATGGGTCGGAGACGGGGTCAGGATCTCTCGCACGATTCCGCGGGTCCGCTTGCCCGTGGCCTGATCCTGCTTGAGCACGATCTCGACTTCCTGCCCGGGGCGGATATCCTGTCTGCGGGTGCCGTCCATGGGCGGGTATTCTAGCGGCCATGCTAAGGTGAGGACATCAGAGTTGGAGAACACCGATGCAGAAGGTCAACTTCGTCTATTGGGAAGAAGAGGGCGCCTGGCTCGGATACCTGCAGGAGTATCCGGACTATTGGACCCAGGGTGAAACCCTGGAGGATCTGGAGGAGCATCTCCGGGATCTCTACAAGGATCTGGTCAGCGGCGAGATTCCTGGCATCCGCAAGGTCCGGGAGCTGGTGGTCGCTTGAAGCGAGCCGACCTGATCAGAACGATCGAGGGTTTTATCTGGCCCGCCACATCATCAAGCTGCTCAGCGACGACACCAAAGGATAAGCAGCCCACCCCTGCGCGCCGAGGTCCCCCGCCCGAGGGGGTGTGTCCCCGAGACGATCACGGGTCCAATCTGGAACCTCAGACAGGTGCCGTGATCACGGCGGAGGTGAGACCATGAGCAAGATCCTGGTGGTCTACTACTCACGGACCGGACGTACGAAGAAGGTGGCGGAGGCGATCGCCGCCAGGCTTGGAGCCGACATCGAGGAGATTGTCGACACGACGCCGCGCAAGGGGCTGCGGGCGATCTTCCGCTCCACCCTGGACGGTCTGTTCAACAGGACCACGGACATCCAGGAGCCGGTCAAGGACCCGTACGACTACGACCTCGTCGTGATCGGCACGCCGATCTGGGCCGGGTCGGTCTGCGCGCCGGTCCGGGACTACTTCACCTGGACGGACGGGACCATCCGGAAGACCGCGTTCTTCCTGACCCATGGCAGCGTGGGCGAAGGCCGGATCTTCCACCAGATGGAGGCTCTTAGCGGCGCGAAGCCGCTCGAAACCCTGGCCCTGCACCGGCTGGACCTGTGGCGCAACCGCGGTATCCGTGGAAAGGCCAAGATCGACGCCTTCGCGGAGAAGCTCCTGAAGCGAATGACGCCGATCAAGCCGGTGATCAAGACCGCGGCCTGAGGGCCTCTCGTGCAGAGGTCGCGGGGAGTCCTGTATGCTTCCCGCGACTTCTGTGAGCAAGTTCCTCCACGCCGCCGACGTCCACCTCGACAGCCCCTTGCGGGGTCTGGAGCGCTATGACGGCGCTCCGGTCGAGGAGATCCGGGGCGCCACCCGGCGGGTATTCGAGAGGCTGGTGGACCTCGCGCTCGAAGAGGCGGTCGCCTTCGTGTTGCTCGCCGGCGACCTCTACGACGGCGACTGGAAGGACTACAACACCGGCCTCTTCTTTGCCGCCCAGATGCGGCGGCTGGAGGCGGCCGGCATCCGTGTGTTTGTGATCGCCGGCAACCACGACGCCGCGAGCCAGATCACGAAGGTGCTCCGGCCTCCGGCCAACGTCCGGGTGCTCTCCACGAGAAAGCCCGAGACCGTCGTGCTGGAGGATCTGGAGGTGGCCATCCACGGCCAGGGGTTCGCGTCGGCCGCGGTGAGCGACGACCTCGCGGCCGGCTATCCCATGGCGGTGCCTCACCTCTTCAATATCGGCCTCCTTCATACGAGCCTCGACGGGCGGCCCGGCCATGCGCCCTATGCTCCGTGTACGGTGGACGGACTGCGCTCGCGCGGATATCAGTACTGGGCGCTCGGGCATGTCCATCAGAGGGAGGTGGTCAGCCGGGACCCCTGGATCGTCTTTCCGGGCGTCCTCCAGGGCCGTCATGCCCGCGAGATCGGGGCCAAGGGGGCGACCCTGGTCACGATCCGCGACCGCGAGGTGGCCGAGGTGGAGCATCGCGATCTGGACGTGTTCCGCTGGACCGTCTGCCGGGTGGACGCGGCAGGCGCGGAGACCGCCGGAGAGATGCTGGACCGCGTCGGCCGCGCTCTGGAGCGGGAGGTGGCGGAGGCGGACGGCCGGGCGGTCGCGGCTCGCCTCGTGATCGAGGGCGCCTGCGCGGCCCATACCGAGCTGCTGGCCTCGCCCGAGCGCTGGATCAACGAGTGCCGGACCCTGGCCTTTGGCTTCGGCGAGGGAGCGGTCTGGATCGAGAAGGTGAAGCTTCGGACCCGGAGGCTGGATCAAGGCCGCGATCCGTTCGAGGAGGACGACGCGCTCGGCAGCCTTCTCCGATCGATCCGGGACCTGGAGGCGGAGGGCGAGCTGGCGGAGCTGGCCGAAGGGTTCGCCGATCTCCGCCGCAAGCTTCCCGCCGAGCTGTTCGAGGACGGCGAGGCGCTCGATCCTCTCGATCCCGAGCAACTGCGCAGCGTGCTCCCCGAGGTCAAGGATCTCCTGCTGGCCCGCCTCCTGGGAGCGCCGGAGACATCTTGAGGCTGCTCGAGCTTCACCTCAAGGCGTTCGGGCCGTTCACCGGCCGGAATCTCGACCTCTCCGGAGGCGAGCCCGGTCTGCACGTGCTGTTCGGCCCGAACGAGGCCGGCAAGAGCTCGGCCCTGCGCGCGCTCAAGGTCCTGCTCTTCGGCTTCCCGGCGCGCAGCTCGGACGACTTCCTCCATCCGTACGACCAACTGCGGGTCGGAGGCCGCGTCCGGCTCTCGGACGGCTCGGAGATCTCGTTCGTCCGCCGCAAGGGACTCAAGAACACCCTTCTGGCCGAGGACGAGTCGCCGCTCGACGGCGGCTTTCTCGACCGCTGCCTGCGCGGCATGGAGGAGCGGCACTTCTCGAACCTCTTTGGCATCGATCATGACGCGCTCGTCCAGGGCGGGCGCGAGCTGCTGGAGCTGCGCGGCGAGGTCGGACAGGCGCTGTTCTCCGCCAGCCTCGGCTCCCGCAGCCTGCGACAGGTCCTGGACTCGCTGGAGGCCGAGAGCCGGGAGCTGTTCGCGAAGAACGCTTCGAAGCCGCTCATCAATCAAGCCGTCGCCGAGTACAAGGCTGCGAAGCGCGAGCTGGCCGACGCCTCGCTCTCCGGCCGCGAATTCGAGGGCGACCGCAAGGAGCTGGAGCGGAAGCGCGAGCTGGCCGAGGCCCTCCGCCTCCAGACGGATGAGCGCGAGCGCGAGAGGAACCGGCTCCAGCGCCTGCGCCGCGCCCTGCCGCTCCTGGCCGAGCGCCGCCTCCTGCTCCTCCGGCGGGCGGAGCTGGCGGGCGTCTCCCTGCTGGCGCCGGATTTCTCGGACCGTCGCCGGGCCGCGCAGGAGGCTCTCCGCCAGGCCCGGGAGGACCGCAGCCGGGCCGAGGCCGAGCTGGCGGGCGTGATCGAAGAGGCCTCCGGCCTGACCGTCGCCGGATCGGTCCTGGCGCAGGCCGAGACCATCGAGCGCCTTCACCAGCACGTCGGCCGGTTCACCAAGGACCTCGCCGACCGCCAGCGCCTGGAAGGCGAGAGCCGCGAGCTTCAGGCCCAGGCCCTGGAGCTGCTGGAAGAGGTGCGGCCCGGCTGGACCCTGGAGGAGGCCGAGGCCCTGCGTCCGGCGCTCGACCGCTGGATGCGCATCCAGGAGTTGGGCAACCAGCGCCAGGCCCTGGTCGGCGCCGTGGATCAGGCCCGCCGCGCCACGAGAGAGGCCGAAGGAGCGCTCGAAGGAGATGGGGAGGACGAGCAGCTCCGGCTCGGCATCCAGCGCCTCGGTCTCTGGAGCGGCACCGCGGACGAGTTGGAGGCGCTTCCGGTCCCGCCCGTCGAGACGCTCGAACGCTTCGGCCGCGATTTTGCCACCCTGGCCGATCGCCGCCGGGTCCTGGAGGAGAGGCTCCAGGGAGCCAGGAGGGAGGCCGGAGAAGCGGTCCGGCAACTGGAGGTGCTGCGCAGGGCCGGAGCCGTGCCGAGCGAGGAGGATCTGGCCGAGGCCCGCCGCCTGCGCGACGAGGGCTGGCGCCGGATCAAGAGCGATCCGGACCGTGTCCTGTTCGACGCGTTCGAGCAGGCGGTCCGCCAGGCCGACGAGATCGCCGATCGCCTCCGCCGCGAGGCCGATCGCGTGCAGGTCCAGGCCCGGCTGTCGGCCGACCGCGACCAGCGTGGCTCCGAGGCGGAGGCCCTGGATGCGCAGCTCGCCGGCCTGGCCGAGGAGACCGGCCGCGCCGAGACCGCCTGGAAGGACCTCTGGCGTCCGTGCAACCTCGATCCCCTGCCGCCGCGCGAGATGCACCCCGGCTGGACCTCGCGCCATGAAAGGCTGCGCGACCGGGCCCAGGTTATCCGGGAGACCCGCCGCCGGGCGGAAGAGCGCCTCCGCAAGGCCCGGCAGGACGAGGAGACCGCGCTCGACGCGCTGGACTCGTGGAGCGGCACCTGGGCCGACGCGATCCGCGGCCTGGGTCTGGGCGGAGACGCCCTGCCGGCCGAGGTCAACCAGCTCGGAGACAGCCTGCGCCGGATCTCCGAGGCCCGGAAGGAGGCGGAGAAGATCGACCGCCGCATCGCCGGCCTCGATCGCGACCTGGAGACCTTCCGATCCGACATCCGGGCGCTGGCCTCCGATCTCGCGCCGGGCCAGTCGATCCAACCTCCGGACCAAGCTGCGGTCCATCTCCACGGTCTGCTCCAGGAGGCACGCCGCCAGGCCGACCGAAGGAAGAGACTGGAGGAGCGCATCGCGAAGCTCGAAAGCCAGGTTCGCGATGCCGGCGCCACCCGCCAGGCCATGGAGGAGAGGCTGGCCGAGCTGCGCCGCGAGGCGGGCTGCGAGGACGACGCCGGCCTCGAAGAGGCCGAGCGCCGGTCCGCTGAGGTCCGGGATCTCCATAAGGACCTCGACCGCTGCGAGCGCCAGCTCCTCGAAGTCGGAGAGGGGGCGGCCCTCGAAGATCTGGAGCGCGAGGCCGCGAGCGTGAGCGCAGACGAGCTTCCGGGCCGCATCGAGCAGCTCGATCGCGAGATCGAGGATCTCGAACGCCAACTCGGAGATCTCCGCGAAGAGTTGGGCCGCGGCAGCCAGGAGCTGGAGCGCCGGACCGGAGGAGACGCCGCGGCCCGCGCCGCCGAGAGAGCCGCCGAGGCCCTGGCCCGGGCCCGGGACGGGGTGGAGCGCTACGTCCGCCTACGGCTCGCCGGCACTCTCCTGCGCCGCCGGATCGAGCGCTACCGGGCCGAGAACCAGGCGCCCCTCCTGCGCCGGGCCGGAGAGCTGTTCGCCCGCCTCACCCTGGGCAGCTTCGCGGGTCTCCAGACCGACTTCGACGACCACGACGAGCCCGTCCTGGTCGGCGTCCGGCCGCAAGGCCGGCCGGTCCGCGTCGAAGGCATGAGCGAAGGCGTCCGGGACCAGCTCTATCTCGCGCTCCGCATCGCCACGCTGGAGAAATACCTCGCCTACAACGAGCCGCTGCCGTTCATCGTGGACGACATTCTGATCACCTTCGACGACCAACGGAGCAAAGCCGCTCTGAAGGTGTTGGCCGAGCTGTCGAAGAGCACCCAGGTGATTCTGTTCACTCACCACGAGCGCCTGCGCGACATGGCCGGCGCGCTGCGCAATGGGGCGGGGGTGTTCGTGCGGGAGCTGGGATCGGCTTGACCTCGTTGCATAAGGGCATAAAAATGACATCGTGAGGACCACGATCGATCTCCCCAATGATCTCTTCCGCCAGGCGAAGGCGAAGGCCGCGCTCGGAGGAATGAAGCTGAAGGATCTGATTACCCTCTATGTGGAGCAGGGATTGAGAGGACCCTCGCCTACCGGCTCTTCCGAGCGTCAGCGCAGTGAGCTTCCGGTGGCCCGCAAGACCACAGGGCGGATCATCCAAGCCCTGAGCAACTCGGAGATCCAGCGGATCCTGGATGAGGAAGAGGAAGAGGTCTCGAGTGGCTGGCCCGGTTGACTTTCCTGACATCAACGTGTGGCTGGACAACGGCCTCGATCTTCTTCACCTGGATACCGCCTGACCGCCACCTCCGGTATAGAATCCGCCAAACGTCCACATCCCGCAGGAGGCCCGCATGCGTATCGCCTTCCTCAAACCGCCGATCGGGGGAATTCTGGGACTGGAGATGCTCACGTTCGTCGAGCCGCTCGGCCCCATCTCCATCGCCGGAGGGCTGGAGGACGAAGGTCACGAGTGCCGGGTCTTCGACCTCCGGATCGAGGGGGAGGACCACGGCCTCGACCTCTGCCGCCGATTCGACCCGCAGGTGGTCGGCCTCCAGTGCAACTTCACGACCGAGAGGAGCCGGACCATCCGCATGGTCGAGCGCATCCGGCGCGAGCTGCCCGAGGCCTTCGTGGTGGTGGGTGGACATGACGCCTCCCGCGAGCCCGGATGGTTCCAGCACCCCGGCATCGACGCCATCGCAGTCGGCGACGGCGAAGAGGTTATGCCGCCGATGGTCGATGCCCTCCAGCGCGGCGGCGACCTGGCGAAGGTTCCGGGGCTGATCCTGAACCGCGACGGCGGCCAGGTCTCGACCGGCGCCGCGCCGGCCCGGGAGGATCTCGACACCCTGCCGATGCCCGCGCGCCACCTGATCTCCCACTACGCGCCGCACTACTACATCAACTTCCGCAAGCCGCTGGCCCTCATGGAGACCGCCCGCGGCTGTCCGTTCAAGTGCAACTTCTGCTCGGTCTGGAAGTTCCACGAGAGCACCTTCCGCGAGAAATCGCCCGAGCGGGTCGTGGCCGAGCTGAAGGCCATCGAGGCTCCGAACATCTTCATCACGGACGACATCTTCTGGATGGACGTCCGGCGCGGCGAGGAGATGGCCCGCCAGATCAAGGCGGCCGGCATCCGCAAGTACTTCACGGTGCAGACCCGCACGGACATCATCTGCAAGTTCCCGCACCTGATCGAAATGTGGAAGGACTGCGGCAGCCTGTCGATCTTCCTCGGCCTGGAGTCGGTCACGGACGAGGGACTCAAGGCGGTGAACAAGAGCAACACGGCCTCGAACAACGCCCGCGCGCTGGCGATCCTCAAGGAGCTGGGAGTCGGCTACACGCCGAACTTCATCGTCGATCCGGCCTGGGACCACGACGACTTCGCGCGCCTGCGGGGCTGGATCGAGGAGACCGGCGCGTACAACAGCGGTTTTTCGATCCTCACCCCGCTCCCCGGCACCGACCTCTGGGAGACCGCGCAGCACCAGGTGACCACGCACGACTGGGAGATGTACGACATCGTCCACGCCGTGCTCCCGACGAAGCTGCCGCTCCAGGATTTCTACGAGGAGTATTCGAGCCTCTGGCGCCACGTGCTCGATGTGCGCTACCGCCACCGCGGCAAGCTCAAGACCTACGCCGGCCTCGGCCTGGCGCTCGCCACCGGCAAGGTCACCCTGGACGCCGTACGCAAGGGCATGAACATCGCGAAGGTGTTCAGCAAGCCGGAGACGTTCCTCAAGGCGCACGAGCCGACCGTGTGACGCCCGGTTTCCTTTCCTCCCGGCTCGGGTGTCCAACCGGATACCATGGACACCACACGAGCAGCGACCGTGACAAGCTGGTGGGGGGGCGGAATGCGGGAGTCCGACGGAGCGCAGGAGAACCGCCTGGTGGCGGAGCTGGCGGCGGGGGACCGGGAGGCGGCGGAGCGGCTGGTCGAGCGCACGTACCGCACGGTCTTCGGGCTGCTGCGACGCCTGTGCGGCGATCCCGACCTGGCGGCCGATCTGACCCAGGAGACGTATCGGAAGGCCTGGGATGCGCTGGCTGGGTTCGACGGGAGGTCCCAGTTCTCCACGTGGCTCTGCCGCATCGCCTACAACACCTTCCTCAACCACCTGCGGCGGCCCCGCCGCCTCGTGCAGCTCGACGAGGCCCACGAAGCCGCCGTCCCTGACCCCGCCCCGAGCGCCGACGAGACCGTCGGGCTGGCTGCCGCGGGCGACCGTCTGAGACGGGCCGTGATGGCCCTGCCGGAAGACCTGCGCTTCACCGTGACCGCCCTTTTCTGGGGCGAGCTCCCGGTCAAGGAGGTCGCCCGCCAGGAAGGGATCACCCCCGTAGCCATCCGCAAGCGCCTCAAGAAGGCGCTCCAGATCCTAGCCAACACCCTCGAGGAGGACGTCCGATGAGCCGCTTGACCGAACGCGAGATCGCCCGCAGGCTGGCGGAGCCGCTCGACGAAGAGCTGCCCGCGGGTCTGCTGGAGAAGATCAAGAGCGAGATCCCGCCGGTCGTCCCTGTCGGAAACGTCCGGCCCTTCCCCAATCCGGCCGCAGAGCCCCGCCGCCAGCGGTGGCTGATCGCCGCCTCTCTCGCCACGGCCGTCCTCGGCGGTCTTGTGGCCTGGCAGGTCCTCTGGATCCGGCCGAAGCTCGACACGCAGCAGGTCCAGGTGCCCGAGAAGGTCGAACGGCAGGCCACCGGCTCGGACATTCCGGCCGGTCCTCCCCCTCCGCCACCGCCGCCCGCCGCGGCCGCGCCGCCTCCGGCCGACACGGCGGACGCTTCGAGAGTGGCGGAGCTGAAGAAGGAGCTTCAGGAGCTGGGCTACAGCTCCGGAGGCGCGAATGAAGCCCAGAGATTGAGGCGGCAGAGCGAGCCTGCCCAACCCATGGAGGTCCCCAGCACGGTGCCCGCGCCGCAGGCCGATTTCGACGGCGGCGTCGAGGGCGGCGTCGAGGGCGGTGTTCCGGGCGGTGTGGTCGGCGGTGTCGTGGGCGGTGTCCCGGGGGGCGCTCCCATGGCCGAGAGGGACTATGAGGGTCCGATGGATAAGGACGCTCCGCTGCGGGCCGGCGGCAGGGAATTCTCCGAGACCATCGCAGTAGCCAAGCCGAAGGCCGGGACCACCGGGGGGAATGCCGAGCCGAACGACGAGGCATACGGGGACAACTTCTTCCAGTCCGCGGGGACCAACCCGTTCGTGGACACGGAGGAGGACCGCCTCTCGACCTTCGGGCTCGACGTGGATACGGCCTCCTACACCGTGGCCCGGCGCTACCTGGAGGACGGCAATCTGCCCAACCCCGATTCGGTCCGGGTCGAGGAGTTCGTGAACTTCTTCGACTATGGCGACCCGGCCCCGACCCGCGATGACTTCGCACTCAAGGCCGAGGGGGCTCCAACGCCATTCGCCGGACCGGGCTATCGGCTGCTCCGGTTCAACGTCAAGGCGCGGGAGATCCGGCCCGAGGAGCGCAAGCCCGCGGTGCTGATTTTCGTGGTGGACGTCTCCGGGTCGATGGACATGGAGAACCGCCTCGGCCTGGTGAAGCGCTCGCTGGAGATGTTGCTGGGCAGCCTCCGTCCGGCGGACAAGGTGGGGCTGGTGGTCTACGGCTCGGAGGCGCGGGTGGTGGTGGAGCCCACGCACGATCTCGCCCGGGTGCGTTCGGCGGTCGCCGGGCTGCACACCGAGGGCGCGACCAACGCCGAGGCCGGCATCACGCTCGGCTACGACCTCGCCAACCGCTACTTCCGGCCGGAGGGGAACAACCGCATCCTCCTCTGTTCGGATGGCGTGGCGAACGTCGGCAACACCGGACCGGACAGCATCCTGGAGCGGATCGGCCGCGAGGCCCGCAAGGGCATCGAGCTGACCACTCTCGGGTTCGGCATGGGCAACTACAACGACGTGCTCATGGAGCAGCTCGCGGACAAGGGCGACGGCCGCTATGCCTACCTCGATTCGATCGACGAGGCGCAGCGCGTCCTGGTCGAGGAGTTGGAGGGGACGCTGGAGACCATCGCCAAGGATGCCAAGGTGCAGGTGGCGTTCAATCCCGAGGTGGTGGCCCGCTGGCGGCTCCTGGGGTACGAAAACCGCGACATCGCCGACGAGAAGTTCCGGGACGACTCGGTGGATGCCGGCGAGATCGGGGCCGGGCACAGCGTGACCGCCCTGTACGAGGTCAAGCTGAAGCCCGGGGCGACCGCGGACCGGCCGGTGGCGAATCTCCACCTGCGCTGGCGCTCGGAGAAGACCGGGCGGGTGCGGGAGGAGGAGAAGCTGCTCCGCGTCTCGCAGCTCGCGGGCTCGTGGGAGCAGGCCACTC
>DATANP010000285.1:0-24563 GCA_036266195.1 Thermoanaerobaculia bacterium | reverse complement strand
CATCGAAGCCGCGGCGAGGCTTTTCCCAATCTCCGGCCCCAGCTCCAGCAGCGTATTGTCGATCGTGGTCTCGGTGATGCCGTATGAATTGATCACGCGCGTGCCGTGGCCGAGGTGCCGCGCCAGTGCCATCCCCTCTCCCACGTACCAGGTATCGGAGCCGACCACCATCAGACGCGCCGACTCGATTGTCCCGCCGGTCTGCTCCAGGTGCTCCAGGACACCGCGGAGCACGGCGGGCACGAACTCCAGGTAGTCGCACGCCTCGGTGCGGGCCAGCTCCACCAGCTTCGCCGGCTCCAGCAGGAGATCTCGCGGCACCAGGACCAGCTTGCCGCCGGACGCCAATGCCCGCGCCAGGTCGCCCGTGAACACGTCGAACGAAAAGCTTGCCATCTGGAGGTGCGAGGTGAGCGAGCGCAGTCCGTAGTCCAGCTCCCAGGCGAGATAGGCATTGACCAAGCTGCGGTGCGCGATCATCACGCCCTTGGGCCGCCCTGTGGAGCCGGACGTGAAGATCACGTAGGCCAGGTTCGCCGGATCGGCCGAGCGGTCGAGCCGCCCGGCGCTCTCGCGATCGATCGAGGGATCGTCGATCCGCAGCACCGGCCGGTCTTTCGGAAGCCCGGCCTCGACCTCCTCCTCGGTCAGGATCACGGCCGCGCCGGACGCCTCCAGCATGTAGCTCAGCCGGTCGCTGGCATAGGTGGCGTCGAGAGGAACATAGGCGCCGCCGGCCTTGAGCACGCCGAGCACCGCGACCGGCAGCTCCACGCGCTTGTGCATGCAGATCGCGACGCGGACCTCAGGTCCCACACCCATGCGCCGCAGCCGGCGCGCCAGGCGGTTCGACTGCTCGTCGAGCTCGCGATAGGTCATCCTCCGTCCGCGGGCCACGACCGCTTCGGCTTCCGGCGTGGCCGCCGCCTGCCGCTCGACGAGATCGTGGAAGCAGAACTCCCAATCCCAGGTGGCCGGCCGCACTCCCCAGCCCGAGAGGAGCTGCCGGCGCTCGGAGCCGGAGAGCAGCGCCAGCTCCGAGACCCGCCGCTCCGGGTTCTGAGCGATCTCCTCGAACAGCCGCTGGAGCTGATCGGCCATGCGCCGCACCGTGACCCGATCGAAGATCGCGGTGTTGTACTCCAGCCAACCCAGCAGACCGTCGGGCCCGTCGGCCATCCAGAGCGATACATCGAAGTTCGCGCGGTCGTTGCGCACGCCGGAGCCACTCAGCGTCAGGCCCGGCAGCTCCTCGTGGACAACCGGAAAATTGAGCAGATTGAAGAGCACCTGCACGACCGCGCCGCGGCTCAGGTCGCGCTCCGGCCTGAGCGCTTCCACAAGCTTTTCGAAAGGCAGATCCTGGTGCTCGTAGCCGGCGAGCGTGGTCGAGCGCACCTTTCCGAGCAGCTCCCGCACCGTCGGATCGCCGGACAGGTCCGCGCGCAGCGCCAGAAGGTTGATGAAGAAACCGACGAGCCGCTCCACCTCCGCCCGGTTGCGGTTCGCGATGTAGCTGCCGATCGCAAAGTCGTCCTGACCAGAATAGCGATGGAAAAGAGTCTGGAGGCCCGCGGTAAGCACCATGAACAGCGAGGCGCCCTCGCTGCCCGCGAGCGACTCCAATTTTCCTATAGGATCGAGCGAGATCCGAAAATCTTCATATCCGCCGCCGTACGTCTGGATCGGCGGGCGCGGCCGGTCGCCGCGCAGCTCCAGGTGCGGCAGCCCGGCGAGTTGAGGCTTCCAATAGGCGAGCAGCCCCTCCAGCACCTCGCCCATGAATCGATGTCGCTGCCAGTCCGCGAAGTCGCCATACTGGATCGGCAGCTCCGGCAGATCGGGTTCCTGTCCCAGCACCCCCGCCTGGTAGAACCTGGCGAAGTCGCTCTGGAACACGTTCATCGACCAACCATCCGTGACGATGTGATGAACGACCACGAGCAGCAGGTGGTCCTCAGGACCGAGCCGCACCAGGAGCGAGCGCAGCAGGGGGCCGGTGTCGATGCGGAACGAGAAGAACGACTCGCCGAGCGTCAGTCGCCGCTCCTCCGCCTCGCGCAAGGCCGGAGGCAGGGCCGAGAGGTCGGCGATCGCCATCGGGATCGAGAGCGCCGGGAGGACCTCGGCCACCGTCGCATCTCCGACAGTCGGGAACCGCGTGCGCAGCGACTCGTGACGGGCCACCACCTGGTCGAGGCTCCAGCGCAGGACCGGCACGTTCGCGCGTCCGCGCAGCCGCACCGCGGCCGGAACGTTGAAGGCCGGCGTACCCGGCTCGAGCTGATCGAGAAACCAGAGGCGCTCCTGGGGAAACGAAAGTGGATACGGCCCGCCGGTCTCGCGCCACGGGCTGACCGGAATGTGCTCCGTCTGGCCGCCCCCGCCCTCCTCCTGAAGATAGCGGATCGCCTCCGCCAGCTCCGCCGCGGTCGGGAACGAGAACAGGTGCTGGAGCGGGAAATCGACGCCGAACGCCTCGCGCACCCGCGAAAGAATCTGTGTCGCGAGCAGCGAATGGCCGCCGAGCTGAAAGAAGTCGTCATGAATCCCGACCGGCTCGACCCCGAGCACCTCCTGCCACATCCCGCACACCGCCGCCTCGCGCTCATCGCGAGGCGGCTCATAGGGGTTGAAAAGGCTCGGCCGCGGATGGAACGCCTGGACCCCACCCGCAGCCATCGCAACCACGGCCGACCCCGTCTGCGGCTCAGGCCCGATCCAATAGCGGCGGCGCTCGAAAGGATAGGTGGGCAGCGAGACTCTTTTTGCTGGGAGCGCCGGCATCCTGCCGGCCTCTTTCTGGTTTGCTGCCGGCAGGATGCCGGCGCTCCCAGCGCGCAACGCCTCCACCGCCTCCGTCCGCGTTCCACACTCCACCACCCGCTGATGCTCAAACCTCCGGCGCCCGACCGTCAGCGTGTATTCGACATCACCAAGATCCAACTCCGGATGCGCCTCCAGCCAGTCCGCCAGCCGCTGGCAGGCCCGTTCCAGAGCCGCCTCGCTCCGCGCCGACACCGGCAGCACGTACCGCTCCTGGTCCGACCTCGTGGCAGGGATCTCCGGTGCTTCCGCAAGCTCTCCGGAATCCAGCATCAGCCTCTGCACGTTGTCGCGGTCCCGCAGCGCCTCGTCCGCCCGCTTGAGCACCAGCACGGTGGCCTCGCCCGCGAGCGTCCGCGCGTCGATCGACACCCAACCCGCCAGCGCCAGGTCGCACTCGCCGTTGAGCAGGCTCTGGCGCGCGAGGTGGATGGCCACGTCCAGGGTCGACTCCCCGGCCTGCACCGTGAAGCTCGGGCCCTTGAGGTTCAGCTTGTACGAAACACGCGTGGCCAGCGAGTCCGCCGCGTTGCCCACCAGGAGTTGGAGCGGGTCCATAGAGGCGGAGAGCGACGGCAGCAGGTTGTACAGGAGATAGCTGCTGGTCGGCTGACCGGCAAACACTCCGGTCATCTCAACCGTATCAGGATCGTAGCCGGCGTCCTCGAGCGCCTCCCAGCACGTCTCCAGAAAGACGCGCTGCTGCGGATCCAGGATCTCCGCCTCGCGATGGTTGATGCCGAAAAATCCGGCGTCGAACCAATCCAGGTCCCGGGATCCAGGAGGCCGTCCGGACATGCCGACGACGGCGATGCTATGTTTCAGATCTCTCATGAATCGTACCAAAACTTCTACAACACTGCACTATTGCAGTTCTCCTGCGGCTCTGGGATCATAGGGATAGAATTATGACAGCAGATGGCCTCTCGCTTCCGACGATCGTCCCGATCCTGCCCCTGGCCTACCCCCTGCTCCTGCCGGGGACGGTGGTTCCCTTCCCTGCCGATGGAGATTGGCAGCGCGCTCTCGCGGAGGATGTCCTCTCTGGAAACGGGTATGTGGGCGTGATCCAGACGGTGGAGCCCGACCCCGGTCTTTCCGCCGAGCCCGCGGTGTTCGCGGTCGGCTGCCTGGGTCTTTTGGAGGTCGGACGGTCCGAGAACCCCGACGAGTTCCTGGTCGGAGGCGTGGTCCGCTTCCGGGTGCTGGAGCGTCTCGATCCGGTGCGCGGCTACGCCATGGCGCGGATCGACTGCTCCGAGTTCCTGGCCGACCAGACCGAGATCGAAGAGGGCCTCCCGTTCTGGGCCCTGCGCGACATCGTCCGGCGCCGGGTCGAGAAGCTCCAGCCCGACTTCGACTTCGAGGTCGTGGAGCGCATGGCCGGCACGGAGATCGCTACCGCGCTCGCCCATGCCCTCCCCTTTTCGCCGCTGGAGCGCCAGGCCCTGATGGAGGTCCGGCGCCTCGGAGAGCTCGAGGACACCCTCCTCCAGCTCATGGCCGGCCCGGGCATGTCGCGCTTCGAAGCGCCGCCCCTGCGCATCTGCTAGCCGACTCCGACCGGCGCGCTGAAGGCGTCCTCCAGCGCCGCCTTCAGGCTTCGGGCCAGCTCGTGGACGTTCGGCTCGGCCAGCATGGTGATGTGGTCGCCGGGCACGGTGTGGATGTCCACCGGCTCTCCCGAGACGCGGCCCCAGCCGAGATCGGGTGGTTGGGTTGCTCCGGCCGGGATGTCGGCGGCACGGAAGACGGTCACCCGGTCCGGATAGCGGCTCGCCACATAGCGCCTCGCCGCGAGGGTGTTGGCCTGGTAGACGCGCAGGATGCGGCGGAGCTGAGTCACTCCGGCTCCGGGCGGCAGGAAGTCGGCGGCGCGCAGGCGCTCCAGCAGCAGCTCCAAGCCCTCTTCCGCGTCGAGGCCGTCCAGGTCATCCTGGGTGAGCCCGAGGTTCTTGCCCCAGAGTCTTTCGACGTAGGCGGCGATTTCCAGGAGCGCCTCCTCTCCTCCCTCGGAATCCGGCGCATCCGGAGAGCTGTCGAGGACGGCCAGGAGCGCGACCTCCTCGCCGGCCGTGCGGAGCTGGCGCGCCATCTCGAAGGCGACCATGGCTCCGAGAGACCAGCCTCCAAGCAAGTACGGCCCTTCCGGCTGGATTCTCCGGATCTCTTCCAGGTAGAGCGCGGCCATGTCCTCCACCCGGGTGAGCGGCTCGGCGTCTCCGGCCATACCCCGTGATTGGAGACCGTAGAACGGCTGGTCCGGTCCCAGGTGCCGCGCCAGGGCCGCGAAGCAGAGGACGTCGCCTCCGGCCGGATGGACGCAGAAGAACGGCCTTGCCGTGCCGGCCGGCTGGATTTCGACGAGACAGGAGGCTTCCGCGGGCTCCTCCTGGCGCAGCAAGGCGGCCATCTCCTCCACCGTGCCGCCCTGGAAGAGCACCGCGAGCGGCAGGTCGCGGCCGAAGCGCTGCTGCACCTGCTCGACCAGGCGCACCGCCAGGAGCGAATGGCCGCCTAGCTCGAAGAAGTTGTCGCGCACGCCGAGCCTCGGGATGCCCAGCACCTCCTCCCAGATTCTCACCAGCTCCAGCTCCAGCACGTCGCGGGCCTCCACTCTCTCGACGTCCCAGTCCTGGACCAGGTCCATCTGGGAGAGCGCCCGGCGATCCACCTTGCCCACGGGCGTGAGCGGCATCGACTCCAGGAAGAGGAAGCTCGCCGGCACCATGTAGTCGGGCAGCGTCTGCCGCAGGTACTCGCGAAGCTGTGAGACCAGAGGCCCGGATTCCTGATCGTCCTGGCGGGCCACCACGAAGCCGACCAGCCGCTTGTCGGTCGCGTGCCCGAGGACCAGCACGGCGCACTCGGCCACGGATGGATGCTTGCCGAGCGCGGCTTCGATCTCTCCCAGCTCGATGCGCAGGCCGCGGACCTTCACCTGGCGATCGACGCGGCCCAGGAACTCGACATCTCCGTTCGGCAGGGACCGGACCAGGTCACCCGTCCTGTACAGCCGCTCTCCCGGCACCGGGGAGAATGGATCGGGCAGGAAGCGCTCGGCCGTCAGCTCCGGCCGGTTCAGATAACCACGCGCCACGCCTTCACCGCCGAGCCACAGCTCGCCCGGCGCTCCCAAGGGCACGGGCCGGCCCGAGGGGTCCACCAGGTGGGCGCGGATGTTGCCCAGCGGCCGGCCGATCGGCGGCTCCTTGCGGAAGGTGCCGACGCACTCCTTGGCCACGGCGTAGATGGTGGTCTCGGTCGGACCGTAGCAATTGACCAGCCGCGAGGTGGACTGCGGCGGCGCCCAGCGCATGGCAAGCTCCGCCGGGCAGTTGTCGCCGCCCACGCTGACCACGCGCAGGGCCGGGAACGGCTCGTGCGGCAGGCCACCGAGAACGGACGGCGTCAGCACCGCGTGCGTGATCGCTTCGCGGCGCATCATCTCGGCCAGCGCCGGACCGGAGATCCGGGTCTCCCTCGGGGTGACGCAAAGCATGGCGCCCGTCGAGAAGGCGAGCCAGGTCTCCAGGACCGAGGCGTCGAAGCTGAAGGAGACGGACTGCAGAACGCGGCTCTGCGCGTCCACCCCGAACTGCCACACGGCTCTTTCGATCAGGTGGACCGCCGAGCCGTGGCGCACGAGCACTCCATTCGGACGGCCGGTCGAGCCCGAGGTATAGATCACATACGCCAGATTGTCCGGCGAGACGATCGGAGGATCGAAAGAAGGCCGCTCCCCGACTTCCTCCAGAACGCTGTCGAGAAGGACGACCTTCGCAGCGCTCTCGGGTAGGGAGGCCAACAATTCTTCCTGGACGAGCAGGACGCGCACGCGGGCATCCTCCAGCATCCAGGCCAGGCGCTCGCGCGGGTGCGACGGATCGAGCGGCAGGTAGGCGCCGCTGGCCAGGAAGACTCCCAGCACGGCCACGATCCGCTCGATCCCGATGTCCGCGCAGATGCCGACCAGATCCTCAGGTCCGACGCCCAGCTCGCGCAGCCGGTTCGCCAGCCGCTCCGCCCGTGCCGCCAGCTCGGCATAGGTGAGCCGGTCGTTCCGATACGCCACCGCCTCCTTGTCCGGGACGCGCGCCGCGGTAGTTCTGAAAACCTTGTCGAAGCTGGCGGGCTCGAACGCCTCGGCGGTGTCGGTCCACTCGGTTAGAGCCTGGTGGCGCTCGGCCTCGGTGAGGAGCGGCAGGTCCGAGAGACGGCGCTCCGGATCCGCCGCGACGCCTTCGAGGAGCGTGCGCAGGTGGCCGGTCATGCGATCGATCGTCGAGGCATCGAACAGATCGGTGCTGTATTCCCAGACGCCCTCGAGACCCGTCGGCGTCTCGGACAGCGACAGGAGGAGGTCGAGCTTGGCCGTGCCGCCTTCAAGCGCCAGCGGCGCCAGGGTCAGGCCCGGCAGGCGCAGCTCGCCCGACGGCGCGTTCTGGAGCGCGAAGACGACCTGGAAGACGGGGTGCCGGGCCAGGCTTCTTTCAATCTGAAGCTCATCGACGAGGCGCTCGAACGGCAGGTCCTGGTGGGCGAACGCGCCGAGCGCGGTGCTCCGCGTGCTCTCCAGCAGCTCGGCGAAGGTCGGCTCCCCGCCGTCAGGCAGGAACAGCTCACCGCGCATCACCACGGTGTTGACGAACAGACCGATCAATCCCTCGAGCTCGCGCCGGCCGCGGCCGGCCACCGGCGAGCCGACGAGCACGTCCTCCTGCTGCGTGTAGCGATAGAGCAGCGTTTGCCACGCGGCGAGCAGGGCCATGTAGAGGGTGACTCCGCGCTCGCGGGTCAGGTTCGAAAGATCGACCGGCAGGCTCAGGGTCCGGGCCGCGCCGCGGAAGGTCTGCACGGGCGGACGCGGACGGTCGGTCGGCAGATCGAGCACGGTGCGGGCGCCGCGCAGGCGGTCCTTCCAATAATCGATGTGAGCCGCGAGGACGTCTCCCTCCAGCCACTCGCGCTGCCAGAAAGCGAAGTCCGCGTACTGGACCGGCAGCGGCGGCAGCGTTCCGGATTGATACAACGCGGCCAGCTCGTCCACCAGCACGCCGATGGACCAGCCGTCGGCCACGATGTGGTGGAGGTTGAAGAACGCCCGCCAGTCCTGGTTTTCCATCTTCACCAGAAGGGCGCGCAGCAACGGACCGGCCTGGAGATCGAAAGGCCGCAGCGACTCCTCGATCAGCAAGGCTCCGGATTCGGCCTCCCGCCTTTCTTCAGGCAGCGCGGTGAGATCGACGATCGGCAGAGGCAGGTCCGCGTTCTCGGTGATCACCTGGAACGGTTTTCCATCGTATTGATCGAACGTGGTGCGCAGGACCTCGTGACGCAGGACGATCCCGCGCAGGGCCGCGGCGAGCCTCGCGACGTTCAGATCGCCCTTCATGCGCAGCGCCACGGGCACGCTGTAGAACGCGGTGCCGGGCTCCAGCCGGTCGAGGAACCACAGGCGCTCCTGGGCGAAGGAGAGCGGCGGATATGGACCGCGCTCCTCCACCGGCACGGGGATGACCGGCGGCGGACTGAGACCGACGCCCCTCGCCTCGGCCTGGGCCTGCTCGATCCGGAGGGCCAGGCCTTCGAGCGTCGGCTCCTCGAACACGGCGCGCAGCGGCAGGTCCACCTCGAACAGCTCCCGCACGCGCGAGATCATCCGGGTGGCGAGCAGCGAGTGGCCGCCGAGCCCGAAGAAGTCGTCGTCGGCGCCCACGCGTCCGACTCCCAGCAGATCGGCCCAGGCGCCAGCCAGCATCTCCTCCACCGGCGTGCGCGGCGCAACGTAGTCGCCCGACGACTCCTCGACCTCGGGCTTGATGCGGGCGAGCGCGCGGCGGTCGATCTTGCCGTGCGGGTTGAGCGGCAGGGCCTCCAGGAAGACCCAGCCCGAGGGCACCATGAACGACGGCAGGCGGCCGGTGAGAGATTCGCGCAACCCCTCCTGAGGCTGGCCGGCCACGTACGCGACCAGCCGCTTGTCCGCGCCTTCGCCCAGCGCCAGCACGGCCGCGTCCTTGACGCCCGGATGCGCAACGATCGCGGCCTCGATCTCGCCCAACTCGACCCGGAAGCCGCGGAGCTTCACCTGGAAGTCGACGCGGCCGAGGAATTCCAGAACGCCGTCCGCTCGCCAGCGCACGAGGTCGCCCGTGCGATAGAGCCGCTCGCCCCCCCCGTGATCACTCCAGAAGGCGTCCGGCACGAAGCGGTCGGCCGTCAGGTCCGGACGATGGAGATAGCCGCGCGCGAGCCCGTCGCCGCCGATCCACAGCTCGCCTTCGACGCCCGGCGGAGCAAGCTGGAAATCCTGATCCACCACGGCCACCCGCGTGTTGCCGATCGGCCGGCCGATCGGCAGCGGCGCTTCCACCTCCCCGGGCGAATGCATCGGATGGCACGAGGTGAAGACCGTGCTCTCCGTCGGGCCATAGCCGTTGACAACAGTGATCCCTGGAGCCGCTTCGAGCACCCGGGCTACGTGCGAGGGCGACAGCACGTCCCCGCCCGACATGATCAGCCGCAGCTTCGAAAGGTTTTCGAGCTGCGACTCCACCATCTGATGGAACAAGCCGGCGGTGAGCCAGACGGTGGTCACGCCGTAGCGCACCAGGAAGGTGCCCAGCTCCTCCAGGCTCGGCGTCTCCGGCGGCATGATCGCCAGCGCCGAGCCGTTGAGCAGCGAGTAACCGACTTCCAGGGTGGTGGCGTCGAACGACAGCGGTCCCAGGTGCAGGAAAACGTGATCGGAACCGAATTCCGCGAAGCGGGAGCTGCGCGCGAGGCGGGCGACGTTGCGGTGCGTCACCGCCACGCCCTTTGGCCGGCCGGTGGAGCCGGAGGTGTACATCACGTAGGCGAGGTTGTCGGGCGAGACCGGCAAGGACATAAAGGACGGCAAGGACTGCAAGGACGGCAGGTCTTCCCAGCAGATCACCTTTGCGTTGGTTGCCGGGAGGCGCTCCAGCAGGGCGCGCCTCGTGATCAGGACCGGCGCGGCCGTGTCCTCCAGCATGAAGGCCAGACGGTCCTGCGGGTAGGCAGGATCGAGCGGCGCGAATGCGCCCCCGGCCTTGAGGATCGCGACGATCGCAACGATCGCCTCGGGCGAGCGCTCCAGGCAGAGGCCCACGAGCTGATCCGGTTTCACGCCTTCGGCTACGAGAACGGATGCCAGGGCGTTGGCGCGCGCATCCAGCTCGGCATAGGTCATCTCTCCGCCTACGAACCTCAACGCCAGGGCGCCCGGCGCGCGGCGGACGTGCTCTTCGATCAGCTCGGGGATCGTGGAGTCCCGCGGATAGGCGATCCGGGTGTCGTTCCAATCGACGAGGAGCTGCTCCGTCTCCGCGGCGCTGAGCAGCGGCAGCTCGGAGAGCGGCAGGCCGGGATCGGCAACCAAACCGTCGAGCACGGTCCGGAAACGCTCCAGCAGGCGGCGGGCCGTAGGCGCGTCATAGAGATCGCCGCTGTATTCGAGCGACATCGCGAGGCCGTCCTCCCCCGCCTCGGTGAGCACCATGGCGAGGTCGAACTTGGACGTGGTGCCGGCGAGGTCCAGGGTGGAGAGGCTCAGCCCCGGCAGAAGCCAAGGATCGCCGCCCGGCGCGTTCTGGAGCGCGAGCACCACCTGGAACAGCGGCTGGTGCGAGAGATTGCGTTCCACGCCCAGCTCCTCCACCAGCTTTTCGAACGGCAGGTCCTGGTGCGCGAACGCGCCGAGCGCGGCGCTCCGCGCCTGGACGAGCAGCTCGCGGAAACCGAGCCGCGAGGAAGGCCGGCCGCGGAGAACGATCATGTTGACGAACAGACCGATCAGGTTTTCGACCTCGGTGCGGTTGCGGCCGGCCACCGGCGAACCGATCAGAAGGTCGTCCTGATGAGTGATGCGATGGAGCAGCGCCTGGAACCCGGCGAGCAGCACCATGAAGAGCGTCGCCCCCTCGCGCCGCGCCAGCAGTCGGAGCGCTCCGCCGAGTCCGGGCACCTCCATCGAAACCTGGCCGCCGCGCGAGGTGCGCACCGACGGCCGCGGCCGGTCGGAGGGCAGCTCCAGAACACCCGGCGCGCCGTCGAGCGCCTCGCGCCACCAGGAGAGCTGTGCCACCAGCGATTCGCCGCTCAACCGCTCGCGCTGCCAGGCCGCGAAGTCCGCGTACTGGACCGGCAGCTCCGCAAGGACCCCGCCGGCATAAAGAGTCGCCACGTCGCGGACGAGCACGCCCAGCGACCAGCCGTCGCCCACGATGTGATGAAGGTTTGCGAAGCAGACGTGCTCTCTCTCCTCCAGTCGCACCAGAAGAGCGCGGAAGACCGGTCCCTCGACGAGATCGAACGGCCGCGCCGCCTCCTCTGCGATCAGGCGGCTCATCTCATTTTCGCGATCTGGGAGCTCGCTCAGGTCGATCAGCGGGAACATTCTCAGGCCAGAGCCGATCCGCTGCACAGGCCGGCTGCCGGACACCGGGAAGGTCGTTCGCAAGGTTTCGTGCCGCCGGGCGATCCCCTGGAACGCGGCCGTGAGCGCGGCCACGTCGAGCGGACCGGAGAGGCGCAGGGCCAGCGGCAGGTTGTAGGCGGCGCCTCCCTGCTCGAGCTGCTCCAGGAACCAGAGGCGCTCCTGGGCGAACGAGAGCGGCAGCTCTTCGGTGCGAGGAATCCGCCGGATCGGCGGCGTCTCGGCGCCGCGCCCGGCCGCGATGCGGGACGCCAGACCGCCGAGCGTGGGGGATTCGAAAAGAACACGCAGAGGAAGCTCGACTCCGAAGACGTCGCGGATGCGCGACACCACACGGGTGCCCAGCAGCGAGTGGCCGCCCAGCTCGAAGAAGCTGTCCTCCACACCAACCTGATCGATTCCGAGCAGCTCGCTCCAGATCCCGGCGAGCAGCTCTTCGGCGGGAGTGCGAGGCGCCGAAGAGGTCGCCGCGCGCCGCTCGGGCTCGATCCTTGACAGGGCCTTGCGATCGACCTTGCCGTTCGGCGTGACCGGCATCGCGTCGAGGAAGACGAAGCCGGACGGCACCATATGCTCAGGCAGCGACTCGCGCAGGAAGGCGCGCAGATCGATCTCGGTTGAGGGAGCCACATAGGCCACGAGGCTCTGATCGCGGGCGAGCACGACCGCCTCGCGCACCTCGGGATGGCGCGCCAGCGCGGCCTCGATCTCGCCCAGCTCGATCCGGAAGCCGCGGATCTTCACCTGATGATCGATCCGGCCCAGGTATTCCACCTCGCCGTTCGCAAGCCAGCGCGCGAGGTCGCCGGTGCGATACATCCGGGCGCCGTTCTGATCGGGAATGAAGCGCTCGGCCGTGAGGTCCGGCCGGTGCAGGTACCCGCGGCCCACCTGGACGCCCGCGATGAACAGCTCCCCGGCCACGCCGACCGGCACCGCGCTGCCGTCCGCATCGAGGATGTGGATGCGCGTGTTCGCCACCGGCCGGCCGATCGGAATGCGCTCCTCGCCGGAACGGCACGCGTGAAAGGTCACGTCCACGGCCGCCTCGGTGGGACCGTAGAGGTTGTGCAGCTCGACTCCCTGCGGCAGACGGGCGAAGAAACGGTTGACCAGATCCGCCGGCAGCGCCTCGCCACTCGCCATGACCTTGCGCAGGCTCGTGCATTGCTCGATCCCGGGCTGCTCCACGAAAACCTGAAGCATTGACGGTACGAAGTGGAGAGTCGTGATCCGTCCGCGCTGGATCGTCTCCACCAGCCAAGCCGGGTCCTGGTGTCCACCCGGCCGCGCCACCACCAGGCGCGCGCCGACGATCAACGGCCAGAAGAATTCCCAGACCGAAACGTCGAAGCTGAACGGCGTCTTCTGGAGGACCCGATCGTCCGGAGTGAGCCCGTATTCCTGCTGCATCCACAGGATGCGGTTCACGATCCCGCGGTGCGCGTTCAGCGCACCTTTCGGCCGGCCGGTCGAGCCCGACGTATAGATCATGTAGGCGAGCGAATCAGGATCGGCTGGATTGTAGGGGCGCGATTCATCGCGCCCGCGGCGCTCGGCAATATCCCTACGCGTCAGCAGCGCCGAGACGCCGGAATCCTCGATCATGTAGGCCACGCGCTCCGCCGGGTAATCCGGATCGATCGGCACGTAGGCTCCGCCGGCTTTCAGGATCGCCACCAGACCGACAACCATTTCCAGCGAGCGTTCGATGGAAATCCCGATCAGAGTGGCCGGCAGCCGGCTCGCCAGCGCCGAAGCCCACTCGTCCAGCTCGCGATACGTGAGCGTTTCGCCTTCGAACACCACGGCCACCGCGTCCGGCGTCCTCTCCACCTGCGATTCGATCAATTCGTGCAGGCAGACGTCCGGATATTCGACCTCGGTCCGGTTCCACGCCGCCAGCTCGGCCTGTTCGGCTTCGGTGAGCAACGGCAGATCGGACAGGCGCGCATCCGGATCGGCCAGCGCCCCTTCCAGCAGCCGGTGCAGGTGACCGAGGAAACGTTGCATGGTCGTGCGATCGAAGAGGTCCGCCGCGTAGTCGAGCGCGCCGGTGCCGTCCTCGGCGAGCGCGAGCGACAGATCGAATTTCGCGGCGACTTCGGCGACCTCGGCGGCGGGCACCGGGCTCAGCTCCAAGCCCGCGAGCGCGAGCGGCGCGACCGGCTCGTTCTGGAGCACGAGCATGGCCTGGAACACCGGGCTGTGCGCCAGGCTGCGCTCCACGCCCAGCTCCTCGACCAGCTTCTCGAAGGGCAGGTCCTGGTGCGCGTAGGCATCCAGCGCCCGCGACCGCACGCCCGCGAGCAGCTCGCGGAACGTCGCAGCAACAGGCCGGCGCAGCACCAGGGTGTTCACGAACAGGCCGATCAGGCCCTCGACCTCGGCCCGCGTGCGGTTTGCAATCGGTGTTCCGACGAGCACGTCCTCCTGGCCGGACCAGCGGCGCAGAAGCTCCTGGAAGGCGGCCAGCAGGACCATGAACGGCGTTGCGCCTTCGCGTCCGGCCAGCTCACGCAACTCAGCCATCTCGATGGATACCGGCTCGCTCGCGCCGCGGTAGGACTGGACCGCCGGACGCGGACGGTCCGTGGGCATCTCCAGCAGCGCCGGGGCGCCAGCCAGGGCCTCGCGCCAGTGGCGCACCTGGGCCTCCAACACCTCGCCGCGCAGCCAGTTGCGCTGCCAGACCGCGAAGTCGGTATATTGCACCGGCAGCTCCGGCAGCGGCGAGGGCCGGCCCTGGGAAAAGGCTTGATACAGCGCCGCGGTCTCGCGCACGAGAACACCCAGCGACCAGCCGTCGCTGACGATGTGGTGCATGTCCACGAACAGCCGGTGCTCGTCTTCACCGGTTTTGATCAGTACGGCCCGGAACAGCGGTCCGTGCGCGAGATCGAAAGGTTTCGGCGCGTCTCCGGAGCTTTCGAGCCCGAACTCGGGCTCGGGATCGATCACCTGGAACGGCACGCCGCCGACTTCGGCGAACGTCGTGCGCAGGCTGCCGTGCCGCCGGACCACCTCGCGAAGGCTCTGCTCCAGCGCTTCCATGTCGAGCGCTCCGCGCAGCCGCAGGGCCAGCGGCATGTTGTACGCAATGCCTCCGGGCTCCAGCCGGTCGAGGAACCAGAGCCTCTCCTGGCCGAAGGAGAGCGGTGGTCTTTCCATCTCCACTCTCTCGATCGGCGGCACCGAAGCGCGGCCCGCCGTCTCGATTCGATCGGCGAGTCCCGCGAGGGTCGGCGCCTCGAACAGCGCGCGCAACGGCAGCTCGACTCCGAACGCGTCGCGCACCCGCGAGATCACACGCGTGCCGAGCAGCGAATGGCCGCCGAGATCGAAGAAGCCGTCCTCGATTCCGATCTTTTCCACCCCGAGCAGATCGCGCCAGATGCCCGCCAGGATCTCTTCCGTGACGGTCCGCGGAGCCGTGGACGTGCTCTCCCGGCGCTCCGGCTCGATGCGGGACAGGGCTTTGCGGTCCGCCTTGCCGTTCGGCGTGACCGGCATCGAATCGAGGAAGACGAAGCCGGAGGGCACCATGTGCTCCGGCAGCGACTCGCGCAGGAAACCTTTCAAATCCGCCTCGACCGCGGGCACCACGTATGCCACGAGCCCCTGGTCCTTGACGAGCACCACGGCCTCGCGGACCTCGGGATGGCGGGTCAGCGCGGCTTCGATCTCGCCCAGCTCGATCCGGAAGCCGCGGATCTTCACCTGATGATCGATCCGGCCCAGATATTCGATCTCGCCTTCCGGCAGCCAGCGCGCGAGGTCGCCCGTGCGGTACATCCGCGCGCCGTCCTGATCGGGCACAAAACGCTCGGCCGTGAGGTCCGGCCGGTGCAGATAGCCACGGCCCACCTGGACTCCCGCGATGAACAGCTCGCCGGCCACGCCGACCGGCACCGCATTGCCTTCCCGATCGAAAATGTGGATGCGCGTGTTGGCCACCGGCCGGCCGATCGGAACCCGCTCCTCGCCCGGACGGCAGTCATGATAGGTCACGTCCACCGCCGCCTCGGTCGGACCGTACAGGTTGTGCAGCTCGACCCCTTGCGGCAGCCGCGCGAAGAAACGTTTCGCAAGCTCGGCCGGCAGCGCCTCGCCGCTCGCCATGACCTTGCGCAGGCTCGTGCAATTCTCCACTCCGGGCTGCTCCACGAAAACCTGGAGCATCGACGGCACGAAGTGCAGCGTCGTGATCTGTTCGCGCTGAATGATCTCGGCCAGGTAGGCCGGATCCTGGTGACCACCAGGCCGCGCCACGACGAGCCGGGCCCCTACGATCAGCGGCCAGAAGAACTCCCACACCGAAACGTCGAAGCTGAACGGCGTCTTCTGGAGGACGCGGTCTTCCGGAGTGAGGCCGTACTCCTGCTGCATCCATAGGATCCGGTTGACGATCCCGCGATGCGAGTTCAACGCCCCCTTCGGCCGCCCGGTCGAACCCGACGTATAGATCATGTACGCCGGCTGGCCCGGGACCCTGGGAGCGCCGGCGCCTCGCCGGCGCACACATCCGCCGGCGAGGCGCCGGCGGTCCCAGGACTTGATCTGCGCGGCCTCGAGGAGGACGGACACCCCCGAGTCCTCGATCATGTAGGCCACGCGCTCCGCCGGATATCCAGGATCGATCGGCACATAGGCGCCGCCGGCCTTGAGGATCGCCACCAGCCCGACCACCATCTCCAGCGAACGCTCGACGCTGATTCCGATCAACGTGGCCGGCAGTCGGCTCGCCAGCGCCGAGGCCCACTCATCCAGCTCGCGATAGGTCAGGCTCTCGTCTTCGAAAACCACCGCCACCGCGTCCGGCGTTCTCTCCACCTGGGCTTCGATCAGCTCATGGAGACAGACATCCGGATACTCCACCTCGGTCCGGTTCCACGCCGCCAGCTCGGCCTGTTCGGCCTCGGTGAGCAGCGGCAGATCGGCCAGGCGAGCGTCCGGATCGGCCGCCGCGCCTTCGAGCAGCCTTTCGAAATGACTCAGAAGCCGTTGCGCGGTCGCGCGATCGAACAGATCGGTCGCATAACTGAGAGCTCCCGCGATACGGCCGTCCACCTCGGCAACCTCCAGTGCGAGTTCGAACTTCGCGGTGGACACCGGCAGCTCGGCCATCCGTACCTCGATGCCCGGCAGCTCGACGGCGCCCACCGCCATGTTCTGGAGCGAGAGCAGGACCTGGAAGAGCGGGCTGTGCGCCAGGCTCCGCTCCATGCCGAGACCTTCGACAAGCTTTTCGAACGGCAGGTCCTGGTGCGCGTACGCGCCGAGCGCCGCGTCCCGGGCGCCCGCCAGCAGCTCGCGGAACGTCCGGCCTGGCACGGTCCGGCCGCGGAGCACGAGCGTGTTCACGAAAAACCCGATCAGATCCTCCAGCTCCGACCGCCCCCGGTTCGCGACCGGCGAGCCGACCAGCACGTCGTCCTGGTGCGTCCAGCGGTGCAGGACAACCTGGAAGCCGGCGAGGAGCGTCATGAAAAGCGTCGCTCCGCCGCGCTTCGCGAGCCGGTGGAGCGCCTCGACGAGACCCGCCGACAGCTCGACGGGCTCGGCCGCGCCGCGATAGGACTGCGTGGCGGGACGCGGACGGTCCGTGGGCAGCTCCAGCAGCGCCGGCGCTCCGGACAGCTCCTCGCGCCACCAGCGGAGCTGCGACTCCAGGATCTCGCCTCGTAGCCATTCGCGCTGCCAGAGCGCGAAGTCGAGATATTGGATCGGAAGCTCCGGCAATGGCGACGGCCGGCCCTGAACAAAAGCCTTGTAAAGCTCCGCGCTCTCCCGCACCAGCACGCCGATGGACCAGCCGTCGCTCACGATGTGATGCATCGTCAGGACCAGCAGCCAGTCTTCCTCCGCGAGCCGCAGCAGCCGCGCCCTCACCAGCGGTCCGCGGACGAGATCGAACGGTGTGTCCACCTCGGCCCGCACCACGCGCGCCGTCTCGGCCTCGGGCAGATCCTCGATCGGGATCTCCAGAGGCGCCGCCGCATGGATCACCTGCTCCGGCTCTCCCGCCCTCTCTTCGAACGTGGTCCGCAGCGAAGCGTGCCGCCGTACGACTTCCGAAAGGCTTGCCGCCAGCGCCTCGGGATCGAGCGGACCGGTGAGGCGCAGCGCGGCCGGGATGTTGTAAGCCGTGCTCCCGGGCTCCAGCCGGTCCAGGAACCAGAGGCGCTCCTGGGCGAAGGAGAGCGGTCCGCGGTCCAGGCCCATGCCCGCGATAGCCACGATCGGCGGCGCGAAGACCTCGCCGGCCCGGCGCAGCCCGTCGATGCGGCCGGCCAGATCCGCCAGGACCGGCTGCTCGAAGAGCATGCGCAGCGGCATCTCCACGCCGAACAGCTCGCGCACCCGGGAGGCCAGGCGCGTGCCGAGCAGCGAATGGCCGCCGGCGTCGAAAAAGCTTTCCTTCATTCCGACCCGCTCGCGGCCGAGCAGCTCGGCCCAGATGCCGGCCAGCAGCTCTTCCGTGGCCGTGCGCGGCGGCTCGTCCGCCAGATCCTCGTCCTGCTCCGGCTCGATGCGCGCCAGCGCCCGACGGTCCACCTTGCCGTTCGGATTGAGCGGCAGCTCGTCCAGGAACGTAAACGAGGACGGGATCATCGGCTCCGGCAGGCGCTCGCGCAGGAAGGCGCGCACGGTCGCCGCGTCCGTCTGCCCGACCAGGAAGGCCGCCAGCCGGCGGTCCGCGCCCTCGCCGCGCACCACCACCGCGGCGCCGGAAACGGACGGATGGCTCGCCAGCGCGGCCTCGATCTCGCCGGGCTCCACGCGATAGCCGCGAATTTTCACCTGTTGATCGATTCGGCCCAGGAACTCGAATTCGCCCGTGGGCAGCAGCCGCGCGAGGTCGCCGGTGCGATAGAGCCGCTCGCCGCTCAGGCCGGAGACCGGGTCGGGCACGAAGCGCTCCGCTGTCAGCTCCGGCCGGTTCAGATAGCACCGCACCAAGCCATCGCCGCCCGTGCATAGCTCTCCGGGCACGCCCGGCGGCACCGGACGGAGATCGCCGTCCAGCAGGCAGACCCGCGTGTTCGCGATCGGCCGGCCGACCGGCACACTCGTCGCGTCTTCCCTGAGCGCCTCCGCGCCGCGCATGGGGTGGCAGCAAGTAAAGGTCGTGTTCTCGGTCGGCCCGTAGCCGTTGATGATTGTGACACCCGGCATCTCGCGCAGGGCCTTGCGCACGTGGGGCGGCGAGAGCACGTCGCCGCCGGCCAGGAGCTGGCGCAGGCCGCCCAGCCCCTGGGGCTGGCTCTCGACCATGGGATGGAACAGGCCGGCGGTGAGCCAGAGGCTCGTGATCCGCTCGCGTTGCAGCGTCTCGCCAAGCTCCTCCAGGGTCGGCGTGTGCGGCGGGAACACCACGAGCGTGCCGCCGTTGAGGAGTGGCCCCCAGATCTCCAGCGTCGAGGCGTCGAAGGCGGTCGGCGCGAGCAACAGAAAGGTTTCTTTAGGCCCGTAGGAGGCGAAATTCGTGTTGCGCACCAGGCGCACGACGTTGCGGTGCGTGACCGCGACGCCTTTCGGCCGGCCGGTGGAGCCGGAGGTGTACATGACGTAGGCGAGGTTGTCGGGGGATGGAAAGGACCGCAAGGGCTGCAAGGACGGCAAGGGCTCATCCATGAGCACGACCCGGGCGGTGCTTGCAGGGAGCGTTGCGAGCAACTCGCGGCGGGTGATGAGCACCGGCGCCGCGGTGTCCTCCAGGAGGAAGGTCAGGCGCTCCGCCGGATAGGAGGGATCGAGCGGCGCGTAGGCTCCTCCCGCCTTGAGCACGGCCAGCACGGCGACGACCACCTCCGGCGAGCGCTCCAGGAAGATGCCCACCAATACATCCGGCCCGACTTCCGCGCTCCGCAGGACCGCTGCCAGCGCATCGGCCCGGGCGTTCAGCTCGGCGTAGCTCGTTTCCACACCCTGGAAGCGCAGGGCCACGGCGTCCGGACGGCGAGCCGCCTGCTCTTCGAACAGCTCGTGGATGCAGGCGTCGCGCGGGTAGTCCGTGACGATGCCGCTCCGATCGAGGATCTGACGCCGGTCCTCTTCGGTCGTCATTGGCAGCTCACGCACGGAGCGGGCCGGATCTTCGGCCAGTCCTTCGAGCAGCACGAGCCAACGGTCGAGCAGTTGGCGGATGGTGGCGGCGTCGAACAGCGCGGTCGCGTACTCGGCGGTTCCGGTCAGGCCGCCGTCCACCTCGAAAAGCGAGAGGTTCAGATCGAACTTGGCGGCGGTCGAATCCACCGGCATGGGCGAGAGCCGGAGCCCGGGCAGGCTCACGCCTCCGGCCGGCACGTTCTGGAGCGCAAAGGCCACCTGGAAGAGCGGATTGTGGCCGAGGCTGCGCTCCACGTCCAATTCGTCGACCAGGCGCTCGAACGGGATGTCCTGGTGCGCGTACGCCTCCAACGCCGTGGCCGACACCCGCGCCAGCAGATCGGAAAAACGCGGACCGTCCGCCAGCCGGCCGCGGAGCACCAGCATGTTGACGAAAAACCCGATCAATCCCTCGGTCTCGGGCAGCGTGCGGCCGGCGATCGGCGAGCCCACCACCACGTCGTCCTGGCGGCTGTAGCGGTGCAACAGCGCCTGGAACGACGCGATCAGGGTCATGAAGAGCGTCGCGCCCTGGCGCAGACCCAGCTCGCGCAGGCGCGCGGTGAGAGCGGCCGGCACGGTCAGCGGCAGGCTCGCTCCCTGATAGGTCTGCACGGCCGGCCGCGGCCGATCCGTAGGCAGCTCCAGCATGGCCGGAGCGCCGGCCAGCTCGGTCCTCCACCACGCGAGCAGCTCGTCCAGCCGCCCACCCTCAAGCTGTTCGCGCTGCCACGCCGCAAAGTCGCCGTACTGGATCGGTAGCTCGGGCAGAGGCGACGGCTTTCCATCCAGAAATGCCTGATAGAGCGCCGCGCTCTCCTGGATCAGGACCGCGATCGACCAGGCATCGCTCACGATGTGATGGAGCGTGAGGAGGATCCTGTGCTCGTCCGCGGCGAGCCGCAGCAGGGTGCTCCGGAGCAGCGGTCCGCGGGAGAGATCGAAAGGCCGCGCCTCCTCGTCCATCGCCAGCCGCTGCGACTCGGCCTCGCGGGTGCTCTCCGGCAGGGCTTCGAGATCCACCACCGGCAGATCCGGTACGAAAGGTGGAGACACGACCTGGAACGGCACGCCGGCGCGGTCCGAGAACGTGGTGCGCAGCGCCTCGTGGCGGCGGACGATCTCGGCGAGCGCGCGGTGCAGAATGCTCACGTCGAGCCGGCCGGTCAGCCGGTGCGCGGTGAAAATGTTGTAGAACGGGCTGTCCGGCTCCAGCCGGTCCAGGAACCAGAGGCGCTCCTGGGAGAAGGACAGCGGCGCCGGACCGGAGCCGGCGCGGCGCGGGATCGAGGGTGCTGCTTCCGCTTTCTCTCCGGAGCGCTCGCCGATCGCCTGCGCCTGCTCGGCCAGGCTTGGCGCGAGGAACAGGCTGCGCAGCGGCAGCTCGACTCCGAACGCCGCGCGGATGCGCGACATGAGCTGCGTGGCCATGAGCGAGTGGCCGCCCAGGTCGAAAAAGCTGTCGTACGCGCCGATCCGATCGATTTTCAGGACCTCGGACCAGATCGCCGCGAGCCGCCGCTCCGTCTCCGTCCGCGGCGCCACGAACGCGCCGTCGTCCGCCCGATTCCAGTCCGGCACGGGCAGCGAACGCCGGTCCACCTTGCCGTTCGGCGTGAGCGGAAAAGCGTTCAGAACCACGAACGCGGACGGCACCATGTAGTCCGGCAGCCTGCCGCGAAGGTCGCTCCGCAGATCCTCCACGAGGCCGGACGCGTCGCCCTCCGGAACCACGTAACCGACGAGCCGCTTGTCTCCCGGCCGCGCTTCCAAAGCGAGCACCACGGCCTGTTTCACGCGCGGATGCGCTCCGAGCGCGGCCTCGATCTCTCCGGGCTCGATGCGGAAGCCCCGCACTTTCACCTGATTGTCCGCGCGGCCCAGGAACTCCACATTTCCGCCGGCCAGCCAGCGTGCGAGGTCGCCCGTGCGATACAGGCGCGCTCCGGACCCGGCCGCAAGCGGGTGCGGCACGAAGCGGTCCGCGGTCAGGTCGGGCTGGCCGAGATAACCGCGGCCGACTCCAACGCCGCCCAGGAACAGCTCGCCCGGCGCGCCCGCCGGCACCGGCTCCATGCGCCGGTCGAGAATGTAGACCTCATTGTTCGGGAACGGATGGCCGATCGGCACCATCGATGCCGCGGCCAGGCTTTTTCCGATCCCCGTGCCCAGCTCCAGCCAGGTGCTGTCGATCGTGGTCTCGGTGATACCGTATGAATTCACCACGCGCACACCCGGACCGAAAATCCGGGCCAGGGCGAGGCCTTCGCCGACGTACCAGGCATCGGAGCCCACCGCGACCAGCCGCGCCGATTCGATCCGCTCGCCCGTGCGCTCCAGGTGCTCCATGACGGCCCGCACCACGGCCGGCACGAATTCCATGTAGTCGCAGGCCTCGGCGCGCGCCAGCTCCACCAGCTTCGCGGGCTCGAGCAGCAGGTCGCGCGGCACCAGGACCAGCTTGCCGCCCGACCCCAGCGCCCGCACCAGGTCGCCGGTGAACACGTCGAACGAAAAGCTTGCCATCTGAAGATGGGAGGTGAGCGATCGCAGGCCGTAATCCTTCTCCCAGGCCAGGTATGCGTTGACCAGCGAGCGGTGCGAGATCATCACGCCCTTCGGCCGTCCGGTGGAGCCGGAGGTGAAGATCACGTAGGCCAGGCTCGACGGATCGGTTTTCAAATCCAGGCGCGCGTCGCTCTCCTGATCGATCGACGGATCGTCGATCCGCAGCACCGGCCTTGTGTGGGGTAGCGCCGCCTCGACTTCCGGTTCGATCACGACCACGGCGGCGCCGGACGCCTCCAGCATGTAGCTCAGCCGGTCGCTGGCATAGGTGGCGTCGAGCGGCACGTAGGCGCCCCCGGCCTTGAGCACGCCGAGCACCGCGACCGGCAGCTCCACACGCTTGTGCATGCAGATGGCCACGCGGACCTCGGGGCCCACGCCCATCCGCCGCAGACGATGCGCCAGGCGGTTCGCGCGCGATTCCAGCTCGGCGTACGTCATCCGCAGACCGCGCGCCACGACGGCTTCGGCGTCCGGCGTGGCCGCCGCCTGCCGTTCGAAAAGATCGTGGAAGCCGAGCTCGACGTCATATCCGGCCGGCCGCGTGCTCCACTCCGCCAGGATCTGCCGGCGCTCGGCCGCGGACAGCAGCGCCAGCTCCGACACGCGGCGCTCCGGATTTTCCGCGATCTCCTCGAACAGCCGGCGGAGCTGATCGGCCATGCGCCGCACCGTGGCCCGGTCGAACAGCGCGGTGTTGTACTCCAGCCAGCCGAGCAGGCAGTCCGGACCGTCCGCCATCCAGAGCGACACGTCGAAGTTCGCGCGGTCGTTGCGCACGCCGGAGCCGCTCAGCGTCAGGCCCGGCAGCTCCTCGTGGACCACCGGGAAATTGAGCAGATTGAAGAGCACCTGCACGACCGCGCCGCGGCTCAGGTCGCGCTCCGGCCGGAGGTCTTCCAAAAGCTTTTCGAACGGCAGGTCCTGATGCTCGTAGCCGCCGAGCGTGGTCGTCCGTACTCGGCCGAGCAGCTCGCGCACGGTCGGATCGCCCGACAGGTCGGCCCGCAGCGGCAGCAGGTTGATGAAGAAGCCGACGAGCTTCTCCACCTCCGCCCGGTTGCGGTTCGCGATGTAGCTGCCGATCGCGAAGTCGTCCTGGCCCGAATAGCGATGGAATAGAGTCTGGAGGCCCGCGGTCAGGACCATGAACAGCGAGGCCCCCTCGCTGCCGGCGAGCGACTCCAATTTGGCGACGTGATCGAGCGAGATCCGGAAATCCTCATATCCGCCGCCATACGTCTGGATCGGCGGACGCGGCCGGTCGCCGCGCAGCTCCAGATGCGGCAGGCCCGCGAGCTGCGGCTTCCAATAGGCGAGCAGCCCTTCCAGAACCTCGCCAGTAAACCGGTGCCGCTGCCAGTCCGCGAAATCGCCGTACTGGATCGGCAGCTCGGGCAGATCCGGTTCCTGGCCCAGGACTCCCGCCTGGTAAAACCTGGCGAAGTCGCCCTGGAAAACGTTCATCGACCAGCCGTCCGTGACGATGTGATGAACGATCACGAGCAGCAGGTGGTCCTCGGACAAGGAACGCACCAGCAGCGCGCGCAGCAGCGGACCTGTGTCGATGCGGAACGAGAAGAACGACTCGCCGAGCGTCAGCCGCCGCTCCTCCGCTTCGCGGGCGGCCGGAGGCAGGACCGAAAGATCGGCGATCGGCATCGGGATGGAGAGCGCCGGCAGAACCTCCGCCACCGCCGAGTCTCCAACGGTTGGGAACCGCGTGCGCAGCGACTCGTGCCGAGCCACCACCTGGTCGAGGCTCCAGCGCAGGACCGGCACGTCCACCCGGCCGCGCAGCCGCACCGCGGCCGGCACGTTGAAGGCCGGCGTGCCCGGCTCGAGCTGATCGAGAAACCAGAGCCTCTCCTGGGGAAACGAAAGTGGATACGGCCCGCCGGTCTCGCGCCAGGAGCTGACCGGAATGCGGTCCATCTCCCCACCCCCGCCCTCCTCCTGGAGATAGCGGATCGCCTCGGCCAGCTCCGCCGAGGTCGGAAACGAGAACAGGTGCTGGAGCGGAAAATCGACGCCGAACGCGTCGCGCACCCGCGAGAGGATCTGGGTCGCCAGCAGCGAGTGTCCGCCTAGTTGAAAGAAGTCATCATGAATCCCGACCGGCTCGACCCCAAGCACCTCCTGCCACATCCGGCACACCGTCTCCTCGCGCTCGTCGCGAGGCGGCTCGTAGGGGTTGAACAGGCTCGGCCGTGGATGGAACGTCTGAACCCCACCCGCCGCCATCGCGACCACGGCCGACGTCTCCGTCTTCGTCTCCGGTCCGATCCAGTACCGTCTTCTTTCAAAGGGGTAAGTGGGCAGCGAGACTCTTTTCGCTGGGAGCGCCGGCATCCTGCCGGCCTCTTTTTTGGTTAGCGATGCCGGCAGGATGCCGGCGCTCCCAGCGCGCAACGCCTCCACAGCCTCCTCAATCGTCCCAGCCTCCACCACCCGCTGGTGCTCGAACCGCCGCCGTCCCACTGTCAGCGTGTATTCGACATCCCCGAGATCCAGCTCCGGATGGCTCTCCAAGTGATCCGCCAACCGCTGGCAGGCCCGCGCCAGGGCCTCCTCGCTCCGGGCCGATACCGGCAGC
>DATANP010000284.1:0-3969 GCA_036266195.1 Thermoanaerobaculia bacterium | reverse complement strand
GTTCAGGAAGAAGGGAGAGCCGCCAGCGCCCAGGCGCAGAAACCACGGCACATCGTTTGAGCAACGACACCGACAACGACAAGCTGCCATCGACTCTGCCTACCGACGACAAAAGGCTACGGGGAATCTGACAAAGTAGAGCTAGTACAGGGGCTCGAAGGCGCCCGATACAAGCTCGGCCAGGCGTTGCTCGAGGCTGCGCTTCTTCCAGCTTTCGTAGGTGATCTCCCGGCACTGTTTCTCGTCTTCGGCGAAGACGGCTTCGAGCTTCGCTCCGAAGTCCCGGTCGTAGAAGGCGAGGCTCTCCTCGGCGTTCTCGTGGATGGAGCGGGCGTCGAAGTTGATCGAGCCGATCGTGGTGAAGACGCCGTCCATGACGCTGTCCTTGTTGTGCATCATCGTGCGGCTGTACTCGAAGATCCGCACGCCCGACCGGAGAAGGTCTCCATAATGGAGGCGCGAGGCCATGCGCACGAGCGGCTCGTCCATGTGCCGGCCGGGAACCATGATGCGCACATCCACCCCCCGCCTGGCCGCGTCGATGAGCGCCTTGCGGATCTGCCAGTTCGGCACGAAGTAGGCGTTCTGGATGTGGATCGATTTCCGGGCCGACTGGATCGCCACGTAGTAGAGCATGGCGGCGAGCGAGGAGGAGTCGCCGTGCGAGACCTTGATCGCCTGCGCGGCGATGTTGCCGGCCGGTTCGATCTTCGGATAGAACTTGTCGCCGGCCAGGATCTCGCCGGTGGTGAAGGTCCAGTCCTCGCTGAAGATCGCCTGCATCTGCGCCGAGACCGGCCCGGTGGCCCGGACCATCATGTCCCGCCACTCCTTCGGGTTTCGAGCATCCCCGAGCCACTGGTCGGCGATGCAGAAGCCGCCGGTGAAGCTGACGGTGCCGTCGACCACCAGGATCTTGCGATGCGTGCGGTGGGCGATCTTGTGAAGGTTCCACAGCCGGATGGGACGGAACATGGCGGCCTTGACGCCGGCCTTCCGCATGCGTTCCAGCATCCAGCCGGAGAACTTGCTGCCCGTGCCGTCCACCAGCACGCGAACCTCGACGCCTCGCCTTGCGGCATCCATCAGCGCGTCGGCGATGATCTTTCCGGCCTTGTCGTCCTTGAAGATGTAGGACTCCAGGTTGACCGTCGTCCGCGCATTGCGGATCGCTTCGGTCATCGCGGGGAAGATCTCGTCGCCGTTGTTCAGGATTTCGGCGCTGTTGCCGTCCACCATCGCGGAGCCGAAGGCGCTCAGCGAGCGTGGAAAGGTATCGTCTTCGACCGCGAACGGATGATCGTATCGGTACACGCTCCGCTTGTCGAAGCGGACCATGGTGCAGGCGGACGACGACGCGAGGAGCGCTAAGAGGGAGCACCCCGCGAGGAAGCGACGGCCCTGCGTCGTCGGTCTGTTCACCCGGATCAAAGTCCGCGGAACGTGTCGCAGCTATCCACGTTGCCGGATTGATATCCGGTCTGGAACCATCGCGCGCGGTCTTTCGCGGAGCCATGGGTCCAGGTCTCGGGATTGACATCGCCTCCCGACTGGCGCTGGATGCGGTCGTCGCCGACGGCGGCGGCGGCGTTGATCCCTTCTTCAATGTCCCCAGGGTCCAGGGCGGGCTCGTTGGCTCCGCGCAGGTCCGGGTTCATCGAGTGCGCCCAGATGCCGGCGTAGCAGTCGGCCTGCAATTCGAGCCGTACGGAGAGCTCGTTGGCCGCGCCGGGATTCTGTTGCTGCGCGCTCCGCACCTGGTCGCTGGTGCCGATGAGGTTCTGCACATGATGACCGAGCTCGTGCGCGATCACGTAGGCCTGGGCGAAATCTCCCGGCGCCCCGAAGCGCTGCACCAACTCGTTGTAGAAGGTGAGGTCGATGTAGACCCTTTCGTCAACCGGGCAGTAGAACGGGCCCATCGCGGCTCCGGCGGTGCCGCATCCGGTTTGGACGGCGTCGGTAAAAATAGCCAGCTTCGCGTTTCGGTACTGCTGGCCGGAGTCCGCGAAGACCTTGCCCCAGGTACGCTGGGTGTCGTCCAGGACGGTCGAGACGAACTGGATCTGCTTCTCTTCTTCCGGCGAGGTCGGTACGGGTGCCGAGTTGTCAACCGCCGTGGGCTGGCTGGCACCTCCACCTCCCACCAGGGTGAAGAGATCGGTCTTGAAGATGAAGCTGAGGATCGCCAGGAGCAGGAAGCCGCCCAGTCCCAGCTTCGTCCCGCCTCCCATCCCCCTCCGGTCTTCCAGGTCTGCGCTACGGCCACTCGGTGTCCATCTCATGGTTCACCTCCTCCTCCTCTGGAAGATGCATCGTTTTGCATGAAACGGGCCAGCCCTGCGATCTGGGAGAAGAGTGTATCCTCCGCCGGTGCGTTCAGGCGAGCCCGAGCCTCTCGATCCCATCGTCCCGGCCGGGGTGTCGGCCCCGGTGCCGGAGGTCTGCGACGCTCCGCTGGCTCCTCCGGCTCCCGCCGGATCCGAGACCCGAAGCGGCCTTCTCTATGGCATCGCGGCGTATCTCTTCTGGGGCCTGTCGATCTTCTACTTCAAGTCGCTCCGCGCCGTGGCGCCGCTGGAGATCCTCTCGCACCGCATCCTCTGGGCGGTGCCGCTCCTCCTGGCCTGGCTCGGTTTCCGCGGCCGGTTGGGAGACCTCCGCGCCGTCCTGCGCGCGCCGCGGACGGTCGCCATCCTGCTGGCCACGACGCTCCTGATCGGCACCAACTGGCTGGTCTTCATCATGGCGGTGGAGAGCGGCCGGGTGGTGCAGTCGAGTCTCGGGTACTACATCAATCCCTTGCTCAACGTAGTGCTCGGCATGTTCTTCCTGGGCGAGCGGCTGCGCCCGGCCCAGTGGGTGAGCGTAGCGCTCGCGGCCATCGGGGTAGCCTACATGGCGATCTCGCTCGGCAGCCTTCCCTTCATCTCGCTCATCCTGGCGGTCACGTTCGGGCTCTACGGCCTGCTGCGCAAGACCGTGCCGGCGGACGGCCCGGTGGGGCTCGCGGTCGAGACCTGCCTGCTGCTGCCGGTGGTGCTCGTCTTTCTGATCGTCCGGGCCTCGCGCGGCGAGATGGCCTTCCTCCACATCAGCCGGCAGATCGACGTCCTCCTCCTGCTGGCGGGCCTGGTCACGACGGTTCCGCTGCTCTGGTTCACCAACGCCGTGCGGCGGCTGCGGCTGGCGACGGTCGGCTTCCTCCAGTACCTCTCGCCGTCTCTCCAACTGCTGCTGGCCGTGGTGGTCTACGGCGAGCCGTTCACCCGCACGCACCTGGTGACCTTCTCGTTCATCTGGGCGGCGCTCGCCCTCTACAGCGCCGACGCGATGCGCCGGCGCTGAAACCTGCTGCCGGAGATCCGCGTAAGGCTTGGGCGGAGGAGCCTTGGCCGGAGGCTGCCCATCCAAGGAGGATTCCTGCAATGAGACGAACGCTGTCCTGTTTCCTCGCGATGACCTTCAGCCTCGGCGCTCTTGCCGCGCATGGCGCCACGACAGCCAGCAAGCTCCAGTTGAACCCGTGCAAGGCTCCGGGGCTTCCAGAGGGCGCCCGGTGCGGCACCTATGAGGTGTTCGAGAACCGGGCGACGAAGAGCGGACGGAAGATCCCGCTCCGCGTGGTGATAATCCCGGCCAATGCACCCAGAAAGGAGTCCGATGCGATCGCTTATTTCGCCGGCGGACCCGGGGGCAGCGCCGTCCGGGAGGGCGTCTGGTACACGGAGGTTCTCCGCCGGAACGGACCTCAGACGCGCGACCTGCTCTTGGTCGATCTCCGCGGCACCGGCGGGTCCGATCCGCTGGACTGTCCCGAGATGTCGGGGATGGAAGGGGTCCAGGGCTTTCTGGACCATTTCGCGCCGGCCGACGCGGCCCGCGCCTGCCGCGAGCGGTTGGGCAGGACGAGGGACCTGTCCCAGTACACGACCGAGAATGCCGTGGACGACGTGGACGAGGTACGGG
>DATANP010000283.1:0-18931 GCA_036266195.1 Thermoanaerobaculia bacterium | reverse complement strand
GTTCAGGAAGAAGGGAGAGCCGCCAGCGCCCAGGCGCAGAAACCACGGCACATCGTTTGAGCAACGACACCGACAACGACAAGCTGCCATCGACTCTGCCTACCGACGACAAAAGGCTACGGGGAATCTGACAAAGTAGAGTTAGATGAGCCATCGGGAACTTAGATGGGCCGTCGGTCGCCACTCTTAAAACCGCCGGCGGGGCGCCGGCGGTCCCAGGTGTTGGGCTGCAAATTATCTTGCGACAAGCTCTTAGACGAGCCGTCGGTAGATGTCCTACCAGTGGAGCAGGAACACGGGCGCCAGCGACATCAGCGCGGCGCAAACCTGCAGCCCCAGGATTCGCGCGGCCTGCTTCGGCGACCGCGGCAGCCATTTGATCGCGAAGAACAGAATGATAGGGACCTGTGCGGCCATCAGGAATTGCCAGAGGTGGGCCGCCGCTCCCTCGTCGGCTTGAGGTGCGGGTCCGTGCAGCGCGAGGTATGCCAGCACGACGGTCAGGGCAAGCAGGGACATGGTCACGGGAAGGAAGGCGCTCGGGTGCTTCAGCACGGTGAGGGACTCCTCTCAGGGTTCGGAGTTTGGCAGCCAGGAGCTACGATAAAGCACTTTGTGGTGAAAAGTAAATAGGGATTCCGAACCGGCGGGACACCGGCGCTCCCAGTGATCAGGACCGGGTGGGTTGAGCCACGGGCTGTTCCGGGACCGGAGCCGCGGAGACCGGGGCGATCGATTCGACGACCGAGAGGATCTGCCTGCGGACCGTCTCCCGCGAATAGTCGGATGCCAACCGGCGCTTGCCGCTCTCGGCCAGACGCTGGCGGGCGATCGGATCGCCCAGCAGTTCCTCGATCGCGTGCACCCACTCGATCGGATGGGTTCCGACCAGCCGGAAGTCCTCCCCCTGCCTGCCCGAGGTTCCGGCCACGGCCCATGGGGTCGCCACGACCGGCACGCCCACCGACCAGGCTTCCAGCACCTTGATCGGCACCCCCGACCCGCAGCGCATCGGCGCAAGCGACAGGGTTGCCTGGGAGATGATCGAGCGCATGTCGCGCGGCGACTCGATCAGGGTCACTCCGGCTTTCGTGATCTCGCTCCGGATCGAGGCCGCCGGCCTCTCCCCCGCCACCACCACCCGAATGTCCGGACGGACCCGGCGGAGCGACGGCCAGACCTCGCGCAACCACCAGGTGACCGCGTCCACGTTCACGAAGTAGCCGAGGTTGCCCGTCATCACCAGCACCGGCCCCTTGTCGCCCTCGCGCCAGAGCTTCTCCCTCTCCTCCGGAGGCTCGACCTTGCGCTCGCGGACCGCGAGGCGGACCACTGACACCTTGGCCGCCAGCTCCGGCGATAGCCGGTTGACCAGCGCCTGGCGGTCGCGCTCGCAGACCACAATCACCCCGGCAGCACGCTCGGCCAGCCGGCGCTCGCCCAGCGCCAGGAGCCGCGCCTCGGTCTTCAGGAGCGGCCGGAGCCAGACCCGGTCCACCTCGGCGCGAAGCGAGAAGTTGAGCGACAGGCTGTCGATCAGGTCCACGAGCAGCGGCGTGCTGCCGAAGTCTTCGAGGTGAACGGCCAGGCGGACGAGCTGCAGGATGCCGAGGTCGTGCCGCGGCGCCAGCTCGCGGAGCTTGCGCCCGAGGTCGGGCTGATAGAAGAGGCCGCTCTGGAGAGGGAGGTTCTTCACGACCACCCGGCCCATGCCGTAGATCGAGGCGAGGCCCCGTTGCGGCTGGTAGAGCTCGACGCGGTAGGGAGCGTCGGACGGCGGAGGCGGCTGCCCAGACCTCGGAGCCGGCGTCAGGAGCGTCACCTCGTGCTCGGCGGCCAGGAAGTCGAGCATCTGGACCGCGCGCATCTGGTCGCCGCGCCGCGGAGGCCAGGGGTAGCGCGAGGTGACGAGGAGGATCTTCAAGGAGTCGTCACACCAGCTTGAGGATGTGGCCGAGCTTGTCGCGCTTGGTCCGCAGATAGGCCCGGCTGCTCTCGGTGGGCGGGATCTCCAGCGGCACGCGCTCGACGATCTCCAACCCATAGCCGTTCAGCGCGATGTACTTGTGGGGGTTGTTGGTCATCAGGCGCATCTGCCGGACCCCGAGGTCGCGCAGGATCTGGGCGCCGACGCCGTACTCCCGGTGGTCGGGCCGGAAGCCGAGCCGCTCGTTGGCCTCGACGGTGTCGTGCCCCTGGTCCTGAAGCTCGTAGGCGCGCAGCTTGTTGAGGAGGCCGATGCCCCGGCCCTCCTGGAGCAGGTAGAGAAGGACGCCCTTGCCCTCCTCGGCGATCTTCTCCAGGGCGCGCTCGAGCTGGACGCCGCAGTCGCAGCGGGCAGACCCGAAGACGTCGCCGGTGAGGCACTGGCTGTGGACCCGGACCAGGGTGGGGATCTCGGGATCGATGTCGCCCATGACCAGCGCCACGTTCTCGTCGCCGGTCACGTCCGAGTAGTAGGCGTGGATCTGGAAGTCGCCGAAGCTGGTGGGCAGGCGCGGCGAGGCCACCTTGCGCACCAGGGTCTCGTGCTGGAGCCGGTAGCCGATCAGGTCGGAGACCGTGATCATGAGCAGGCCGTGCTCCCTGGCGAACTTCGTGAGGTCGGGGACCCGCGCCATGGTACCGTCGTCGTTCATGATCTCGCAGATCACGCCCGCGGGCCTGAGCCCGGCGAGGGCGGCGAGGTCGACCGAGGCCTCGGTCTGGCCGCAGCGCTTGAGCACGCCGCCCTTGCGGGCGCGCAGCGGGAAGACATGGCCGGGCCGCAGGAGATCCTCGGGCCGGGTCGCGGGGTCGATGGCGGTCAGGATGGTGGCGGCGCGGTCGGCGGCGGAGATGCCGGTGGTGATCTTGCCGCGGGCCTCGATCGAGACGGTGAAGGCGGTGCCGAAGGGCGAGGTGTTGTCTTCGACCATGAGCGGCAGCTCAAGCTGCCGGCAGCGCTCCTCGCTCATGGCGAGGCAGATGAGGCCGCGCCCGAACCGGGCCATGAAGTTGACGGCCGCCGGCGTGACCTTCTCGGCCGCGATCGCCAGGTCGCCTTCATTCTCGCGGTCCTCGTCGTCGACGATGATGACCATCCGGCCCTGGCGGAATTGCTCGATCGCCTCCTCGATGGGGGCGAAGACGTTCTGGGTGTGCATGGTGACTGAGAGACCTTCTCGCGGAGCCTGTTTCCTGGGGCTCGGGCGGACAGAGAGCATTGGGACGCAAGCGTTTCCCGGGGGAGTGTAGCGGCTCGACCCGGCCGGGTCAACGTGACGGGCTAGAACGGATTGCCAAACGACACGGTGATCGCGTACGGGTTCTCCCCCCGCTCGCGGTCGAGCTTCCAGCCGATGTCGACCCTCAGGGGGCCGATGGGCGAGAGGTAGCGCAGGCCGACTCCGGCTCCCTGCTTGATTCCCCCGGGATCGATGTCTCGCCAGTCGGCCCAGACGTTGCCGGCGTCGTAGAAGACCGTGCCTCCGAAGGTCTGCGAGCGGAAGAGGGGGAAGCGGTACTCCAGGTTGTAGAGCAGGAGGCCGTTGCCGCCGACCGAGGTGAAGGTGTCAGGGTCGTTCAGGTTGGGGATCAGGGTCTCGCCACGGATGCCCAGGTCGTCGCGGCCGTAGGCGCGGTGGGACGTGGCGCCGCCCGCGAAGAAGCGCTCGTCGATGAAGATGTCGGAGTTGGGCAGGGTCTCCGGCAGCTCCGGGTCGTCGTTCTCCAGATGCCGGAAGGGCTCGATGCCTCCCGCCCTCAGGCTCATGGCGATGGTGCCGTAGGTCCTCAGGTCGAAGTACTGGGTCTGCTGGAGGAAGAGCTTCAGGAAGTCGCCGTCCGTGCCGAGGGCCGGGATGGAGTACTGGAGCTGCGCCAGCGAGGACCAGCCGCGCGTGGCCACGACCGGGTCGTTGCGGCGGTCCCAGAGGAAGCTCGGGACCAAATCCAGCAATCTGTATTGACGGTCCTCGCGGTCCACGCCGCGCTCCGGGAAGTCGGGATCGAGATCGGTCTCCACGATCCGGTAGTCCAGGGCGAGACCCACGCGGCGGTCGGTGTAGATCTTCGCGGTCTCGACCCGGCCTCCCCAGCGCTGCACGGTCCAGTTCTGCTTCTCCTCGTTGAAGTAGAAGAGGGAGTAGCTCACGGGCAGGGCCCAGTGCGCGGTGTAGGGCTGATCGAAACGGAAGCGCACGATCTGGTCCTGGGTGCTGAGCCGCAGGTCGGAGCGCAGGCTGTAGGCGCGGCCCGCCACGTTGTTGTGGCTGAAGCTCAGGCTGCCGCGCGGCACCCACTTGCGCTCCTGGGTCTCGTCGGAGGAGTACTCGAAGCCCAGGCCGTAGCTCACCCGCCGGGGCCTCCCCTCCTCCACCCGCACGATCAGGTCGCGGGTCGATTCCTCCAGGCCGGCGTGGGTCAGCTCGACGTCGACGCTGGAGAAGATGCCCAGGCGGTAGAGGTCGCGCTCGATCTCCAGGGCGCGGCGCTCGCTGATCGGCTCCCCCGGGTCGGCTCCCATGGTGCGCCGGATCACCTCGCTCCGGGTCCGCCGGTTGCCGCGCACGATCACCCGGTCGAGCACGGTCTGGAGGCCGGGCAGCGCCTGGATGGTCACGTCCACCAGGGTGTGGTCCGGGTTCCAGTCCTGCTCGGCGGAGACCTGGGCCGCGGCGTAGCCCTGGTCGCGGAAGGCGGCGCGCAGGCTCTCCAGGCTCTGCTCCAGGAGGTAGGGGTGGAACGGGCCGCCCTCCTTGAGCTGGAGGGCCGCGCGGACCGTGTCGCGATCCAGATCGTCCAGGCCTTCGAGCTTCAGGTTCACGACGCGCATCCGCGGCCCTTCCTGGATCGGCAGGGTCACTTCGAGGTCGCCGTCCTTCTCATAGACCTGCGGCGGGCCGACCTCGACCTGGCTGAAGCCCTGGAGCTGGTAGAAGCGGCGGAGGTTCTTGACGTCCTCGTCCAGGTCGTCGTCGACCAGCCGGCCGCTGCCGATGGCGAGGAGGGTCCGCGGCGCGGTCTTCACCAGTTCGTCGAGCTGGTCGTCCCCAAAGGTCTGGTTGCCGGCGAAGCTGACGCTCCGCAGCGTGTACTCGCGGCCCGGCACGATGCGCAGGACCACCTTGAGAAGGTCTTCGGTGCGCTGCTCGTCATAGCTCACCTGAACCCGGTAGTAGCCGTCCTCCTGCCAGGCGCGCTTGATCCGCTCCACGGCCTGGATGACCAGGGCCTCGTCGTAGCCTTCCTCTTCCAGGAAGGGCAGGAGACCCCGGCGCCTCAGGCGGTCCGCGTCGGCGCCCTCGACCGTCACGACCACCTTGGGCCCCACGGTCACCGGGAAGACGAGGTTCACGGTGTGCGTCTCCGGATCGGGGGTCTCGCCCGGGGCGCTGACCCGGGCGGTGCGGTAGCCCTCCTTGACGAGAAATCCCTGCAGGTCTTCGGCGTCGTCGCGCGCCGCGGGCCGGGAGAAGGGCTGGCCGGGCTTCTGGTCGATCTCCTTCACGAGGTCGGCCGGTTTGACCGGTCCCAGGTTCCCGTCGAACCGCACGTCGCCGACCCGCGACCGGACGCCGCTGTGCACGTCGTAGACCACCGTCGAAAGATCGGTCTGCGGATCGGTGTCGACCCGGGTGCGCACGGTGGCTCCGAACCAGCCGCGGGCGGAGTAGAGATCGAGCAGGTTGTAGACGCCCTGGATGACGCTCTCCTCGCTCAGGGGCTCGGCCTCTTTCTGGGGCAGGACGCGGTGCAGCTCGGACCGGTCGAGCCCCAGGTCGCCCTCGATGCGGACCTCCTGCACGCGCTCGACCGGGCGGAGGACGACGATCACCACGACGCCGTTGCCGATCTGGCCGGGCCGGTCGGCGGGCCGGACGTAGACCTCGACCGACGACGCGTAGCCGCTCGCCTGGAGGTTGCGCAAGGTGCTCTGGACGGCTTCGTCGGTGAGCGGCTCGCCGACCTGGAAGCTGAGCAGCCGCTCCAGCTCCTCGGGATTGTCGGGCTGGACCTCGCTGCGGATCTCGATCGCGGAGACGGTCGGCCCGATCGGCAGCAGCTCTTCGGGCGCAGTGGGAGCCTGCGCCCGGACCGACAGGGCGGAGAGCATCAAAGCCAGGAGGAGCGCCGCGATCTTCAATACCGCTTCTCCCACTCGGCGTCCATGGCATAGGTGTCGTCCTTGCCGTTGCGCGTGAAGACCAGGACGACGTTGCGCGCCACCTGCCACTCGATGCGGAGGATGTACTCCTCGGACGAAGCCGGGTTCGTGGAGTAGGTCACGAAGACGTCGCGCGAGATCCTCTTGCCCGCGGTGAGCCGGACGCCGCCGAGCGAGCCGCCGGTCTCGTTGGTCTGCGGGTCGATGCGGAAGCGGTCGAACCCGAACAGGGTGTTGACCCGCTTGGAGACCAGGGAGGCCGCCTGGCCGGCCAGGAAGCTCTGGGCGCGCAGGTCCTCCTCCTGCGACCTCTCGCCGGGGGCCCGCGGCAGGGCCTGGCGCGAGTCCAGCTCCTCGCCGCCGAAGAGCAGGGCGAGGACTTCGAGGTCGGCCAGACCCTCGTCCGAGGTGAACTGGGTGTTCAGGCGGTCGAGGGTGCCGGAGAGGTTCAGGGTGATGTCGTAGCTCCGCACCTCGGTCCGCGCCACCAGGTCGATCATCGGGTCGATGCGGTTCGGGTTGGTGAAGGTGAGGAGGAAGCGCTCGACCTCGTACTCGTTGTCGGAATAGATCAGCTTGCCGCCGGGGAAGGCCTCGACCCGCCCGAAGACCACGGGCCGGGCCAGGGTGCCGCGGATGTCCAGGTCGAGCTTGCCGCGCAGGTCGGCCACGTTGTTGCGCACGCGCAGGGCGTTGGGGCCGGTCACGCGCACGGCGAGCTGGGTATTGGCGAGGAATTCGTCGGTCTCGGCCACCTCCAGGCGCTCGCGCTGCAGGGCCTGGAGGAGGATCTGGAGAGTCTCCGTCTGGATGTCCTGGAGGAAATAGGCGCGGTCGAGCCGCACATCGCCGCGGATCTGCCGGGACTGGCGGTTGGCGACCAGGGAGAGGTCGGCGTCGCCGCGCAGGAGGAACGGCTCGGGATAGCGCAGGCTCACGCCCCGGGCCGCCACCTGGAGGCGGTAGGTCGCCTCGGGCTGGTCCGGGCCCGGCAGGTCGATGCTCCCCGTGGCCTGGAGGGTACCCTCGCCCAGGTTGGCGCGCAGGCCGTCGAGCACGACCGCGTCGCGGTTGAAGAGGACGATCCCCTCCACGTTCTCGAAGGCATTGGCGAACCCGGGAACCAGGAGCCGGCCGTCGCGGATCACCCCCTGGCCGTCGATGCGCGGGTCGGAGACCGTGCCGCGCACCGCGGCGAGGACGTCGACGTAGCCCTCGACGTCAAAGCCGGCCGGCAGCGCCAGCTCGGCCCAGGCCGCGGACAGGGTGCTCTGGATGCGCAGGTCGAGCGGCGCGGCCTCTCCCAGCCCCACGGTGCCCGAGGCGAACAGCTCGTTGTCCGTGCCGGGCTCGCCGAGGTAGAGGGAACGGACGTTCACGAGCCCCGGCGTCATCTCGACGACCACGGGCTCGCGGTTGGCGACGGTGTGCCCCTGGTATTGGGCCTGGAGCTCAGCCAGCACCAGCTCGGCGCGCCAGGTGCCGGCCTCGAAGTTGGAGACCAGGCCGATGGAACCCGCGAGCGATCCGGCGAACTGGGGCAACGGCTGAGGCGAGGCGATCCGCGCCAGCTCGCCCAGGCTGTCGGTCCGGAGATCGAACTTGAGATCGGCCTCCTGCATCGTGAGCCGGCCGCCGCCCTCGAACGTCGCCAGGCCCAGGAGGGAGCCGGAGGCGGTGAGGGTCTCGCCATCCCAGGTGGCGCCGGCCTGGGCCTCCCCGGCCTCTCCCAGCGGATGGCCGGCCACCGCCAGATGAGTGCCGCGCACCGTGGCGGTCCCTGAGGGCCGGTCCAGGGTGCCGCCGATCGTGGCCGCTACCGTGGCCTGGCCGGTGATACCCCCGAGATTGCCTAACAGGTCCCGGAACGGCTGGGCGGCCAGGGACAGCTCCGGCGCGTCGACCGTCAGGTCCACGGCCTTGGATTCGGTGTCGAAGCTGCCCGAGACGAGCACGGTGCCGGCTGGGGTCTGGGTCACGGCGTGGTCGATCAGCACCTGGCTCCCCTGGAAGGAGATGCCGGACTGCAGACGGCCCACGTCCACCCCGCCGATCCGGAGATCCGCCACCTCGATATCCGAGCGGCCGTTCAGGTTGTCCGGCGTGCCCCCGAGGTCCAGTCTTCCAGAGACCCGGCCGTCGATCCCCGCGTCCTTGAGAGCCGGAGCCAGGAAGGCCACAATCCCCGGCGCCGGCCACTGGTGGGCGTCGATCGCCAGGGACAGTGGCCCGGGCGCGCGCCGGCCCTCTTCCGCGAGGGGCACACGGCCGGTGACGATCAGGGCTCCCCCCTTGGCCGTGGCTTCGAGCCGCAGGTCGTCGACAGCAGACGGGCTGTACTTCAGAGAGCCGTGGACGTTGTCGGCCGTCACCACCGGGCTCACCACCTCGTTGAGGTTGAGCCGGATCGCGGCCTCGAAGCGCTTGTTGTCAATCGCGACGCTTCCGGCGGCCTCGCCCCAACCCCGGTCCGGCACCCAGAAGGGCGGCTCCTCGCCGGGCTTCACATCGCCGCGCAGCAGGGGGGCGAGCGGACCCACGTCGCGCGAGGAGAGCTGGAAATCGAAATGGCCGGCGCCGCGCTCCATGTCGAACAGGAAGTTGGTGCCGCGCACGGTCTGGGCCGGGGCGGTCAGGCGGATGTTGTCGCTCGACAGCACGCCGCGTTCGATGGCGACCGAGGCGTCGCCGGAGATCGGCAGCCGGTTCTGGCGGTGGACCGCGTCCAGGTGGACGTCGGCGTAGCCGCTCCCCCGGATCGGCTCGCTCGCCTCGAAGTGGTAGACCAGGTCGCCGCCGAGCGCTCCGGACAGGTCGCTGACCACCGGCACGTCGTCGCCGAACTGGTCGGAGACCACGGTGCGGAAGTCGAGCCTGGCCAGGGTGAGGTCGAGGTCCACGGGACGCCCCTCCTCTCCCTTGCCGCTGAAATCCACCGAGACCACCCCCTCGACCGTCCCCCCGGCGTAGGCGGCGTGCTCGATGTCCAGCTCCAGGCCTTCGCGTCCGCCCACGAGGCCGGCCTCGACGTCCTGGAAGATCCTGCCCAGGGCGGTGAACCGCGGCGAGCGGACGGTGCCCGAGTAGCTCAGCGTCTCATTGGCGCGGTCGATCCGCCCCCGGAAATCGACCGGCCCCTGGAGCGGCTGCTGGGCGTAGCCGAGGCGGTTGGCGAGCTGGGCCCAGCCGTCGGCCTCCACCTCCAGGCCGAGCCGCCGGTCCTTGCCCTTCCACTCGTACGCGCCCGTGGCCCGGGCCTTGAGGTCGGGGCCGGCGATGCGCAGGGCCGTGAACTGGATGCGGCCCGGCACGAAGCTCCCCTTGGCCGAGGCGGTGAAGGCGTAGGGCTTGGCGTGCGGCAGGGTGGTGACGACCTCCTGGGCCGTGGCCATGGCGTCGATGCGGCCCGGCCCCTCGCCGCCGCGCTCGGCCGATCCGATCGCGCGGCCCCAGATGGCCTTGGCATCCAGCTCGAGCGGCAGGCGGTGCTCGTCGAGGTCGAGCACGCCGTCCTGGACCAGGATGCGGCCGATCTGGACCTCGAAGCGCCGCTTCGCGCCCTTGCGCGTGCGCAGCTCCGGCAGGTTGCTCGTGCCGTCCGGGTTGAAGCGCAGGTAGACGCGGGGGCGGACGATCTCGATCTGCTCCAGCCGCAGGATGCTCTGCCGGAGGTCGCGCCACGAAAACTCCACCCGCACCAGGGGGATGGTGGCGAACGCCGGATCGGCCGGGCGCGGGCCGTGGACCACCACGTCGTGCAGCTCGAAGGAGAGCAGGGCGAGGTTGTAGTCGATCGAGCCCACCTCGATCTTGCGGTTGAGCAGCTCCTGGGCGCGGGCGATCACGAGGCTGACCGCCCGGCGATGAGCGTAGGCGCTCTCCAGGAAGAACCAGGCCGCGGCGACCAGGAAGACCAGGAAGAGGAGGCCCCAGACGGCCGGCCGCACCACCCAGCGCCGGACGCGGCCGGGCCGCCGGCGCTCGCCCCGGCGGCGGTCCTCACGCACCTTCTCCTGCCGCTTCCGGCGGTCGGATCTCTGCCGGCGCTCGTCCGGCTCGCTCACTTCGGCTCTCCGTCTCCGGCGGGTCCCCCGTTGTGGAGCCCGCCCCAGCGCAGCTTGCCGCGGAGGTTGTCGTAGAACGTCCGCTCCGAGACCTTGATCAGCTTGACCCCCGCCTTGCTGCGGGTGATGGACACGGTGTCGCCCTGGCTGAGCGAGGTCCCCTCCTGGCCGTCGAGCGTGAGGTAGACCTCCTCGCGCGGGGTCTCGAGCGTCACCTCGATGGCGCCCGAGTCGGGCACCACGATCGGCCGCAGGGAGAGGGCGTGCGGACAGATCGGGGTGAGGACCGCCACGCCGAGCGGCGGGCTGAGGATCGGGCCGCCGGCCGACAGGTTGTAGGCGGTCGATCCGGTCGGGGTCGAGATGATGAGGCCGTCGGCGCGGAAGCGGGCCACCAGGTGGCCGTCCACGCGCAGGGTCAGCTCGATGATCCGGGCGAGCGCGCTCTTGGTGATCACCGCGTCGTTGAGCACCCGGTAACGAGGCCCGGCCTCTCCGCCCGCCCGCTTGAGATCGATCTCGAACAGCGACCGCGTCTCGGTGCGGAACCGGCCGGCCAGGACCTGCACCAGGGCCGGGTACAGCTCGCCGCGGCTGATCTCGGTGAGGAACCCGAGGTTGCCCAGGTTGACGCCGAGGATCGGCACCTTGCCGGCCAGGGTGCGGGCGACCGAGAGCAGCGTGCCGTCGCCGCCCAGCACCACGACCAGGTCGTAGCTCTCTCCCACCCGGAACGGCGGCTCCTGGCCCATGGCGCCCATGGCCTCAATATTGCCGGCGCGCAGGATGGCCTCATCGAGCGCCACCTCCAGGCCGCGGCGGCGAAGCCACTCGGCCAGCTCGTGCGCGGTGTGCACGGCCTCCCGGCTGGCGGCCTTGGCCACCAGGCCGATCCGCTGGAACTTCCGGCGGCGGCTCACGAGTCGCCTTTCCGCAGGAGGGCGAACGCCTCGCGGTTGCCGCCCATCCCGGGCACGGCCGAGTCGTGGACGCCCAGCAGCTCCAGCCCCAGCCCGGCCAGCTCGCGGGAGCACTGGTCGATCACCTCGCGCCGCAGATCCTCGTCGCGCAGGATGCCCCCCTTGCCGACCGCGCCCTTGCCGGCCTCGAACTGCGGCTTGATGAGCGCCAGCACCAGCCCGCCCGGCGCGAGGTGCGGGACGAGCGCCGGCATGACCTTGGACAGGGAGATGAACGAGACGTCGATCGTGATCAGTCCGGCCGGCTCCGGCAGGTCGTCCGGGCCGAGATTCCGGGCGTTGACCCGCTCCATCACGACCACCCGGTCGTCGTACCGCAGCTTGTGGTCGAGTTGCCCATAGCCCACGTCGATGGCGTAGACCCGGACCGCGCCGCGCTGGAGCAGGCAGTCGGTGAAGCCGCCGGTCGAGGCGCCCACGTCCAGGCAGACCCGGCCGGCGGGATCGACCTCGAAGTGATCCAGCGCGTCGGCCAGCTTGCGGCCCGCGCGCGACACGAACGGCTCCTTCGGACCCAGGACGGAGACGCGGGCGTCCTCTCCCACGGGCGTACCGGGCTTGTCGGCGCGCTGGCCTTCAAGCTCGACGATGCCGGCCATGACGGCACGCCGGGCCTGCTCCCGGGTCGGGAACAGCCCTCTCTGAACCAGGAGATGATCGAGACGCAAGGCGGCGAATCCCTGTTCTGTCCGCCGGCACCTGCAATGCACGTGCCGCTAGTCCGTCAGGCGGTCATTCGGACGGTCCGGGAGCATATCACCGGGCTGGCCGGGCTCCCCGGCGGCCAGACAGAACGGCAGCACGAACAGGAACAGCGCCGGCCGCTGGACCTCGGTATCCCCCCAGTTGTTCTCGAACAGGCCGGCCACGTTGAAGGCCAGGAGAGCCAGCAGGCACCCCAGATAGAGATCGGCCCGCGGCCCCTGCCGTCCGCCCTCGCGCCGGTAGCGCCGGAGGATGAAGCGCAGGCAGACGAGGTTCATCGCCAGATAGGCCAGCAGGGTGGGGATGCCGCGCTCGGCCGCGAGTTGCAGGAAGCTGTTGTGGAGGTGGGGGACCTCGAAGCGGGGCGCGGTCGGCGAGCGGTAGATCGGATACCGGCGCTCCACCATCTCCGGGCCGAGGCCGAACAGCGGGCGCTCCTTCACCATGGTCAGCCCCGCCTCCAGCATGCAGATACGGTCGTAGTTCGACGGGTCCTGGAGATCCGTGATCGAGAGCATGCGGCGCACCAGGGGGACCGGGGCGAGGATCACGATCAGCATCCCGACCGGAATGTAGGCGAGCAGGAGCCTCGGCGCGCGGATGAGGAGCAGCACGGTCGCCGAAACCACGAGCGCCACCCAGGCGCCGCGCGTGTAGCTGCCCAGAAGGGCGACGTTGATCGGCACCAGCGCCAGCCAGCGCCACCCCCAGCGGCCCCCGTCGCGGCCCGCGACGAGGAGCCGGGTCAGCAGCAGGAGGTCGCAGATCAGCAGGAACCCGGAGAACGTCATGTAGTGGGAGAAGGGACCGCGGATGCGCCGGTCGATGTCGCCGTAGCCCACCAGGTATTGGGCGAGGCCGGAGCAGGCGAGCACGGCCGCGGCGCCGACCAGGCCGTCGACCAGCCGTCGCACCTCGGCCTCGCCGCGTACGAGGCCCGGGGCCAGGAGGACGGCCGAGAGAGTGAACAGCTCGCGCAGCCCGCCCAGGCTGGTGCGGGGGTCGAACGAGGCGAAGATCGAGCCGACCAGCCAGAGCGCGTAGAGGCCGAGCGGCACGAGGAGCGGCGCCGAGCGTTCCAGGTCCTCGCGCCGGGACCGCAGACTCCAGGGGAGCGTGAGGCAGGTGAAGCCCAGGAGGATGTTCGAGGCCGCGATGCTGAAGACGGCGAGGAGGTGGCCGGAAAACAGCCAATACCCCGCCCGTTGGATCCTGGAGAGCACCGGCAGAGGCCGAAAGTCAGGAGAAGAGGATCTCGAGCAGCTCCGGGGCGGCGGCCATGGGTGGAGGATAGCACAGGGCTTTGCCGGCCTGGTCGAGAGGCTCACCGCGTCGCAGTACACTTCAGGCGTGGAAGCCAGCAGCCGCTCACCGCATCCGTACCTCGCCGCGTCGGCACTGGCTGTTGCACTAGCCCTGTCGCTGCAATGTCTCTCGTTTACGGCGGGGCACCAAGCTGATCCAGCACGAATGCTGCGCGTCGCCGATCGCTCGATACCGGAAGGCGGGAGAGGGTTCGACGGCCAGTTTTTTCTCGCCCTGGCCAAGGATCCTCTTGTCGGTCAGGCCACGGCAAAGACCCTCGACTCTCCTGTTCTTCGTGCCCGCCGCATTGGACTCCCGTTTACCGCATGGCTTTTGGCTCCCCTTGTTGGCGGTGCGGCGGCAGGTCTTCTTCTGGCCGAGACAGTGTTTCTTCTTCTCCTCGTTGCGCTGATTCACGTCGAGGTGCGCACGCAAGGACTGCCACCCTTCCTGTGCCCCACCATCGCTCTCCTCCTGCCCTTTGTATTGTCCTTGGAGCTGGCCACCGCTGAGCTCCCCACGGCCGTAATGCTCCTCCTCTCCGCTCATGAACACCGAAGAGGAAACCGCTGGACCACTCTTGCAACTCTCGCAGCCGCTTGCCTGTTCAAGGAGGCGGCTGTTCTCGCAGTGGCAGCCATGGGGGTCAATTCAATTCTCCATGGAAGACGCCGGGAGTGCCTTCTCCGGCTTGCTTGCATGCTGCCCCTTATCGGCTGGCAGGCCTACCTTTGGTTACGATTCCCCAAGAGCACCGGCATCGGCGGGCTCCTCCGCAACTTCGAGCTGCCTGGCCAAGGTCTCCTCGCCGCTATCGCAAATCCGCTAGCCGAGATCGCAGTGGCAGGGTTCCACCCGAAGCAACTCGCGCTGCTCACAACGACCCTTTGGTATTTGGCAGGAGGCGTGTTCGCTGTGCTGCTGCTCAAGAAAGGCTCGAGCGACGGCAGACTGACCGCCTGCTTTGGCGCCGCGGTCGTCCTCCTCCTCTCGTATGGTGGCTCGGCGCAGGCCTACAACGAAATCTTCAACTTCGGCAGGCAGCTCTTCATTCTTGTGGTTGGAGTCTTGACTACCCTGCTCCAGGAAACCTCGTCCTTGTCCAGGCACGAACGCGTATTCATCCTCGCATGGCTCATGCTTGGCGCAACTTTTGGCGTTTCATGGTGGGTACAAGAAATTCTGACATCGAGTCTCGCCGCCTGATCCTTTCACCGGCGGGGGCGAAGGTCAGGGCACCGGAACGGGCTCTCGTCCCACGGCGGAGGCGGGCAGCGCGTCGTCGGCCAGCATGATCGGAATGTCCGAGACGATCGGATAGACCAGGCCCGAGGCGGCGCAGTAGAGTCCCTGCTCGATGACCGGTTCCTCGTCCCGGAAGTGCTCGCGGTATTTCTCCAGGAGCGCCGAGCGGACCTCCTGCGGCAGGTCGATCAGTTCCAGCTTGCCTCTCGATTTGGGACAGACGAGGATCTCTACCAGTTCCGGGTCGAAGGCCATGCGCGGGAGGATAGCACGAAGGGTCACCGGCGAAGCCTGGCGGTGTAGGTGAGCACGGCCGACTCCGTGCCGGGGTTGAAGTCGAACAGATTAGCGTTCGACAGGTGATAGAAGGAGACGCCGATCCGATCCTCCCATGGAAGCCGGAAGGAGAGCTCGACATGGGAGCGGAACTCCAGCGCGCCGCCGAGGTTCTTGCCCCGGTCGCGGTAGTAGAGGCCCGCGGCGGTCCCGGGGCTGAGCACCCAGCGGCGGCCGAGCGGGACCTCGAAGCGGAATCCGGCGTATGAGTAGATCACGCCGCGGGAGCTCGCCATCACGCCGGCCGTGGGCATGAGATCCGGAGCCCAGCGCGGCAGCAGGCGGAACCGCCGCGGCGCGAAGCGCACCTCCCAGCCCATCTCATAGGCGCTCACGCTGTCCAGCACCTCGAAGGTGCCGGCGTTCGCCGCCACGGCCACGGGAGGCCCCGGCGGCCACAGTTGGGCCGACACGGGCCAGGCCACCACGGAGAGCAGCAACAGGATCTGCCGGAGAGCACGTTTCATGTGGTCTCGTACGTAGAAGTACCGGGTTTGGATTGGGTCAGGGGATTCCGTCGCGGCCCCAGACCGCCAGCGTGTCGTCGCGATAGGGCTGCGTAAGCTCGGCGCGCTCGACGTCCGGGGGGATGTACTTCAGGTCCTGCACGACCTTTCCCCGGGGATTCTGGTGGATCCAGAGCGACTCCGATCCGGTCGGGATCTCCTGGAACGGCCGCTCGAGGCGGCCCAGGAAGTGGAACTGGCCGTGGTAATCCCCGACCCAGGCGATGGGGCGGCCCTGGTCCTCGGCGCTCTTGAGGTAGCGCGCCACCGGCTCCAGGTCGTAGGCGGTCCGCGCGACCTCGGCGAACCCGAGGTCGAGCCCGAGCACCAGGGCGACCGCGACCAGGGTCGGTCCCGCCACCCGGCGCGCGAACACCCGGTCGAAGAAGACCCACGAGGCCACGGCCAGGGCGAGCAGCGCCACACCGGTGCCCGGCGAGAGATGGTCGACCCATCCCGGGATCTTCCGCCCCTGCCCCTTCAGGAGCGGAGCCACCGCGAACACCCCGCCGAGCAGGACGATCCCGGCCAGGACCGGGAGGATGTGCCAGCGCCGGACCGTCACCCCCGGCTCCGACAGCACCCGCGAGGCGAGCAGGGCCACGGCCGGCATCAGGGGGAGCAGGTAGTGCGGCTGCTTGCCACTGATCAGCGAGAAGGCGATCAACCCGGGGATCACCCAGGCCAGGCAGAAGCGCATTCCAGGATCGAGGGCCCGGCGGCGAAACGCGGCGGACCACAAAGGCGGCCAGGCCGAATATGGATAGAGCAGGCCCGGCAGGAGCGCCAGATACCACCACCAGGGACGGTTGTGGGCGAACGCGTGGACCATCCGCTCCTTGGTCTGTGAGACCAGGATGGCGTCCGCGTACGCCGGCCCGCCGCTGGCCGCGGCGGGCAACGCCCAGGCCAGACCGATGGCCGCGGCGACCGCCACGGCCCCCAGCAATCCGGCCCACCAGGACAACCGCGGATTCCGCTCGCTCCACCAGGGAGCGAGCACCGCCACCAGCAGCGGCAGGAGCAGGACGACCGGGCCCTTGGCGAGAATCCCGATTCCCAGGGCACCGCCCACCTGCAGCCAGGGACGGACACCGCCGCGCCGCCGCGCCTCTTCGATCCCGAGCAGGGCCGCCAGCACGCAGAAGGCGACCAGCATGTCGAACATCACCATGGTGGTGAAGATCGTCCAGAGCAGGAGCCCGAGCAGCACGGCCGGAGCGTTGCGGGCCACCTCCGGGCGGTCCGGCCACAGGCGCCGGGCGAGGCGGGCCGTCAGCGCCAGGTTGGCGAGGGCGAACAGGGCCGGGACCATGCGGGGCCACCAGTCGTTGACCCCGAAGAACCACCAGCCCAGGTGGAAGAGCCAGAACAGGAGCGGCGGCTTGTCGCTGTACGGCAGGCCGTTCAGGTGGGGCACCAGGAAGTCGCCGCGCACCCACATCTCCCAGGCGACCGAGACGTAGCGGGTCTCGTCGACCGGCAGGATCGGCCGCAGGGACACGGCCGCGGCCACCAGGAGCATCCAGGCGGCCGTGAGCAGCACCGGCCGCGGAGGCATCCAGAATGCGACGCCATCGGCCCGGCGGGCCTCATAAGGTTGCGTGATGTCCATCGATGCTTGATCAGGGAGAACGGCGGAACCACCCCACCACGTCGTTCGGCACCATCTTATCCGCCTCGAATGCCACCGGTCGATGGCGGCTCGATTAAGATACCCCGCATGCGTGCGCCCGGCGAACCGGAGATCTCGATCGTCATCCCGGTCTACAACGAGGAAGAGAACCTTCCGGTCCTCGCGGAGGAGATCCGCGCGGCCATGGCTCCGGTGGAAGCGTCGGGCCGGCTTTACGAGGTCGTCCTGGTGGACGACGGCAGCACCGACACGAGCCCGGCGGTCATGGCGCGCCTCGCGCGCGAGGACCAGCATATCCGGGTCGTGCGACAGCGGCGTAACAGCGGCCAGTCGGCGGCGCTCGACGCGGGCGTCCGCCACGCCCGGGGGGAGATCGTGGTCACGCTCGACGCCGACCTCCAGAACGACCCGGCCGACATCCCGCGGTTATTGGAGGGATTGGAGCGGCTGGACGGCTTCGACGTCGTGAGCGGCGTGCGCGCCAAGAGGCGGGACACCTGGGTGCGCCGGGTCTCGTCGAAGATCGCCAACGGCATCCGCAACCGGGTGACCCACGAGTCGGTGACCGACGTGGGCTGCACCCTGCGCGCGATGCGTATCGAGTACCTGCGGCGGATCCCGGTGTTCAACGGGATGCACCGCTTCCTGCCGACCCTTCTCCGGATGGAAGGCGCGCGGGTGACCGAGATCCCGGTGAACCACCGGCCGCGGCTGCACGGGCAGCCCAAATACAACATCCGCAACCGCATCTTCCGGGCCCTTGCGGACCTCTTCGGCGTGCGCTGGATGCAGACGCGCTGGGTGGACCGCGATCTGGCCGAGGAGGTCGACGTTTGGAACACAACCCCGTCTGGCTCGCCATCGGGTTCTTCGGACAGGCCCTCTTCTTCGGACGCTTCTTCGTCCAGTGGCTCGCCTCCGAGCGCAAGAAGCAAAGCGTAATCCCGCGGTCGTTCTGGTTTCTGAGCATCGGCGGCGGCCTCGTGCTGCTCGGCTACGCGATCCACCGCAACGACCCGGTCTTCATCGTCGGGCAGGCGACCGGCCTCTTCATCTACATCCGGAATCTCTGGTTCATCTACCGGCCTCCGGCCCGGGGCGCGGCCCCGGTGACCCCGGTGGACTCCGATCAGCCGTGAGCCGCCGCGACCTGGCGCTCCTGGCCCTGCTGGGAGCGCTGCTCTTCCTCCCCGGTCTCGGCTGGCGCGACCTCTGGAACCCGGACGAGGCCCGCTACGCCGAGGTCGCCCGCGAGATGCAGCTCTCCGGGCACTGGTCGGTGCCGCAGCTCAACGGCGAGGTCTACACCCAGAAGCCGCCGCTCCTCTTCTGGCTGATGATTGCCTCCTCTTGGGCCTCGTCCTGGCTGACCGGCGGCACCGGCGGGGTAGATGAAGTCTCGGCCCGCATCCCCTCGGCCCTGGCGGCGATCGGCACGCTGATCCTGGTCTTCCGCATCGGGGAGCGCCTGTTCAACCGCCGCTCCGCCTGGCTCGCGGCGCTCGCGGTCGCCACCTGCTTCAAGGTGCTCTGGCAAGGTCGGTTCGGGCAGATCGACATGCTCCTGACCTTCCTGGTCACGCTGGGAGTCTGGTTCTGGGTGAGGGGCTACACCGAAGAGAAGCCCGGCCTCTACCTGCTCTTCTTCGTGTCCACGGGTCTCGCCACCCTGGCGAAGGGACCGGCCGGCTTCCTGCCGCCGCTCCTCGCGATTCTGGCTTTTCTTCTCTATACGAAGGACCGGGAGGAGATCCGGCGCTTCCGGATCGGCCGCGGCTTCCTGATCTGGGCCGCGGTGGTGCTCGCCTGGCTGATCCCCGCCGGCCTCTCCGGAGGCCGCGAATACCTCGACCAGATCGTCTTCCGCCAGAACGTCACCCGCTACGCTGACCCCTGGCACCACTTCCAGCCCTGGTATTACTACCTGACGATCATCCCGGCCGAGTTCTTCCCCTGGTCCTTCTTCCTGCCCGGAGCGATCGTCCTCGGCTGGAAGCGGATGGAGG
>DATANP010000282.1:0-32544 GCA_036266195.1 Thermoanaerobaculia bacterium | reverse complement strand
TGCCGGGGGAGAGGGAGCCCTCCCCTAGCTAGGCGCTGACTTTGGCATAGGAGCACCCTCCGGAGGGGGGTGCAGGCGCGTAGCCCCGGGTTTTCAACCCGGGGCTGGGAGGCCCGAATCTCCGGTTCGAGCCCCTTCAGGGGCGACGGCAAGGTGCACGGAGCGACGAGGCCGCCAACGCCCGCCTCGGGTTGAAACCCGAGGCTACGCACCTGCGCCTCCTGCGGAGGCGCGCTGTCCGGCCCGAAATCCTCTCTGAGGACGGAACCGAAGAAAGCCAACCGCCGAATGTAATGGCGTCGGCAAAATTCGGAGAGCCGGCGTTGTGATCGTAGCACCAGAGGAGCCCGGCCCGCCTCTTGCACCTGCTCCCCGGAAAGCGAGCAGCAAAGGGGGGCCGGGCCTCCATGCAGTCCTGGGGAGAGCACGCGGCCGTCCTCCAAAGGTGACTTCGAACTGTGGGAGGAGGTCTTTCATGAGGCGTTCTTCGAGCTGGATCGTCGGCCTGGCGGTGCTGTTCGTCGGTCTCGGGGCCGCTCATGCGGCGCAGCCGACGTTCTCAGGGTCCGCGGACGTGCTGGTCGTGGAGGTCCCGGTGCAGGTGCTCAAGGACGGCGAGCCCGTCCGCGGCCTGACCGCCGCCGACTTCGAGGTGTACGCGGGCAAGGACAGGCTGCCCGTCACCGGCTTCGAGATGCTCGACCTCGAAGCGCCGGCCCCTCCCCCTTCGGACAAGGGCTGGAAGCAGGCCCAGCCGGTCACGGCCCGGCGCCACTTCCTGCTCCTCTTCGACCTGGCGTTCTCCTCCCCCAAGGCCCTGGCCAAGGGCGAGGAGGCCGCCCGCGACCTGATCGACCGGCTCCATCCGTCCGACCTGGTGGCCGTGGCCGCCTACTCCCCCGCCCGCGGACCGGAGCTTCTCCTGGGATTTACCACGGACCGCCGGCAAGCCCGGGCGGCCCTCGACGCCCTCGGCAAGCCGGAGATGGTGGCGCGGACCGGAGACCCGCTGCGGCTGGTGCTCGCGACCGGCAACCCGTTCGGCTCCGAGTCCGGGGGTGGCGCCGGTCCTGGCCGTGGCGGCGGCGGCGGCAACGGCGGCCCTGGCGGCAACGGCCCCGGGGCCGAAGCGCGGCAGGAGGCCGTCGCCAAAGCCATGGCCAACAGCGGCTTTCCGCCCTTTCTGGCCAGCACCCAGGACCTGGCGGATCGCGCCGATCGCAACGGCCGCGAGAAGGCCGTAACCGCCATGGCCCACGCCTTCCAGGAGCTGGCGAAGACGGTCGGCACCCTCTACGGCCGCAAGTACGTCGTCTTCTTCTCCGAGGGATTCGACGCCTCGGTCTTCTCCGGCACGGCCGACCTCGACGTGCAGAATCGGCAGGCCATGATCTCGAGCAAGGGCGCGGTCTGGGGCATCGACTCGGAGCTCCGGTTCGGCAACACCAAGGCCGCTTCGGACCTGGAGGCCATGCTGGAGGAATTCCGCCGCGCCGACTGCGTGGTCCAGGCCGTCGACACCGGCGGCCTGCGCGAAGGCGTCGACCCCGGTTCTCCCTGGGCAGGCGGCCGGGACAGCCTCTTCCTCCTCGCCGATTCGACCGGCGGCGACTTCTATGAGAACTACAACGACCTGTCCGACGCCATGGACAAGATGCTGCGGCGGACGAGCGTCACCTACGTTCTCGCGGTCCAGCCCCCGGACCTGCCGCACGACGGCGCCTACCATACGATCCGGGTGGAGCTGAAGGGTGCCTCCCGGGGTACCCGGGTGGTCCACCGTCCGGGCTTCTACGCGCCGCGGCCCGCGGGCCAGGCGAGCGCCACCGAAAAGATCCTCCAGACCGCGCGCGGCCTGGTGGCCGGCGAGGAGTCGAACGCCATCCGGACGTCGGTCCTGGCTGCGCCGTTCCCGGGAAGCGTCCAGGGAGCCTCCTGGGTGCCGGTGCTGGTCGAGGTGGACGGTTCGTCGCTCCTCGCCGGGGTCGAGGGGTGGTCGGTGCCGGTCGAGATCTATGGCTATGCCTTCGACGCGCAGGGGCAGGCGCGGGACTACTTCTCCCAGAACCTTGGCCTCGACCTGCTCAAGACCGGCGCCGTGCTCAAGCAGGGCGGGCTCAAGTTCTTCGGCCATCTGAACCTGCCGCCGGGCGACTGGTCGGTGCGGGTGCTGGTGCGCAACGCCGCGACCGGCGCCTCCGGGCTGCGGACGGTGGCGGTCCACGTGCCGGAGCTGGGCTCGGGCTCGCTGCTCCCCGCCTTCTTCCCCGAGCCGCCGGGCCGCTGGCTGATGGTCCGCGAGGCGCGGCCGGAGGAGGGGGTGGCCTATCCCTTCCTGTCCGGCGGAGCGCCATACATCCCCGCCTCGCTGCCCCGGCTGGCGCCCGGCCAGGAGGCCGCGGTCTCGCTGGTGGCCTATCACCTGCCGCCGGGCGAGGTGCAGGCCGAAGCCCGGCTGCGGACGTCCGAGGGCCGCGACGCGGGAGTGGGCCGGCTGCGGGTCCTGGGACGCGAGGCGGGCACGGACGGTGCCGAGCGCCTGAAGGCCACGTTCGAGCCGCCCGCCGGTCTCGCTCCGGGCGAGTACACTCTGCTCGTCACTCTCACCGACGGCGCCGGAGGCGCCCGGAGCAGCGCCACCGCGATCTCGGTCGGCGAGGCCCCGCATGGAGGAAGCACCCGATGAGACGCACCCTCGCAGGCTTCGCCCTCGCCTTGTTGCTGGTCCCGTCAGGCTCGACGGCCCAGACGTTTTCGGAGTCCACGGACGTCGTGGTCGTGGAGGTTCCGGTGCAGGTGATCGGGGCGGACGGCGCGCCGGTCCGCGGTCTCAAGGCCGAGGACTTCGAGGTCTACGAAGGGCGCCGGAAGCAGCCGCTGGTCGGGTTCGAGGTCCTCGACCTCCAATCCGCGCCGGCGGCCGGCCCGCGCTCCACCCCGCCGATGGCGGCCCGCCGCCACTTCCTGCTGCTGTTCGACGTCTCGTTCTCGACCCCGAAGTCGATCGTGCAGGCGCGCGGGGCCGCCCGGGAGATGGTGGACAAGCTCCACCCGTCCGACCTGGTGGGGGTGGCGAGCTACTCCACCGCCCAGGGCGCGAAGGTCCTGCTCGGCTTCACCGGCGACCGCGGCCAGATCCTCGGCGCGATCGACCGCCTCGGCCTGCCGCAGATGCGCGGCGACGAGAGGCCGCCGGATCCCCTCGGGCTGATCGCGATCCCGGACATCCTGTCCACGGTCGGCAAGAATGTGAAGGAGGGAGTCCAGGCGGGAGCCGCCGGCGCGGCCGGGGTCGAGGCCACGGAGATGGAGGTGCTCATCGGTCAGAACTACTCCCAGCAGGTCCAGCTCACCAAGGAGAGGGCCGCGGTCGCCATGACGCGCTCCTACGCCGAGCTGGCCCGGATGATGTCCAGCGTGCGCGGCCGCAAGCACATCCTCCTCTTCTCGGAGGGCTTCGACAACGCTCTCCTCACCGGCACCGCGGACGTGGACGAGCAGAACCGCATGGCCTCGGATGCGCTCTGGAACGTCGACTCGACCGACCGCTTCGGCAGCAGCCGCACCGTCAGCCACATGGAGGAGATGCTGGAGGAGTTCCGCCGCGCCGACTGCATCATCCAGGCCGTGGACATCGGGGGCCTGCGGGACGGTGTCCTGGCGGGCTCCCAGTGGACGGGCGGCAAGGACAGCCTCTTCCTCATGGCCAAGGAGACCGGCGGCGAGCTGTTCGAGAACCACAACCAGCTCGGCGTGGCCGTGGCCAAGGTCCTGGAGCGGACCAGCGTCACCTACGTCCTGGCCTTCCAGCCCGACGTGAAGCGCGACGGCTCCTACCACCGGATGCGGGTGGAGCTGAAGAACGCACCCAAGGGGGCGCGGCTCGTCCATCGCCCCGGCTACTACGCGCCGCGCCCCTACGATCAGCAGAGCCCCTTCGAGAAGGCGCTGGTGGCGAGCGAAGCCATCCTGACGGGCGAGGACCAGGGGAGGATCCCGCTGGCGGTGCTGTCGGCGCCCTTCCCGACGGACGGTCCGGCCTACGTGCCGGTGCTGATCGAGGTGGACGGCCCCGGCCTGCTCAAGACCGCCAAGGGCGGCTCGATCCCGCTCGACATCTATGCCTATGCCTTCGACTCCGAAGGCCGGGTGCGGGATTTCTTCTCGCAGACCGTGGGCCTGGACGTGGCGAAGGTCGGCAAGGCGCTGGAGAAGGGCGGCCTGAAGTTCTTCGGCCATCTCGACCTGCCGCCGGGCCCCTGGTCGGTCCGGGTGCTGGTGCGCAACGGCGCCACCGGAGCGATGGGCATGAAGGCGGAGACCGTGGCCGTGCCGGACCTGTCGCAGGCGGAGCCGGTGCTCCTTCCCGCGTTCTTCCCCGAGCCGCCAGGCCGCTGGCTGATCGTGAGGGAGGCGCCGAGGCAGGGCGACCGCGAGGTGCCCTACCCCTTCATGGCCGGCGAGGAGCCGTACGTCCCCGCCTCGCTGCCCGCGCTCGATCGGGGCAAGCCCGCCGAGGTCTCGCTGATCGGCTACAAGCTCCGGCCGGGAGATCTGAAAGCCGAGGCGCGCATCCTGACCGCCGACGGTCGCGAAGCCGGCACCGGGGAGATCGCCGGTCTACACCGTCTCGGACCCGGGCCGAACGGCTCCGAGAGCCTGGAGGCGACCTTCGCACCGCCCACCAGCCTCCCAGCCGGCGAGTACGTGCTGATGGTCGTGCTCACCGACTCGGCCGGAGGGTCCCAGGCGAGCGTGACGCCGTTCGTCGTCCGAGGATAAGATCCGCCGCGTGGAAGCGGTGGTCCATCTCAAGCCCGGACGGGACAAGTCGGTTCGCGAGGGGCACCCCTGGATCTTCTCCGGCGGCCTGGCGCGGCTGGAAGGTCCGGAGGATGCGCCCCTCGTCCGGGTGCTCGACGCCGGCGGACGGCCGCTGGGGATCGGGTTCCACAGCCCGCGCTCCCAGATCCGGGTCCGGATGCTCGGCGCCGGCGTGGAACAGGCCGACCGCGCGTTCTTCGCGGAGCGGATCGCCGAGGCGGTGGCGCTCCGCGCCGCCGTGCTCCCGCCCGAGACCACCGGCTACCGCGTGCTGAACGCCGAGGGCGACGGCCTGCCCGGCTGGACGGTCGACCGCTTCGGGGATGTCCTGGTGAGCCAGGTCACCGTGGCCGGGCTGGAGGCGCTGCGGGAGGAGGCCTATGCCGCTCTCCGCGAGGCGTTCCCCGGGCTCGCCATCCTCCAGAGCAATGATCTCCCCGCGCGCCGGGCCGAGGGGCTCCCCCGCGAGGAAGACGAGGTGATCGCGGGCGAGATCCCCGCAGAAGCCCCGTTCCTGGAGTCGGGCTTCCGGATGACGGCCGAGCTGTCGGGAGGGCAGAAGACCGGTTTCTATTGCGACCAGCGGGAGAACCGCCGCCGGGTCGAGCGCCTGGCCGGCGGCCGGACCGTGCTCGACCTCTTCGCGCACTCCGGCGCCTTCGGACTCTACGCCCTGCGGGGCGGCGCCAGCCGGGTCGTGTTCGTGGAGTCCTCCACCCGGCTGATCGACCGCGGGATCGAGCACGTGGCGCAAAACGGCTTCGACCCCGGCCGCACCGAGTGGGTGCGGGCCAACGTCTTCGAGGACCTCCGATCACGAACCGACCAGTACGGCCTGGTGGTCTGCGATCCGCCGCCGCTGGTGCGCAAGCGCCCCGACGTGGACGCCGCGGCGCGGGCCTACAAGGACCTCAACCGCCTGGCCTTCCGCCGGGTGGAGCCCGGCGGGTTCCTGCTCACCTTCTCCTGCAGCGGCGCGGTGGACGCCAAGCTCTTCCGGCAGATCCTCTTCGCGGCCGCCGTGGAGGCCGGGGTGCGCGTGGCCCTGCTGGAGCCGCTCGCCGCCGCACCCGACCACCCCGTGGCCATCACCCACCCCCAGGGCGAGTACCTCAAGGGCTGGCTGGCGATGGTGCGGGGGCCGGTGCTTTAAGGGACCCAAAGGACTGCAGGGACTTCAAGGACCACAGTCTTTGATCCCTGCAGTCCTTGCAGCCCTTTCAGTCCTTTTTCTTCCAGGGCCGGGAGATCACGCAGGCGTTGATGCCGCCCACCCCCATGGAGAGCTTGCCGGCAGGGGCATCCGGAGCGGGAACGGCCTTGTCGCACACGAACGTTTGGTGCACGGCGGCGATCTGCGGGTTCAGCTCCGCCTTGGAGAGCGGCGTCGGGAACAGCTCGCCGCGCTCGTAGCCGAGATACTGGGCGGTCAGCTCCCAGCCGCCCGAGGCCGACATGCCGTGGCCGAAGGTGCCCTTGCGGGCGGTGACCAGCACCGAGCCCGGCACGATCGAGCGCAGGTTGTGGACCTCCTGGTAGTCGCCCGGCGTGGCCGTGGCGTGGAGGTCCCAGGTGCCGATCTCGCTCGGCTGGATGCCGGCGCCCGCGAACGCCTGGAGCATGGCCTCGGTCGGACCCTCCACCGAGGGGGTGATGATGTGGTCGGCGTCCGAGCTGACCCCCACGGCGACCGGCTCCATGCCGAGCGGCCGGAAGCCCTTGGCGGTGAAGTACTCCAGGTCGCCCACGATCCACAGCGCCGCGCCGCCGGCCACGTGGGTGCCCCGCATGCCGGTGAGCGGCTTGGAGACCTTGCCGTCCGTAGGCACCACGCGGGCCGAATAGAAGCCGCCGACCGAGAGCGGGTGCGGCGGCGGGTCCGTGGCCCCGACCACCACGGCCCTGGCCTCGCCGCGGTCGATGGCGTCCATCGCGAGCTTCAGGGCCACGCCGAACGTGGAGCAGGCCGCCACCGGCGAGAACGCCAGGCCGGTGATCTTGCCGAGCATGCTGATCTGCGCCGCCGGCGTGTTGTGGAGGTTCCACACCACGTTGGCCGTGACCGCGAGCCAGGGCGGCTGCGGCGAGCCCCAGCGCTTCTGAAGCTGCCCGAAACGGCGCTGCTTCTCCTTGAGAAGGCTCATCTTGCCGCTCTCGACGTCGCCCTCGACGGACACCGACTCGATCTCGGCCAGCTCCTCCAGGTAGGCGCGGAGGTCGGCCGAGCTGCCGGCCCAGTAGTGCCACCAGGTGCGGTCGGCGTCGGCGCGCTCCTCGAAGGGCAGCGCCTCGGGCTGCGGCGGCACGTCAGTCCTTCCGGCGCGCTCCTCCGGGCTCATCGCCTTCCACGCTTCGAGCTCCGGGTTGCGCTCGGCCCAGAAGCGGTCCCAGGCGCGCTGGGCGCGGTCGTGGGCCAGGGCCACCTGGGAGATAGTGATGACGTTGCCGATGCCCGTCCCCACATAGATGTGGGCCTGGGTGCCGAGGCTCTGGAGCTCCTGCTCCAGACCCGGGTTCTGGCCGAGGGCCTGGATGAAGGCGCCGACCGCGAACAACGTGGTCGGGTCCATCTTCTCCTTGAGCTGGCGGAAGCGGCTGGGCGGGAAGCGGGCGTCGATCCAGTCGTGGTACGCCTCGAACGAGAACTCCGGGTTCCCGACCAGGAAGTTGTTGGGGCCGAAGCCCTCGAAGGGCGTCAGCCAGGCGTCCGACGACGCGAGGTTCTTCGCGAACGCGTCGACGTTGGGCGAGCGGGGAGCCACGATCCCCCATCCGAAGATTCCGACTCTGCGCAGGGCTGACCCCTCCTTTCGGAGGGCGATTCTGTCATAACGGACCGGCTCTTCAGGAGCCGGACGGGAAAATCCTCCTTTCGGGGGATGACCGGCGCCGCGGCGGATCCCTAGACTGCCGTTCGGGAGGTCGTCATGAAGCAAGCCTGGCCCCTGACGCTGATCAATGCCGCCCTGGCCCTCGCGCTGGGCCTGGGCTTCGTCCTCGTCCCCGATCGGGTTCTGGACCTCCTGCCGTTCTTCCACGCTCCTGCCGACAGCGGCGCCATCGCGCTCCTCCGGCTGCTCGGGGCCCTGCTCTGCGGCCTTGGGTTGATGCTGTTGATCCTGCCGCCGCTCAAGCTCTCCTCACCCCGCCGGATGCTCCTGACCACGGTCCATACCGCCCTGGCCTTCGTCTGGATCTACCTGCCGCTGGCTTCCCGGGAGGATCCGCACTCGGTAGAGCTCACGGTCCGGATAGCGCTCCACGCCAGCTCGCTCTTCCTGGTTCTCGGCCTGCTCTCCTTCATCTATCGCTTCGGGGGAACGGGCCCGGCTGCGGAGGACCCCGCGGCGGATTCGCTGGACGAGTCCGCCGCTCAACAGGAGCGCAACCGCCTGGCGAGGGACCTCCACGACTCGATCAAGCAGCAGCTCTTCAGCATCAGGCTCAGCTCCGCGGCGGCCGAAGAGCGCTGGGAGGCCGACCCTGGAGGCGCGAGGGCCGCCCTGGCCGACGTGCGCAGGAGCTCCCAGGAGGCCATGGTCGAGATGCGGGCGCTGCTGGCCCAGTTGCGCCCGGAGCCCCTGGCCACGGTCGGCCTGGTCGAGGCGCTGCGCGAGCAGTGCGAGGCCCTGGGCTACCGTTGCGGGATTCCGGTCGATTTCGAGATCGGCGAGCTCCCACCCGACGACCGGCTGCCGTCCGCCACCCAGGAAAACCTGTTCCGGATTGCCCAGGAGGCGCTGTCCAACATCGCCCATCACAGCCGGGCCCGCTCGGTGCAGGCGCGGCTCGGCCAGGTCGGCCAGGACGGCTCTCCGGCCCTGCTCCTCCGGGTGCGCGACGACGGGCAGGGCTTCGAGCCGGCCAGCAGGCCCGCGGGCATGGGGCTGCGGAACATGCGGGAGCGCCTGGAGGCGGCCGGCGGCACGCTGGAGGTCGAGAGCGCTCCCGGCCAGGGGACGGAGGTCCGGGCCCGCATGCCTCTCACTCCGCCGAAGGCGCTCGCGGCGGCGCCCCGCACCGCCTCGAGGAAGACTTCGGGCTCGGCGTCCTTGCGCACGTAGCCGATGGCGCCGGCCCGCAGCGCTCCGACCACCCGGTCGTCGTCGGTGCGGCCTCGCCGAGCCGCTCTCCGAGCGCGAGATGGAGGTGCTGGGGCAGCTCGCCCACGGACGGACGAACCGGGAGATCGCGGAGACCCTCCACGTCTCGGAGGACACGATCAAGACCCACGTGGGCAACATTCTCTCCAAGCTCCAGCTCGCCCACCGCACGCAGGCCGTGATCTACGCCCTCAAGCAGGGACTGATCTCGCTCGACGACATCCGGCTCTGAGGCGGAAGGCTACTCCGCCTCGATCCGCACGCCGCCGTTGGTGGTTTCGACCTTCAGCAGGCCGCCCCCACCGTTGATCTCGCCCGACAGGTGCCTGCGGCTCTTCTCGCCGCCTGTCACCTCCAGGTCGGAGTGGATGCCGCCGTTCCAGGTGGACACGTCGAGGTTGGCGCGGAGGTCCCGCGGGACCTTGAGCGTCACGCTGCCGTTCGTGGTCTCCAGGTTGATGTCGCCGTCCACCCGGTTGAGATGGGCGGTGATCCCGCCGTTGGTGGTGGACCCTTCGAGGGCGCCGGCGGCCTCGATCACCGTGATCCCGCCGTTCGTGGTCTCGACATGGACGTCGCCTTCGGTGCGCTCCACGGTCACCCCGCCGTTGACCGTCTCCAGCTCGGCCCGGCCGCGGGTGCCCACCAGCCGGAGGCCGCCGTTCGTGTTGTCCAGCTTCGCCACCACGTCACGGGGGGCCTTGATCTTGTACTCCACGCTGGCGCTCGCGTCGTTGCCGGTCAGCCAGTCCAGGAATCCGCCGCCGGTGCCCCGGGGCATGATCGTCTCGATCCGTACGGTGCCGGCGCTCTGCCGGACGTCGATCTTGATCTGCTTCGCGATCTCCTCGGCCTTCTCGGAGCTGGCCGCCTTGATCTTCTTGACCGCATCCACCCGCACCTCGGCGCGGTCCCAGGCCTCGACGGTGATCCCGCCGTTGGTGTTGCTGACCTCCAGGGTGCCCCCGGCCTTCAGGGGATAGCTCTGCTGGAACGGTTTCTCGACGGTGACGGAAGCCTGGGCAGCGGCCGTGCAAGCGATCAGGGCCAGGGCGACCAGGACGGGGGTCCGGAATCTGTTCATCACATCTCCTCCTCGATGGCTGAAATGCCTCACCTCTCCCCCTACGGGAGAGACCGCGGAAAGGTTCCACGCCAGAGAGGAGTCTTTTCGGGTCCGCGGCCGACGATCCGCAGACGTTAGCCAACCGTCCGCAGACGTTAGCCAACGGTCCGCAAAACATTGCGGATGACTGGCAGAGCGTTGCCGACGATCCGCAAACCTTTGCCAATCGTCGGCAGATCGTTGCGGAGGACCGGCAGAGAGTTGCCGATCATCGGCAGACGTTGGCCGATCGTCGGCAGACGTTGGCCGATCGTCGGCAAGTCGTTGCCGATGGCCGGCAGGGAGTTGCGGATGATCCGCCAAGGATTGCGGACGGTCGGCAACCAGCGGCCGGACATCGGAAATGCCGATCGGCCCGCCCACCCTGGGATGGCTGCCGGCTGGAAGCCGGCGCTCCCAGCGAAAGTCTCCGGGCATCGTTCTTGCCTCGAAACGGTGTAGCCTTTCCGCGAGGAGGGGGGAAAGACGAGCATGACTGGGGGCCATTCGGACGACCTGGGACTGTTGCTGGCGGTCATGCCGCCGCGGGTGAAGGAAGCCATTGCGGCACATCCGCGCAAGGATGGCCTGATCGAGATCGTGCTCGACCTCGGCCGGCTGCCCGAGGTGCGCTTCCCGGAGAGCGGCGAGGAGATCACGTCCGCGCCCGTCTCCCGCGAGGACCTCGCCCATGTGGTGGACCGGATCGGCCGGTTCGGCAAGGACAACCGGGCCGGCATCGAGCGCACGCTCCACCGCATCTCGGCCATCCGCAACCGGGTGAGCGACGTGGTCGGGCTCACCTGCCGCGTGGGCCGGGCGGTCTATGGCACGGTCGACATCCTGCGCGATGTGATCGAGGACGGGGAGTCGATCCTCCTCCTCGGCCGGCCCGGCGTGGGCAAGACGACCCTTCTCCGCGAGGCGGCCCGCGTCCTGGCCGACGAGCTCGGCAAGCGGGTGGTCGTGGTGGATACGTCCAACGAGATCGCGGGCGACGGCGACATTCCCCACCCGGCGATCGGCCGCGCCCGGCGCATGCAGGTGCCGGTGCCCGAGGCCCAGCACGCGGTGATGATCGAGGCGGTCGAGAACCACATGCCGCAGGTGATCGTGATCGACGAGATCGGCACCACCGCCGAGACCCAGGCCGCCCGCACCATCGCCGAGCGCGGGGTCCAGCTCATCGCCACGGCCCACGGCAACACGCTCGAAAACCTGCTCCAGAACCCCACCCTCTCCGACCTGGTCGGCGGCATCCAGGCCGTGACCCTGTCCGACGAGGAGGCGCGGCGCCGGGGCACCCAGAAGACGGTCCTGGAGCGCAAGGCGCCGCCCACCTTCGGCGTGCTCATCGAGATCCAGGAGAAGGACCGGCTGGCCATTCACCACGACGTGTCCGAGGTGGTGGACCGCTTCCTGCGCGACATCCCGGCGCGGCCCGAGATCCGGGTGCGGACCGACGACGGCGGGGTGGAGATCGTCGAAGCCGAGGAGAGAGAGCCCAAGGCTCCTCCACCCGCGCGGCCGGGTGCCCGGCGCCGACGCGAGGCCGAGCCCCGGGGACGAGGACGCGAGGTTCGCACCGCCCGGGAGGCCGCCCGCGAGGTCCGCGAGGAGGCGGTCCCGACCCAGAGCGCCCGGCCGCCCAAGGGCAAGGCGGTGCGGGTGTTCCCGTACGCGGTCTCGAAGGCGAAGCTGGAGCGGGCGATCCGCAAGTTCCGGCTGCCGCTGCTGATCATGGACGACCTCGACGAGGCCGAGATGGTCATCACGCTCAAGGCCCAGGAGCGCCGCCAGCCGCGCCGGCTGCGCGACGCCGAAGCCCGCGGCGTGCCGGTCCATATCATCAAGAGCAACACCATCGCCCAGATGGAGAACTTCCTGCGCTCGCACTTCAACGCCGCCGAGCCCGGCACGGACGACGAGGCCGCCCTGCGCGAGGTCGAGGACGCGATCGACGAGGTGCTGGACAAGGGGGTCGCGGTTGAGCTGGCGCCGCAGGGGAGCTACGTGCGGCGGCTTCAGCACCAGCTCGTGGAGCGGAGCGGCCTGGTTTCGGAGAGCAAGGGGGACGACCCCTACCGCCGGGTGGTCATTTTTCCGGGGTAGGAGTCGAGACCGCGGTCGTGACGAGCGTCTGGGTGCCGTCCAGGTCGTCCTTGAACTCCTCGCTGTAGATGTCCAGGAGCGTCAGGAAGACCGCGGCCAGCATGGGGCCGACGATGAAGCCCATGGCTCCGAACATGGCGATGCCGCCCAGGGTCGAGAAGAACACGATCAGGTCGTGCATCCCGGTCTCCTGGCCGACCAGCCGGGGCCGCATGAGGTTGTCCACGTTCACGATCACCACCACGGTGACCAGGAGGATGCCGATCCCCTGGCCCATGTGGCCGGTCGCCATCTGGATGAACGCCGCCGGGTAGAGCACCAGCCAGGCACCGACCAGGGGGATGATCGACATCAGGGTCGCCACCACCCCCCAGAGGAACGGGGAGCTGACGCCGAAGATCCAGAGGGTCAGGCCGGACAGGGTGCCCTGGACGAGGGCGATCAGGAGCGTGCCCTTGACCGTGGCCCGGGCCACGGACGAGAAGCGGGCCGCGATCGCGTTCTTGTACTCGCGCTCCAGGGGGATCAGGTAGCGGATGCGGCGCAGGAGCCTCTTGCCGTCCCGGAAGAAGTAGAACATCGTGAACAGGGTGGTGAAGAGCAGGATCAGGAGCTGGAGCGTGCCGCTGGAGGTCCTGCTGATCACGACCGCGATCCACGAGCCCGCGCTCTTGGCCGCGTCCTCCAGGCTCGCCCGCCAGTTGATCTTGTCCAGGCCCCACTGTTTGAACCAGCGGTAGCTGCGGAGCTGCCCGAGGATCCCCTCCTGGCCCTTGACCGCGATCTCGCCCACCTTGCCCTCGGCCGAGTGGTAGACGTCGATCGCCTCCAGGGTGACCAGGTGGGCCACGCCCAGGATCGGCAGGATGACGGCGAGCAGCAGGAGCACGCAGCAGACGAAGGCGGCGATCGTCCGTTTTCCCCGGAAGACCCCGACGAACCATTCGTACATCGGGTAGAACAGGGTCGTGAACACCGCCGCCAGCAGCACCGGCACGAAGAACATCCGCACCATGTAGAAGAAACAGAAGGCGGCGCCGATCAGGATGGCGGTGAAGAAGTAGCGGCTGAGGGTCTTCTCGGTCATGGCGATGGCCCCATTCTTTCACGGCCGTGGCCCGGGCGTTGCATCCTTGGGAGGGTGGCGGTCAAAAGGGCCGCCGAGAGAGAGAAAGGAAGACCGAGAATGTCCCGAAGCGCTTTGCTTCTTGCAATTTGGATGATCCCCGCCGCGGCTCCCATGGCCGTGATGGCCCGGCCGCCGCTCGAGAACGAGGCGAAACCGGCGGCGCAGCCCACCGGCCTGGACGTCCAAGTCCAGCTCGACCGCACCGGCTTCTCGCCCGGCGTGATCGACGGCAAGCCGGGATCGAATACGAAGAAGGCCCTCGCGGCGTTCCAGGAGGCGCACGACCTGCCGGTGACCGGCAACCTCGACCCCGCGACCTGGCAGAGCCTGGCCGCGGCCGGGGCCGGCCCCACGCTCGGCGAGTACACGATCACCCAGGAGGACGCGGACGGACCGTTCACCCCGCAGATCCCCGAGGACATGCTGGAGAAGGCGAAGCTTCCGGGCCTCTACTACACGTCGATCCTGGAGGCGCTGGGCGAGCGGTTCCACGCCACGCCGGAATTCCTGAAGCAGCTCAACCCGCAGGCCCGTTTCGCGGCCGGGGAGCGCATCAAGGTCCCGAACGTCCGCAGCGGCCCCATCGCCGCCGAGTCGGGCGAGGTCGAGGTGGTCGTCTCGAAGTCCAACGGGGCTCTGACCGTGGATCGCGGCGGCGACGTCCTGTTCTTCGCCCCGGTCACCTCGGGCAGCGAGCACGACCCGCTCCCGATCGGCGACTGGAAGGTGAACGGCGTCTCGAAGAACCCGACCTTCAACTACAACCCGGACCTGTTCTGGGACGCCGATCCCGGCCATACCAAGGCCAAGATCCCCGCCGGGCCGAACAACCCGGTCGGCGTGGTCTGGATCGACATCAGCAAGGAGCATTACGGCCTCCACGGCACCCCCGAGCCCAGGACGATCGGCCGCTCCGAGTCTCACGGCTGCGTGCGGCTGACCAACTGGGATGCCCTGACCCTTGCGAGCCTGGTGAAGCCGGGCACGCCTGTCCTCTTCCGGCCATGAACAAAAAAGAGAAGAACGAGAAGAAAACCAGTCGTGCTGTAATGTCGGCAGGGCTGGGGGGCTTCGTCCTCGGCGCCCTGACCGTTCTTTTCATCGTATGGGCCTACGCCGGGTTCCGGACCGAGAGCGGCCTGCCCACGGCCGCCCCTGTCGGCTCCCAGGTCGAAGTTCAGCCCGCGCCGGCCGAGACGCCGCCGGTCCTGCCCGCGGCGCCGCCCACGCAGTCCGGTCCGTCGCGCCCTTGGGTACAGGGCGGGCCGGCCGCGATGCCCACGCCGGCCTCCCCGGCTCCGACACCGCAGCCCGGCGCGGCCGAGAGCCCGGACCTGCGCCAGCGCAACCTGGTGCTGCCGGTCCAGGGGATCACTCCCGAGAAGCTCCAGAACACCTACGACGACTCGCGCAGCGGCGGCCGGGTCCACGAGGCGATCGACATCCTTGCCCCGCGCAACACGCCGGTCCTGGCGGTCGAGGATGGCCGGGTCGCCAAGCTGTTCACCAGCAAGCAGGGCGGGCTCACGATCTACCAGTTCGACCCCACCGAGGCCTACGCCTACTACTACGCGCACCTGGAGCGCTACGCGGACGGCGTGAAGGAGGGGGTGGTGCTGCGGCGCGGCCAGGTGATCGGCTACGTGGGGACGTCGGGCAACGCCCCGCCGGAGACCCCGCACCTCCACTTCGCGATCTTCCGCCTGACGCCGGAGAAGCGCTGGTGGGAGGGGGACCCGATCAACCCGTTCGCGATCCTCGGCGGCGGCCGGGGCGCGGACCGGGTCGAGCCGGCGCGCTGACCTGCTGCGCTGGTCTGCTGATTGAACCTGCTAAACTGAGGGCGCCCCGCCAGCCGTCCCGGTGAGGCACTGCTCCGTCAGGCGCCGACATGGGAAAGATCCTCCTGGCCGTTCTGGCCGCCGCCGGACTCCTCCGGCCCGATCTCCCGACCCGGCCCGGGTTCGAGCCCGCCGTGTCGCTCGACCGGTCCGGCCGGGCCATCGAGCATCTGGATGGCCTGCTCCGCCTCCCGCCGCTGATCGCCCCGGGCGAGACGATCGAGATCGCGCCGCTCAACCCCGCGAGGACGCCGGCGGGCGGGCGGTGGACCGTGGCCGGCGTGGAAGCGAAGCCCGTCGACCCCGCCGAGGATACCGGGCTGCGGCTCCGCGTCCAGCTCCCCACGGATCTCGACCCCATGGGGCCGCTGCCGGTGGTCTATACCGATGCCAGGGGGCAGCGGATCGTGGAGGCCTCCGGCCTGGAGCAGGTGCGGGTAGTACCGCCCTCCCTTCCCTCAACCGAGCCCCGCCTCTCGCGCTGCGGCTCGCAGTGGGTTCAGGACGGGGTGGCCTGCGCCTGCGGCTGGTTCCCGGACCAAGCGGCGCGCGACGCGCTGCGGATCGACGGCCGCCCGGTGCCCGCCGGGTCGCTGGCGGCCGTGTCCCATCGCTCGGTCTGTGCCCGCGTCGGCCTGGGGCCGCACCTCCTGCCGGGCGGCGACAAGGTCGTGGCGGTCCAGATCCGCCGGTTCCCGCCGTTCCTCAGCCTGCGGCCTCTGCAATCGACCGCCATCACCTGGATGGTCCTGGGCACGAAGGACCCGGTCCGCCTGCGGCTGCGCAACACCGCGCCCGACCTGGCGACCCTGGAGGGGGGCACGCTGCAGACCGCCGCCACCTCCGGCGGCCTGCGCAACGCGGCGAGCCGCAACGTCACCTGGCTGGCCGGGAGCGGGCCCTTCCGCATCGAGGCCGAGGTCGAGGACGACACCGCCCCCTTCCTGGGCGAGGAATACCTGACGCTGCTCGGCGAGCACTTCCAGCGCGAGGTTCGGCGCGTGGCGGCCGGCCTGGACGAGGGAGTCCGCGCCCTGCCCGAGGAGCGCGGTCTCTATCCGCGCGGCGAGGTTCTGAGCCTCCTCGCGGCCACCCGGTCCGACCTCGACAAGGCGCTCCCCTACCCCGAGCTGGCCGCCTTCCGCGACGCGACCGCCGACCTGCTGGACGAAGCCGCGGCGCGGGTCCAGCTCCTGCCCGAGGAAGAGACGGCTCAGGTGGAGAAGAAGAAGATCCAACCGCTGCTCAAGCGGGTCCAGGCCTTCCTGGAATCGAGCGGCGAGTCGCCGCGGCGGAGCCTCTGCATCCTCAGCTCGCCCGAGGACGGGGCGATCGTGAAGATCTACCCCCGCAGCCTGCCGTCCGATCCGGTCGAGACCTCGACGGCGGACATCGTCTCCCACCTCTTCCCGGGCAAGTACCGCTACGAGGTGTGGAAGGACAGCTTCAAGGAGGTCGAGTCCGAGATCGACCTGACCGGAGACACCAGGCTGGTCCTCGACTGCCGGCTGATCCCGGCGGGCGACCGCAACGAGCCCGCCCCCTGCCGCCTGGCCTCGGCGTCGGAGAGGGATGCGGCGCGGTGCCGGTGGCCTTAGTTAGGACCCCTCACCCCCCGGCCCCCTCTCCCATCGCACTCCCGCCCGTCCGGGAGAGGGGGAGACGCACCGGGAATGTCTGGGTTCCCCCTCTCCCGGGGGAAGGGAGGGGATGGGAGAGGGGGTCAGGGGGTGAGGGGCTCAGGCCGTCCTTACGAGGCAGCGCAGCACCTCGGCCACGCTCCACGCCTGGGCCACGCAGCCGCGCGGCGTGTACGGCTCCTCGGCGTCGAACACCTCGCTGATCGACCCCAGGCAGGCCTCGGCCAGGTGGCCCTGAAACCCGGACAGCAGCTCCCGGGCCCCCGCCTTGTCCTCGGGGTGCAGCCGCAGCCAGGCATCCACGAACGGACCGATCAGCCAGCCCCAGACCGTGCCCTGGTGATAGGCCGCGTCGCGGGCCCGGAGGTCGCCGTCGTAGGTCGGCTTGTAGTCCGGATGCCCGGGCGCCAGCGACCGCAGCCCCACCGGGGTCACCAGCCGCTCGCGGACCACGCGGAGCACCGGCTCCCAGCGCTCCCGGTCCAGGACCGGATGGTCGAGCGAGATGGCGAACACCTGGTTCGGCCGGCACGCGGGGTCATCCCCCCCGGGCCCGTCGATCACGTCGTACAGATACCCACCCGCCTCGTACCAGAAGCGCCGGTTGAACGACTCGCGGGCCCGCTCGGCATGCCCGGCGAGGCTCTGGGCCACGCTCTCGTCCCCCCGGGCGCGCAGCCAGCCCTCCAGGAGCTTCAGGGCGTTGAACCAGAGCGCGTTGATCTCCACCGCCTTGCCCCGCCGCGGCGTCACCACCCAGTCGTCCACCTTGGCGTCCATCCAGGTGAGCTGATACCCCTCGGCCCCCTGCCGCAGCAGGCCGTCCTCGGGATCGACCCCGATACCGAAGCGGGTGCCGCGCAGGTGGTGGTCGACGATATCGAGGAGGACCGGGAGGAGATGCTCCAGGGTCACCCGGTCGCCGGTGGCCTCCAGGTAGCGGTGGAGGGCGTGGAAGAACCAGAGCGTGGCGTCGGCCGTGTGGTAGAGGCCCTCGCGGTTGCCCTCGGGGAAGAGATTGGGGATGAGGCCGTCGCGGACGTGCCGGGCGAACGTGCGCAGGATGAAGCCGGCCTCCAGGTGGCGGCCGGTGGCGAGGGTCAGCCCTTCGAGGCTGATCATGGTGTCCCGGCCCCAGTCGGTGAACCAGTGGTAGCCGGCGATGACGCTCCGCGCCTCGTCGCCCGCGGCCTGGGCCCGCGCCTTGTCCTCGGACCGGGCCGGGGTGACGATGAAGGTGTCGGCCGCGAGCACCAGCTCGGCCGCCATGCCCTCCCGGGCCCGCGGATCGGCGGTGGTGATCAGCAGACGCTCGCGGCGCTCCCGCTCGGCCGCCAGGGCCTCGCGGGCGCGGAGGGCGCGCATCGTCTCCCAGCTCTCCACGGAGGCGATCAGGGCCGCCTCCGAGGCCTCGTCCTCGCCCGGCACCAGATCGATGCCGAAGAACCCGGGAGACCAGAGGTCGCCCACCCAGTCGTACCCGCGGCGGTGCTCGGTCTCGTACTGAACCCCCTCGATCCGCCGGCCGGCGAGGGTGAAGGTCGGGTTCGCCCCCTCGATCGCCAAGCGCAGGGGAGGCAGGGCGGGGTCCGAGCCGCAGATCTCGTAGCGGTCCCGCACGTGGGTGAAGACGAACGGCTCGGCCAGGGGCTTCGAGACCGGCTCGTCGTGCCCGCGGAAGCACACGGTGGGGTGCATCTCCAGCCGCGCGATCCCGCTCCCTTCGACGAGCCGGTAGAGGACGTAGGCGGTGTTCTGGAGGTGCCCCAGGAAGATCCGCTTCTCCAGGGTGTAGCCCTGGGCCTGGTACCGCAGGAGCGGGAGGCCGCCTTCGAGATGGATCCCGCTCAGGTGGCCGGCCCCTCCGGCCGCGGTATCCATCCCACTGGGCCCGGGCTCGGCACCGAACCGGAGGATGGTCCCATCCGCGAGCCGCAGCACCTCCGTGACCTGGCCGAGCATCATGGTCCTGCCCAGGGGGGCCGGCAGGGCGGCGACGAGCACGCCGTGGTAGCGGCGGGTCGGGATGCCCGAGACCGTGCCCGAGGCGTACCCGCCCAGGCCGTTCGTCACCAGCCACTCGCGGGCGAGCAGCCGGTCGGGCAGGAGCTCGGGCGGCGCTGGTTCCAGGTCCGGTTGTTGAACAGCGATGAGCGGCGCGGTGGTCATTCTTCTCTCTCCTTCTCCTTGGGTCGCAGCACCACCGCGGCGTGTCCGGGGATGCGCCATCCTTCCTCTTCATCCTCGGGCGGCGGCGCGCCGCTCCCTCCATATTCCGGGTCCTCGCTCGACCAGAGGATCTCCCATCGGCGATCCTCGGGCGGCGCCAGGAGCGGCTCCGGGGCGGGAACGAGGTGCAGGTCCCGGCCCAGATTGACGAGCAGCAGACGGTCGCCTTCGGGATCGAAGAAGCGGAGCACCAGGGCGTCTGAAGTGAGCACGGCGCCATCCATCCTTCCAAGGAACGCTGCGTCCTCGCGGCGCAGGCGGAGGAGGTCCCGGTGAAGCGCGTAGCACCCGGCATGGCGCTCGCGCTCGGCGAAGTCGAGCTTGCACCGCTCGAAGGTCGCGGGGTCGTGGGGGGTGGCGATGACCGCCTGCACCTCCGGGTCCGCCAGGCTCGGGAACTGGGAGAGGAACTCCAGCCGCCCCTTGCGCACCGCCTCCGCCAGCTCCGGGTTGTGATCGGCGAAGTAGAGGAAGGGAGCCGAGGAGCAGAATTCCTGTCCCTGGAACAGCATGGGCGTGGCCGGCGCCAGGAGGAGCAGGGCGGTCATGGCGCGGAACCGGCCGGGGTCCGACAGGCGATGGCATCGCTCGCCCTGGCCCGAGTTGGCGACTTGGTCGTGGTTCTGGAGGTAGCTCACGAACGCCCACGGCGGCAGGTCGAGCCCGGGCGAGCCGCGGCGCTGCTTCTGCCACGAGTAGCGTTGCCCCTGGTAGAGGTACCCGTACTTGACCGCCGAGATCAGCTCCTGGGCGGTACCCAGGTAGTCGGTGTAGTAGGCCTCGTTGCGCCCGGTCAGGGCCACCTGGGCCGAGTGGTGGAAGTCGTCGTTCCACAGGGCGTCGATCCCGTATCCACCGCGCTCCAGGGGACGGACGAGCCGGGTCTCCTGCGGCTCGTTCTCGGCCACCAGGAAGGTGGTCCGCCCGCGAGCCGTCTCGCGGACCCGCCGGACGACCGCGGCGAGGATGTGCTCCGCGGAGGCGTCGTGGATGTCCTGGGTGGCGTCGAGGCGGAGGCCGTCGAAGTGGAATTCGTCGATCCAGTAGCCGGCATTGGCGAGATAAAACTCCCGGACGGGGCCCGCATCCTCGCCGTCGAAGTTGATGGCGTCGCCCCAGTCGTTCTCGTGCCGGTCGGTGAAGTAGCTGTCGGAGAACTGGCGCAGGTAGTTGCCGTCCGGCCCGAAGTGGTTGTAGACCACGTCGAGGATCACCCCGATGCCCGCCGCATGGGCGCGGTCCACGAACCGGCGGAGGTCGTCCGGCTCGCCGTAGAGGTGCGAAGGAGCGAAGAGGTCGACGCCGTCGTACCCCCATCCGAAGCGGCCGGGGAACTCGGTGATCGGCATCATCTCGACGACGGTGATCCCCAGGCGCGCCAGCTCCGGCAGCTCGCGCGCCGCGGCCTCCCAGGTGCCCTCGCGGGTGAACGTCCCGACGTGCATCTCATAGAGGATCTGCCCCTCGGGCTCGACTCCCGGCCAGTCCCGGTTGGTCCATTCGAAAGTCGAAGGATCGACGACCCGGGACCGCCCGTGAGGGCCTTCGGGCTGGAAGCGGGAGGCTGGATCGGGGAAGGCGCCTCCGCCGTCGAGACGATATCTATAGAGGGCGCCGGCGCCGATGCCCTCCATGAGACCCGAGAAGTAGCCGTCGCCCTCTCCCTCCAACTCCGCGGTGCCAGCGTCATGGACCACTTCGACCCGGCGGCGCCTGGGAGCCCAGACCCGGAAGTGGACGCCTTCAGGGACCACCTCGGCGCCGATCGGCAAGCGGCGGGATTCGGAGCGGGACGTCTTCGGCACGTCCGGTGCCCGATGCACACGGTGTGCCGGTGACCGGGTCGGGAGATGTCTATCCCAGGGCCCGCAGAACCATCGGACCGGTCGGGGTTGGTGCGCCGCCTTCGGCTTCCACCGTGATCACCACGTCCCGGGTATCGTCTGGCATGGTCTCCGACGAGAGCTCCATCGTCTCTCCGGGGCGGGTGTCGAACGTGCCGCCGCTGACCATTCCGGCTTTGGCCTTCCACCAGAGCTGGTAGTCGCGGCCGGGCTCCGCGGGGGGTAGATTGTGGAGCGCCATGTACCAGTGCTGGTGGTCCGACGCCACGAAAAGCATGCCGCTCGCCTCGCTCGGCAGTCCCACGGCGCTCAGGGGGATGACCGTCACGGCCGGCGCGGTGACCAGGGCGAAGTTCGTCCGCATCCGTTCCATCCGCTGATTCACCTGGTTGGCCTCGGCGAGGGCCTGCCCCGCCTTCCGCCGCTCGCCTTCGAGCTCGGCCCGCAGGGTCTCGATCGTGACCTGCTGCGCCGCGCGCTGCTGCAGGAGCCAGCCGCTCAGACCGCCCAGGACCAGGGCGAGCGACGCGGCGAGCGCGAGAGGCCAGGACCTGCGAGGAGGAGCTGCGACCATCGCTACCCTGGGCGGCGGGGCTGGCGCGACCGGCATCTCCTGAAATACCGACGCCGGCCGGGGGGCGGGCGCGGGCCGGGGAGCGATCTCCTGGGTCACCGGCTCCGGGATGGGGACCGGCTCCCCGCTCACCGCCGCCAGGAGCCGCGCGCGTTCCTCGGGCCGCGGTGCCACCGGCTCCAACCCGGCGGGGAGAAGGCCCAGCACCTCCGTGTAGAGCCGGGCCAGCATCTCGGCAGTCTCGTCGGAGGTACTGCCGGGCTCGTCCGGGACGAGCGGCTCTCCAGATCCGCGCTCGAGCGACTCCAGCGCGGTCAGGATGGTGCGGTCCTCGGACGAGACTTCCTGGTTCACAGCAGCTCCCGGATTTCGGAGCGCAGGGCGCTCCGTAGCTTTTTCATCGCCAGCAGGGTCCGCGTCTTGACCGTCCCCAGGGGAAGGTCCGCGCGGTCGGCGATCTCGGTCTGGGAGAGGCCCTCGTAGAAGGCCATCTCCAGCACCTGCCTCTGCTCGGGCGGCAGCCTGTCGAGCTCGGACTTCACCCGCTGGCGCCGCTCTCGGATAAATACGGATTCCAACCCCTCGGGGGATGCATGCTCCGCCGCCGGGTCTTCCAGGTGCGCGGCCTCGTGGACCCGCTCCACCACCTTGCGGCTGCGCAGACGGTCGATCGCCCGGCTGCGCGTGATCAGCACCAGCCAGGTCGAGACCGACGAGCGCGCCGGATCGTAGCGCCCGGCGCTGTTCCAGACGTGGAGGAAGACCTCCTGCAGGACCTCCTCGGCATCGGAGGAGCCGCCGAGGATGCGGCGGGCGAGCGCGAGCAGGCCCGGAGCGTGCCGGTCGTACAGCTCGCCGAGCGCCTCCGAGCGACGCTCCAGGATCTGGCGCACCAGGGCGGCGTCAGTCGCAGGCCCCGGGGAGCCAGTCGGCGAGGGGAGCGGACCCGTTTCCGGCATCTTGTCGTCGGTGGACAACTCGCGAGGCGGCCTTAGGATAGCATGAGCCCCCTATGGACCACGTGACCTCCGCAAGCGGACCGACCCAGCCCGCCATCCGCGTCATCATGATGCCCAAGGACACCAACGCCCTGGGCACGATCTTCGGCGGCATCATCCTCTCCCATATCGACCTTGCGGGCGCGGTCGAAGCCCACCGCCACATCTCCGGCCGGATGGTCACGGTCGCGATGCGGGAGGTGGTGTTCCACGCCCCGGTCTTCGTGGGCGACCTGGTCAGCTTCTACACGGAGACCGCCCGGCGCGGCAAGACCTCGATCACGGTGCGGGTGATGGTCGAGGCCGAACGCCGCACCCGCGGCGCCGGCAAGGTCAAGGTCACCGAGGCCGAGGTGGTCTACGTCCACGTGGATCAGAACAATCAGCCGGTCCCGCTGGATATTGCCCCGGAGGCGTAAGCCGAGGGCTCGAACGGCTCGAAGCAGCTCCGGCAGCGCGCCTCGTACGACTCGGTGTCCCCCACCTGGAGCTGCGCCGAGCCGCCGGCGATGCGCTGGCTGTAGTGGGCCGGCTCGCCGCACCGCATGCAGACCGCGTGCATCTTGTCCACGTATTCCGCGAGCGCCAGGAGCCGCGGCATCGGCCCGAACGGCCGGCGCAGGTAGTCGAGGTCCAGGCCGGCCACGATCACCCGCAGCCCGCGGTCGGCCAACTCGCCCACGAGATCCACCAGGCCGTCGTCGAAGAACTGGGCTTCGTCGACGCCCACGACCTCCACGTCCGCAGCCAGCAGCCGGCGCAGGTCGCCGCTGCAGCTCACGCTCACCGCCTCCAATTCCCGGTTGTCGCGGGTGATCAGGCGGCACGGATCGTGGCGGGTGTCGGCGCCGGGCTTGAAGACCTGCACCCTCTGGCGCGCAATGGTCGCCCGGCGCAGGCGCCGGACCAGCTCCTCGCTCTTGCCGGAGAACATGCCTCCGGCGATGACCTCGACGTGCCCGCGGATGCGCTCGGTAGGACTGTCCTTGATGTTCACTGGAGAGAATCTACCGCAGCCCGCCGGCCCCGCCAAGCCTCTGTTATCATTCTTGGTCCTATGACTCCGAATCGCCGCAGCAAAAGGATTTTCTCTTATGACGAAGCTCTGTCGCTATTCCCCATGGTGCGGGACCTAACCGCCGCGGCCGTGCGACAGATCGAAGCCCTGACGACGACGGTCGGCAGCCGGGAGGAGATGGACGACCGCCGTGACGAGCTGGAGGACGAGCGCGAGCGGATCGTGAGCGTGTGGGCGCAGGAGGTGATCTCGCTCGGCTGCGAGGTCAAGGGGCTCTGGCTGGTGGACTGGGACAGCGGCGACGGCTACTACTGCTGGCGCTTCCCGGAGCAGGCCATCGGCTTCTTCCACTCCTACGAGGACGGTTTCGCCGGCCGGATCCCGGTCAACTGATCTCCTCGGCGACTCTCCGCCGAAGATCGGCGATCCACTCCTCGGCCTCCCGGCGCCGCCGAGCGCCCAGCTCGGCCCCGCGCGCAGTCCGGTAGCGCTCGGCGGCCGGACCCGGATCGAGCTGCGCCAGCGCCCGGCCCACCGGAGTCCTCTTCTTTCCCGCCGCCATCAGCCGCTCGGCCGCGGCCACCACTCCGGACGCCTCCAGCAGCAGCGCGTCGTGGATCAGCTCCTCTTCCGTGCCCCGCGGCTCGTCCGGAAGCCGGCCCAGGCCGGCGCGCACCCGCCGGACCAGGGCTTCCGACAATCCCAGACCCTTGAGGAAGAGGTCGAGCCGGCCGCCCGGAGCGAGCGAGCCGAGACGGTCGGTCACCCCCTGGAGCAGCAGGAGGAGATCGAGCAGATCCTCCTCCACCACGGCCTCACCCCGGATCGCCTCGACGCGGGCCCGCAGGCGGTCCACCCGGTCGAAGGTCTGGACGCCGTCGAGCCCCGCGTAGAGTGGACGGACGAACTGCTCGACCTGTCTGCGGAGATGGGGATCGAGCCCGCTCATCGGCGATCGAGAAGCTGCTCCAGCCGCGCCAGGGTCATGCCCTCCAGGCTCTCGGCCACGGCGTCGGCCATCTTGAGGCGGTGCGGCGGATAGGTGTGGGCCACGGCCAGGGTGGAGAGACCGAGGTCGGCGGCGGCGGACAGGCCGGCCGGGCTGTCCTCGATCGCGAGCACCTCGTGGGGATGGAGGAGCCTTTCGGGGAGCGGCGGCAGCGAGTTGAGACCCTCCAGCGCCTTCCGATAGCCCTCGGGGTCGGGCTTGCCCTCGGTCACGTCCTCGGCCGTGACCAGGACCTTGAAGCGGTCGCGGAGCCCCGCCTGGCGCAGGGCGCTCTCCACCTCCTCGCTGAGAGCGCCGCTCACGATCCCCAGCATCCGGCCGGCGCCCGCCAGCTCGGTGACCAGCTCGGCGGCGCCGGGGAAGAAGGGGTAGCCGCTGTGCCGCATGCGCTCCTGGTAGTAGCTGGCCTTGCGCGCGATCAGGCGCATCAGGCGGGGGACGGTCGGGGTTTCGCCCGCCTTCTGGAGCATGGCGGCGAAGGCCCCGCGGTCGTCCAGGCCGAGGTAGTCCCGGTAGTAGTCCTCGGAGGAGAGGACGACGCCCTCCTCGCCCAGGACGCGCTGGAACATCTCCAGGTGGATCGGCTCGTCGTCCACCAGGACGCCGTTGAAGTCGAAGAGGATGGACCGGATCACGGGGGGATCATATCGCGCCGGGTTTGACAGCCGGGCGCAAGTGGCGTGAAATTACCCCGAGACCCCGCCTGTTTCCTCAGGGGAGGAGGAGCATCATGGAAAATACGCAGCCCATTCAATCCGACGCCCAGGGGGTGCCGCAGCCGGACACGCCGGTCCTGCTGACGCCCAAGGCGGTCGAGATGATCAAGATCACCCGCGAGCAGGAGGGGATCGCCCCCACCCACGGGCTCCGCGTCGCGGTCCGCGGCGGGGGTTGCAGCGGTTTCGAATACGCCCTCGACTTCGAGAACGAGGCGCGGGACAGCGACTGGGTCTACGAGCAGAGCGGCCTGACGGTCTACGTGGACGCGGTCAGCGCCCGGTATCTCGAAGGCACCACGATCGACTACGTGATGGGCATGGCCGGCGCCGGGTTCAAGTTCAACAACCCGCAGGCGCGCGGCACCTGCGGCTGCGGCTCGTCGTTCACGGTCTGACGAGCGGAAGCTCGCGCACTTCGGCGGACCCACCGCCTTCAACCTCCACCTGCGTGCCCGGCTCGGTCGCGCGCTTGTGGAGGATGCCCAGTCCCACGATCTTTCCCAGGCTCGGGGAGCGGACCACCGTCGTGGCCCTCCCCGCCTCCCGGCCTTCGTGGAGAATCCGGACGCCGGCCTCGACGGTATCGGCGGGGTGGTCGAACACCAGTCCTCTCAGAAGATTCTGGACGCCTCCGCGGTAGTGGATGCGCGCCACCACCTCCTGCCCCAGGTAGCAGCCTTTCGTGTAGCTGACCGCCTCTTCGATGCCGGTCTCCTGCGGGAAGTTGTCCGGGCCGAAGTCCTGCCCGAAGCGGGGGATGCCGGCTTCAACCCGGAGGATATCCAACGCCTCCGAGCCGATCCGCATCCCGGCGATCCTCTCCGGGTCCGGTGTCCAGATCGTCCAGGCCGGGGCTCCCATATGACTCCGGGGTTGGGCTGCGAGATCCCCCAGAACCTCCCCGGCCCGTGGTCCAATCGCCACGACCGGGGTCAGCCCCTCGATCGGCCGGATCTCCACCCGGTCCACCAGGATGAACTTGCGGAGATGGGCCATCAGCGGCTCCACCTGGTCCCGGTCCACCTCGACCCGGAGCCGCTCCTCCCCGGCCTGGAGGCGGGCATCCGAGAGGATGCGGCCCTGCGGGCTGGTGAAAAAGCCGTAGGCGCCCGCGCCGGGCGAGAGCCCCTTCACGTCGCAGGTCACGTAGTTGTGGAGGAAACGCTGGCGGTCGGGGCCGAGAAGCTCGAAGCCCGCGCGCCAGGAGAGGACGGCGATCCCGCACCCCTCCCGCAGCGCCCGGTACTGCTCCTCGATGGTGGATGTCGTGCTCATGGTGCTGAGTCTACTTTCTGCGGTACCATCCGCGCAGCCAGGAGGCCCTGCATGGACCCACATTTCGATGGCGTGATCTTCAAGACTCACTCCGGTGAGGTGCGCCGGCGCATCAGCCGGCCGTTCCCACCGTTCCGGATCATCGACGTCCGCCCGCGCTCCGAGTGGGAGCGCAGCCGCATCCCGGGCTCGATCTCGGCTCCCCAGGAGGGCATCACCGGGTTTCCGGAAGGCGCGGACGCCAGGACCGAATACCTGGTCGTCGGCCGCCAGCCCGAGGATCCGGCCATGCGCAAGGCAAGCCTCGTCCTCAAGAGCCTCGGCGCCCACCGCGTGGTCGAGATGACCGGCGGCATGGTCGAGTGGGTGATGGCCGGCGGCCCCGTCGAGAGCGCCAGTTAAAACCAGTCTCCGACCGCCGTCAGATCCTCCACCACCCGGTCGGCGCCCGCGGCGCGCAGGGTTTCCGCTGACGTCCGACCCGTGGCCACCGCCAGCACCGGAATGCCATGGGCCTGGGCGCAGGCGACGTCGTGGACCGTGTCGCCCACGATGAGCGTCTCCTCCGGCCGGAAGCGGCGGCCCAGGTGCTTCTCCGCCCGGTCCAGCGCGACCGGCGGCAGGTCCGGCCGGTCCACCGCGTCGCACCCGAAGGCGCCGAACGGGAAGTAGCGGTTCAGATCGAACCGCGAGAGCTTCGTGCGCGCGCCCGGCTCCCAGTTGCCGGTGACGAGCCCGAGGGCCACGTCGTCCCGGCCTGCCAGATGCTCCAGGGCCTCGGACACGCCCGGGAGCAGCCGCATGCGCCGGCGGTCGAGAATCTGGTCGAGCCTCTTCACGTACCCGGCGCGCACCTCATCCATCCGCGCCCGGACTTCCGTCTCCGGGATTCCGGCCCGCGTGAGCAGGTCGATCACGATCCGCGGATCGGTCCGACCTCCGAAGTCATAGGTGTCCACGTTGCCGGTCGTGCCGAAAAGCTCCACCAGTGTGTCCGCCAGGGCCGGCCGCACCTGGGGCCCGCAGAGCAGCAGCGTGCCGTCGATGTCGAAGAGGATGAGGCGCTTCACGGCCGGCCTCACTCTCTCCATCTGGGAGGCTTCTTGGTCTCCAGAAAGGTGGCGATGCCGTGCTTGCAGTCGGCCGTGGAGCGGGAGGCCGCGTTGACCCCGGCGGCATGGAGGAGCGCCTGGTCGAGCGGCCGGCCGATGACGTCCAGGAGCAGCCGCTTGGTGCGGGCGATCGACTCCGAGCTGGCCGTCTCCAGCACCTCCCCGGCGAGCGCCTCGCCGACTCTCGCCAAGTCCTCGGCGGGGCAGACACGGTTCACGAGCCCGATCTCCAGCGCCTTGCCCGCCTCCACGAAGCGCGGGAACAGGAGCAGCTCGCGGATGTCCGAGCCCTTGAGCCGCAGCGGCAGATAGGTGGCGACCAGCGCCGCCACGAAGCCGATCCGCACCTCGCTGTAGAGGAAGCGGGAGTCATCCGCAGCCACCACGAAGTCGTGCGCCGTGGCCAGCCCACAGCCGCCGGCCACGCAGGCGCCGTGGACCAGCGTGATCGTCAGGGCCTCCTGCCGGAGCACCGACTCGAACAGGTCGCGCAGGCGCAGCGAGTCGCGGAGGTTCTCATCCTCGCCGACGTCGCGGAGCGACCGCAGGTGCTCCAGGTCAGCGCCGGCCGAGAAGTTCTTCCCGGCACCGGCCAGGATCACGGCGCGGATGCCCTCGGCCCGCAGCGGCGTCCTGTAGAGAGAGGTCAGCTCCTCGATCATGGCCGGCGAGAGCGCGTTGGCCCGGTCCGGATCGTTCAGCGTCACCCAGAGCAGGTCCCGGTCGCGCCGGATGATCAACCTCTCGTACGTCCCCTCGCTCATCGCCCCTCCAACAGCTCGTCCGGGATCTCGACCTCCATCTGGAGGAGCCCCTGGGCGTGAGTCTTGCCCTGCGCGTCGTTCTTCAGGCTCTCGGTGCCGCCGCCGCCCAGGGAGTCCTTGAGCATGAAGTTCAGCGCGAGCAGGTTGGGGACCTCGTAGCAGTCCACCCCGCCGCGGCAGACCTCGCGGAAGTGCTCGGCGACCCGCTCGGCCGTGGCCTGCTCGCGGATCACCTGGAAGAGCTCCGGCGTCTTGGCGATCAGGCCGACGTTGCTCGCATCCCCCTTGTCGCCCGAGCGGGCGTTGGCCACCTCATACAGACGAACCTTCATCTCAGATCTCCTCGACCGTGACCTCGATGCGGCTCTCGACCTCTTCGCGGGCCAGCAGGGCGGGCCAGTAGGCCATGATCTCCTGCGCCCGCGGCCGGCCGCCGGCAAAGCCGGTCACGCCGGGCGGGCCGGCGGTGATGAGCGGCGCGATTTCCTTGCCGAAGCGCTCGACCTTCCCCGGGTCTGCGTCGCGAACGCCCAGCCGCAGCACGACCTCGGGCGGTTCGGGCGAGCCTTCGAAGATCCCTGGGAGGCAGGCGCCGGTGCCGAGCAGCTCGGTGCTCCGGTCCTCCTCGGGGAACGTGACGCCGGCCCGCTCCAGGCGCTTCCAGACCACCTCGGCCGCGAGCTTCGCCTTCTCGACCGCGCGCGGTCCCGAGAGGGTGATCTGGCCGCTCGCCTTGTAGCCGGCGAGGTAGGAGCCGGACACCTTGAGGAACGGCGTCCTCGGCCGGCCCTGGATGCCGAAGACCCGGACCCGGTCCGGCCCCTCCTGTTCCAGCTTGATGGAGGTGAAGTCGGCGATCACGTCCGGGGTGATGTACTCCTTCGGGTTGCCCATCTCGTAGAGGAGCTGCTCGGAGACCGTATCGACCGTGACCATGCCGCCGGTGCCCGGGTGCTTGGTGACCGTGAAGGTGCCGTCCTCCCGCGCCTCGACGACCGGGTAGCCGGCATTCCAGAGGTCCGGGACCTCCCACCAGCGGCTGAAGTTGCCACCCGTACACTGGGCTCCGCACTCGATGATGTGGCCGGCGATGGTGCCGGCCGCGAGCCGGTCCCAGTCGTCCTCGGCCCAGCCGAACTCATGGATCATGGGCGCCAGCGCGAGCGCCGTGTCGGTAATCCGGCCGCAGAGGACGATCAGCGCGTCCTGCTTCAGCGCCTCGACCACCGGCCGGGCGCCCAGGTAGGCGTTGGCGCTCATGACCTTCTCGACCTCCGGCGCGAGCGGCTCGCCGGAGTCCATGTTCTTCATCTCGTGGCCGGCCGCGATCAGCTCGCGCAGGCGCGGAAAGATGTCGTCGCCCTCCACCACGCCGACCCGGATGCCGGAGACCCCCAGCTCGCGGGCGATCTCGAAGATCTTCTGGCGGCAAGCCCGCGGGTTGAGCCCGCCCGCGTTGGCGAGGATGCGGACGTTGCGCTCCTTGATTTCGGGCAGCACCCGGCGGATGAAGCCGGGGAAGTCGGTGGCATAGCCCAGGCGGGGGTCCTTGAGCTTCTGCCGCATCATGATCGACAGGGTGACCTCCGCGAGGTAGTCCATGCCGATGTAGTCGATGGGACCACCGCGGAGAAGCTCCACCGGCGCATCCACGTTGTCACCCCAGAAACCCTGACCGTTGCCGATTCGAATCGCTCTCATAAGCCGCGCAAGACTAGCACGACGGATGCCGGGGACGGGGTCCTCTTCTCTTCCTCAGGATCGCGTGCTAGGATGTCTTCATGCCCACGGACCAGCAAAAACACGTCGCGCCACGTGCCACGGCCCGCGAGATCTCGCAGGCTGTCGGCGTGACGGAGACGGACCGCAGGGTCGTGCGGAAGGTCCTTCTGGAGATGGGCTACCTTTCCGAGCCTCAGCTCCACTCAGCCAGGCCTCGATCCCGGAGCGCGCCCAAAACCGGCTCGCGCTAATCCTTCGCCCCCTGTGCAGCCCACGGTCTCGCCGGACCACCAGAGCGTCTTCCTGAACGTCCCCTTCGACCGGGAATACACGGATCTTTTCGTGACCCTGATCGCCGCGCTCACGGGGCTTGGCCGCAAGCTCGCAACGCCTTCAGCGCGAGCAGGACCGGGATAACCCCTTATCTCCCCATCTCTTCCGCAGGATGGTCGAGGCGGCGGCCGAGCTCGCCCGGCTGGCCGGGCTCATCGAATAGCCGAAGGTCGGTTTTTTGCATGCACCTCCGGGCTGAAAGGAGAGAGGAAGCATGGACAAAACCACGACACTCGAAGAGCGGCAGGCCGGGACCAGCGAGTCCGCCCCGATCTCTCAGGAGAAGTTCCTCGAGGGCCTGAACGTAGACCTGGCCCACGAGTATGCGGCGGTCATCACCTACCGCACCTATGCCAGCCAGGTTCAGGGGCAGTGGCGGATGGAGCTGCGGCAGTTTTTCGAGGCCGAGATCCCGGACGAGCTTGGCCATGCCCAGATCCTGGCCGACAAGATCGTCGCTCTCGGCGGGACCCCCACGACCCAGGCGGCCCCGGTCAAGGCCGGCCGCGACGCCAGGGAGATGCTCCGCAACGCCCTGGAGGACGAGATCGAGACCATCGAGCGCTATGTCCTCCGCCGCAAGCAGGCCGAGCAGCTCGGCCACTACGGCCTGGCTGTCGAGTTCGACGACCTGATCCGCGACGAGAGCAACCACCGGGATGAGATCAACCAGATCCTGAAGCGTTGGGACACCGGCTAGCCTCGATCCGGAGGAGGGTCTGTTCCGGCCCTCCTCCTCCGCAACATTCCCCGTCTTCCGGACGCCTGACTCTCCGGCCCCTTTGATGCGGCATACAATCAAAGGCGTACGTTCTTGAGAGAGGAGGCTCGCCCATGGCGTCCCGACGTCTGGAGGATCTGGTCCCCGAAGTCCAGGAGATGGCGAAGGAGCACATCCTGCGCTGCGCCGATGCAGGCTTCGAGCTGCTGATCTACTGCACCCTGCGCGACGCGCACGAGCAGTCCCGTCTCTACCGCCAGAGCCGCACCAAGGAGCAGGTCCAGAAGAAGATCGACCAGCTCACGGCCAAGGGCTTCCCGGGGCTCGCCAAGATCCTCAAGGACGTGGGGCCGCAGAAGAGCGGTCCCAAGGTGACCAACGCCGGACCGGGCGAGTCGTTCCATCAGTACAACCGGGCCTACGACTGCGTGCCCGTCGTCCAGGGCAAACCGATCTGGAGCCCGAACGGCGAAGGCGCGGCCCTCTGGGAAAAGGTCGGCAAGCTCGGCAAGAAGTGCGGGCTCGAGTGGGCCGGCGAATGGACGACCTTCCGCGAGTTCCCCCACTTCCAGTTTACGGACGGCAAGGACATCGAAGACCTGATGCAGGAGCGCTTCGGCACCATTCCCGCCGGCGCGGTGGGGCTCGCGGGACCCATGATGGCTGGATCGCCGGAGTCCGACGCCCTGCGCGGCGCCCTGGACGAGGCCAACACCGTCTTCCTGGTCTTCGGCAACCAGGCCGGCGTCAATCCCAAGGAGGTCCGGAAGACCTTCGATCTCGCCACCCTCGTGGCCAAGGGCCTCTTTCCCGAGGTCTGGCGGACGTTCCTCGTCCAGGACCCCGCCAGCCTGGACCAGGATCTCGGCAACCTCCTCTGGCCCGGCGGCGACACCTCGCCCGCCGTGCTCCTCAAGCTCGGGACCGGCCTGAACCGGCAGCGCGGCGGCGGCTTCCGACTCGATCAGCTCTCCGACGCCACGGCCATCGCCGAGGTGTTCTCCAAACCCTGAGGAGACCGCGATGATCCGGAGAACCGCGTTTCTGCTCGGCCTCGCCGCTCTCCTGCCCGCAACCGTCCATGCCGCGCACGCGGCGGAGACTCCGCAGCAGAAAGGGGTCCTCTCGCGAGCCATCCACCTCGTCGAGGAGCCCGAAGAGAAGAAGGGCCCCTACCCGATGCCGTTCGGCACGACCCCGCAGGACGTGGACATCAACTCCACGGTCCGCGTCCGCATCTCCACCGACGAGCTTCTGGCCGGCCTTTCCAGCAACCCCATCCTGACTCCCGCCGCCCAGGAGACCGCGGCCCTCCGCAAGAGCGCGGAGGAGCTGACCAAGGCCGACGCCCATCTCCAGAGCGCCATCGCGAGCGCCACAAAGCTGGCCCGGCTCGACCTGGAGAAGAAGCGGGATACCCCTGAGTTCCGGCAGATCGCCGAGGGGACCCAGGCGGACTTCTCCGCCCTGTT
>DATANP010000281.1:0-7609 GCA_036266195.1 Thermoanaerobaculia bacterium | reverse complement strand
GGTCCGAGCCCGCCGTCCTGGTGGACACCGGAGGCCGGGAGCTGGGAACCGGCCAGCCCTACTACCGCTACACCGTGGGCCAGAGGAAGGGGTTGGGATTGGCCGCCCGGAGCCCGCTGTTCGTCCTGACGATCGAGCCGGAGGAGAACCGGGTGGTGGTCGGAGAGGAGTCCGAGCTGCTCGCGCCTGGCTTGATGGGTGAGCGCCTGCACTGGATCGGCCCCGATCCCGGAGAGGTGGAGGCCACGGTGAAGATCCGCTCGCGCCACCCCGGGGTGAGGGCGAGCATCCGCGCGCTGCCGGGCGGCCGGGCAGAGGTCCGCTTCGCGGAGCCCCAGCGTGGGATCACCCCCGGCCAGGCCGCGGTCTTCTACCAGGGCACCCGGGTGCTGGGCGGGTGCTGGATCGCGGGTCGTTTGGGGTAATCTCTTGCCATGACCTACCCCGCGACATTGGAGTACACGGTCCAGATCTGGGAGGAGGACGGCCAGTTCATCGCCCATGCGATGCCGCTGGACGTCATGAGCTCGGGCCCTACCGTCGAGGAGGCTCGGGCGGCGCTGGACGAGGCGGTCGGCCTCTTCCTGGACACCGCGGCAGAGGCAGGGACGCTGGAAGAGGTGCTGGAGGAGTGCGGCTTTGGTCTTCAGCAAGGCCGCTGGGTCGGTCCTGCCTGGATCTCCCTCGAAAGACACTCCGCGGTCGTTCGGGGCTGAGTTGCCGAGACTCGTCCCGCAGCACTGGACCGTGTTGGAGAGAATCTTCCTGGCGGCAGGCTTCCGCTTCGCGCGCCAGCAGGGAAGCCATCGCTCCTACGTAAAGCCCGGTATCGCCCGGCCGGTCGTGATCCCGACCTACGACGAAGTCCCGGTCGCCATCATCCGCAACAACCTGAGAACGGCGGGGATCTCGCGGGACGAGTACTTCGAGCTCTTGGACGAAGTCTAGCTAAAGGGGCCTTCAGGCACAAAGCCCTTCCCGAGGGGAAAGCGGAACGTGATCTTGAGGTCGAGCCCTTGGAGATAGGCTTCGAGCGACTTGATGTCGCTTGAGACCTTGTTTCGAGCCTCAAATATCGGCCTGTTTTCTGCCGCACAAGCTCGGCGGACAGCTGGTCCAACTTATCGGAGGCAATGTCGACTTATCTGAGGGCCGGTAAGGTTACCGGAGACGCGACAACCTTGTCTGGCGCCGTAGAAGTCTGGCGGGCGGCAGGACAGACTTGACTGCCGCAAACAAGGTTGACGGGAGAGAGGCTCAACTTATCCACCGCGCGACAAGCTTATCCATCGCCCGCCAACGTTATCGGGAGCCCGACAAGCTTGTCGGAGGCAAGGCAACCTTGTCAGCCTCCAACACAGGGTTGTCGGCGGCAAGATAACGTTAGCGGGAGCCAGCACAACGTTATCCGCGGCAAGTCAAGGTTGCCGGCCGGCAAACAAGGTTGTCTCGCCGCAGATAAGCTTGTCCGGCTTCCCACAAGCCTGCGCCGTGTCGCGGCAGGCTTATCCGGGCGTATCATGGTCTCCGGCAATACCTTACCGGCAGGAGGTCGCGCATGCGCACCAGAATCGCAGCCATTTCCCTCCTCATCGCTCTCAGCCTTCCGGCGATGGCGCTCGCGGCGCCTGCGAGGCTCGACGAGCTGGCCCGGGCCGCGCTCCAGGGGAGCCCCGAGGCCATTGCGGGCCTGCGGGCTGCCGGGCCGGCGGGCATGGAGGCGATGCTCGCCGTGGTCTGTCCGGGTGGGACCTGCCCCGGACCTTCGGCCGAGGGGTCTCCTCTCGACCGGGTGTGCGGAGTGCGGGACTGCGCCGACCTCCAGCTCTTCTGGTATACGGACCTCGAGGCCGCCAAGGCCGCGGCGCGCGAGTCGGGCAAGCCCATCCTCTCCCTGCGGCTGATGGGCAAGCTCGACGAGGAGATGAGCTGCGCCAACAGCCGGTTCTTCCGCACGGTCTTCTACAAGAACAGCGAGATCAACAGGATGCTGCGGGAGCGGTTCGTCCTGCACTGGCGCTCGGTGCGACCGGTGCCGCGGGTGACGATCGACTTCGGCGACGGCACCCGGCTCGAGCGGACGCTCACCGGCAACAGCATCCACTATGTCCTCGACAGCCGCGGCCGGCTGGTGGAGGGCCTGCCCGGCCTCTACGGTCCCCAGGCCTTCCGGGCCTCGCTGGAGAGGGCCGAGCGCGCCGCTCGGCAGGCTTCCAACCTGGCCGATGCCAGCCTTGCGGCCTGGCTGAGCCTGCGTTTCGAGCGCGAGTTGAAGGAACGGGGAAAGGCTGCCGAGCTCGACTACGAAGCCGCCAAACCGCGACCGAAGCCGCGGCCGGTGCCAGTGGCTGCGGCCCCGGCGATGGATGGGCCTCGCGATCCATGGAAGATCCTCGGGGAATCCGTGGTCCTCGAGGACGGCAAGATCCCTTCCCTCAGCACTCTCGAAACCGGCGCCAAGCGAACGGCGGAATGGACCGTCCTCGACGCGCTTTTCGGGGTGAGCGACGACGATCTGCGCCTCCTGGGCAAGGCCCGCGCCGCCCACGTGGCTCTCGACCCGTCGAGCCGCGCCTTCCTGCTGCGCAAGCATGGCATCACGGATCCGGACGAGGCCGAGCGGCTGGTGAAGTCCTTCGAGGAGAGCGTGGCCCTGGACGAAGTGATCAACGAGTACCGCACCGGACCGGCCATCCTGAAGCGCTTGAAGGAGCCGGAGACCTGGAAGGGCTTCGACCTGGAAGCCTTCAACCTGTGGGTCTACGAGGAGGTCTTCCGGACCCCACTCTCCGACCCCTGGCTGGGGCTCGCTCCCGGGGACGTGTTCACGGCGCTGCCGCCCTCGACCCGCACCGCCGGGGCGGCTACCCCAGAGGCCAGATCCACGGCACCATCAGCATCAGCACCACGACCACCAGGGCGGTGAGCGGCAGGCCGCAGACCAGGAAGTCCCGGAACCGGTACCGCCCCGGGCCGTAGACGATCAGGCAGGACGGCTCGAACGGGGTGATGAAGGAGAGCGAGGCCGAGAGGGTCACCATCACCGCGAAGGAGCGCGGGTCGTGGCCTAGCTTGGTGGCCGTGTTCATGGCCACCGGCAGGACCACCAGGGCGGCCGCGGCGTTCGACATCGGCTGGGTGAGGAGGATGGTCAGCACGCCGAAGGCGAAAAGGAGGACGCTCACCGGCAGATCCCCGGTCCAGCCCACGATCAGGCCGGCCAGGTACTCGGCGGCGCCGGTCTTGCGCATGGCCACGCCGAAGGAGGTCATGCCGGCGATCAGGATCAGCAGGCGCCAGTCGATCAGGCCGTAGGCCTCTTCCATGGTGATCAGACGGGTGCCGATCACCGCCAGGGCCGCCAGCAGGAAGGCGATGGGCAGCGGCATCCAGCCGAAGGAGGAGATGACCACCGCTACCAGGAAGATCCCCACCGCGTACCACCCCTTGCGGCGGCGGGCCGGCTGATGCTCGGTCTCCTGGAGGATGAGAAGGTCGGGGTTGTCGGCGAGCGCCCGGTAACGGTCGGGCCGGCCCTGGATCAGCAGCACGTCGCCGACGCGCAGCGGCAGGCTGCCGATCCGGGTCGCCAGGGCGTGGCCGCTGCGGTAGATGGCGATCACCGTCACCCCGAAACGGCGGCGGAAGTCGAGCTCCTTGATCGTCCGGCCCACCAGTGTGGACTGGGGCATGAGGATCGCCTCGGCGATGGTCATGGTGTCGGAGGCCAGGTCCACATGGTCCATCTTGAGGTCGGGCTTGATCTCGATGCCGGCCGTGTCCTTGACCTGGAGAAGCCCCTCGCGGGTGGTCTGGACGAGGAGGAGGTCGCCCTCCTGCAGGGTCAGGGCGGGCTCGGCGTCGATCCGCCGGCCGCCGCGCAGGACCGCGCGCACCTGGAGGCCCATCTGGCCCAGCCGGCTGTCGCGCAGGGCCTGGCCGGCGAGCGGCGAGCCGGGCGTGACGACCACCTCCGACAGGTACTCGCGGATCGAGTACTGCTCCTCGTACCCCGCCTCCCGGGTATCCGGCAGCAGGCGGTGGCCGACGAGCATCACGTAGAGGATGCCCATCACGCAGACCGCCACCCCGACCGGCAGGAACTCGAACATGGAGATCGGCGCGAGGCCCGCCGACTTCAGGAAGGCGCTGGCGGCCACGTTCGTGGAGGTGCCGATCAGGGTGCAGGTGCCGCCGAGCATCGAGGCATAGGCGAGCGGGATCAGCACCTTGCCCGGGCTGACCCGGCTCTTGCGGCAGAGGCCGAGCACCGCCGGCATCATCACCGCCGTGCAGGTGGTGTTGTTCATGAAGGAGGAGATGAAGGAGGTCACCGGCATGACGGCGAGCAGCACCTTGTTGCGGCTCCCTCCGGCGAAGCGGTGGATCACGTCGCTCAGGTGGTCGAGGACGCCCCCCTTCATGAGCGCCCCGGAGAGGACGAAGATCGCGGCCAGGATGACGATGATCTCGTTCGAGAAGCCGGAGAACGCCTCGTCCACGGTCAGGATGCCGGACAGGACCAGGACTGCCAGCAGCACCAGGGTGGCGATGTCCACCGACACCCACTCGAACGAGAACACCAGCACCACGGCGGCCAGCAGGGCGAGGACGAGGAAGATGGGCAGAGTCATCGGGGCTCCCGGAGTTTGCACAAGGCCTGCCATGGTAGGCTCTTGCGCCCTGGAGGATCTCATGGACCCGAGCCAGTTGATCGACATTTTCCTGCACCTCGACGTCCATCTGCGCCGGATCCTGGCCGAGTACGGCACCTGGACCTACCTGATCCTCTTCCTGATCGTGTTCTGCGAGACCGGCCTGGTGGTGACCCCCTTCCTGCCCGGCGACTCGCTGCTCTTCGCCGCGGGCGCGTTCGCGGCCCTGGGCTCGCTCTCGCTCCCCGGGCTGCTGGTCCTCCTCGCGTTCGCGGCCATCCTGGGCGACACGGTCAACTACTGGGTGGGGCACTTCCTGGGCGCGCGGCTGCTCAACGCGAAGCGGTTCAAGGTGGTCCGGCCCGAGCACCTCGCCTATACCCACGAGTTCTTCGAGAAGTACGGCGGCAAGACGATCATCTTCGCCCGCTTCGTGCCGATCGTCCGCACCCTGGCCCCGTTCGTGGCCGGCCTGGGCACGATGAGCTACGGCCGGTTCATGAGCTACAACGTGATCGGCGGCCTCGCCTGGGTGCTGATCTGTACGTTCGCCGGATACTTCTTCGGCAACATCCCCGTCGTCCAGAAGAACTTCTCCCTGGTGGTCCTCGCGATCGTCGCGCTGTCGCTCGTTCCGGCCCTGTGGGAGATGTACCGCGCCCGCAGCCTCCGCCGGGTCTCCGAGTGACTCCGGTAGAATCCGTGTCAGCCTATGGCGAGCCCGAAACGCACGAACCTGATCAGCCTTCTGGCGCTGCTGCTCCTGGTCGGCATCGTGGCGGTGACGCCCGAGACCCGGATCTTCATGGGGCGGGTGGCGGACTGGATCGCGGGGGTCCGCAAGGAACGGGCCGAGATCCGGCAGCGGGAGGCGGAGCAGGAAGCCCGCGAGGCCGCGGCACAGGAGACGGTGGCTGCCGAGGCCACCCCGGCCCCTCCCCCTCCCCATACGTTCCTCGACGAGGACGGCCTGTATCAGCCCGACCCGGGCTACTGGTGGGTGGACAACGATCCGGCGAAGCTGGAGGTCGAGTGGCGGCCCGGGACTCTCCACCCGGACGATCCCCGGGTAGTCGCCTCGTCCGAGCCCGACCAGTGGGCTCCCGCTCCGGGGTACGAGTGGGTCGCGGAGAAGGGGGTCAACGACCTGCGCGTGGCCTGGAAGCCCGGCAAGCCGCACGCCATCTTCGGCCATGTCCTCGCCGCCGAGAAGGAGGGGGAGTGGACGCCAGCGCCCGGCTATGAATGGGTCAACGACGACCCGAACGACCTCACGGTGGTTCCGGAGAACGGCGGGAGCTGATGCAGCCCGAGCCCGAGATCGACGAGACCCTCATCCCGGAGCCGGTCCCCGAGCCGCCCCCGGCGCGCAGCGACCGGGAGCTCTGGCTGGAGGTCGTGGCGGTCGTTTTCATCGGTGTGCTGCCGGACCTCTGGAACACCGTGGGCTACCTGGTGACGAAGCCCGCGGGGCCTCATTCGTTCAACGCGCATGAGGCCTATCTCGTCTTCCGCAGCGTCCAGGTGAGCTGGCTGGTGCTCTACCTGGTCTCCCGCAGCCAGGAGCCCTGGTCCCGCTTCGGGATCGTACAGCCGCGGTTGATCCGGGATTCCCTCGCGGCGTTCGGAGCGCTGATGGCCGCCTACTTCGGCTACGCCATCTACGCGTCCATGGCCATGGCGGCCTTCTCGACCGAGGCGGTGCGGCAGGACACCTCCCACCTGACCGAGCTTTTCCAGGCTCCCACGGTGCCCGAGCAGACCCTCCTGGTGATCGTCGCCGCGGCCCTGAACGGTTTCGCCGAGGAGCTGGTCATGCGCGGCTATCTCATCCCGAGGTTCGAGCACCTGCTCGGCTCGACGGCCAAGGCCGTCGTCCTCTCCGCCCTGCTCTTCGCCTCGTACCACTTCTACCAGGGGTTCTTCGGAGCGGGATCGGCGCTCGTCATCGGCCTGGTGTTCGGGACGATCTTCGGCTGGACGCGCCGGCTCTGGCCGGTGGCCGCGGCGCACGCCCTGCTCGACATCTCGTCCCGGCTGGGCTAGGCGGCGCGGCGGACGACTTCGGCGCCCTGCGGCCAAGCGCCCTGGAGGAAGGCTTCGAGCGCCGGGAAGAGCTCCTTGGGCCGCTCCAGGTAGGGATGGTGCCCGGCCCGCTCGATGCCCAGGAAACGCGCGTCCGGCGCGTAGGCCGCCCACTCCCGCGAGGCCTCCTCGGGCACGAGGTCGTCCAGGCCCTGGACCACCAGGAGCGGCATGCCGAGCTTCGGCAGGCGCGGCCGGAAGTCCCAGTCGCCCATGCTCGGCAGGATGTGTTCGAAGTACACGCCCAGCGCGTGGCGCGGCCACTCGTTGGGGAAGGAGCAGACGTCGTCCAGCGGAAAGCGGATCAGGGCCGAGGTGTCGGCCAGCATCGCCGGCAGCAGGAACCAGGTGAACCAGGCGCGGCAGAAGGCCACGGGATCGTGCTCCTCCAGCCCCTCGCGCTTCAGCTCGGCCAAACGCGGGATGCCGGGCGGATGGACCAGCTCCTCGGTATGGGGAAGCTCCTGCTTCCACTCGCCGGGGAGGCGCGGGGTGATCGGGCAGACGAGCAGCAGGCGCTCGACCCGGTCGGGATGGTCGAGGGCGTAGGTGGCCGCGATCGCGGCGTGGAAGGAGGAGCCGAGCAGGCTCATGCGGTCGAGCCCGAAGTAGCGGCGCACGGCCTCCAGGTCGGCCACGTCCTCGTCCAGGCCGAGCTGCCGGGGGTCGGTGACGGCGCTCGACCGGCCCCGGCTGCGCGGGTCGTAGAGGATCAGTCGGCGGCTCTCGGCGAGCGGCAGGAGAGCGTCGCCCAGCCAGTTGGCGTTCGGCACGACGAGGGTCTCCTCGCCCTCGCCGAGCATCCGGTAGTAGAGCTGGAGGCCCGGCCGGATGAAAACGAACCCTTCGCTGCTTTTCATGGACTTGCG
>DATANP010000280.1:0-7130 GCA_036266195.1 Thermoanaerobaculia bacterium | reverse complement strand
CCGCGCCGCACCCCGGGCTGCCAGGACGCTCTCCGCCAGCTCGCGGTCGCAGGCCGCCGCGACCTCCTCGGCCGGGAACGGATCGCGGCCAGCGGCGGCCCGCAGGCCGGCGAGGGCGAGGAGGACCGCCGCCGCCGTCTCGTCCGCCAGCCCCGGAGGAATCCCCTCGACCGGCCCGAAGACCGGATGGGCCGGGGTGTCGGTCTCGCCGGTCGCGAGGATCAGGTCCCCGTCCGCCCCATCCGCGGAAGCTCCGCCGGGCGCCTCGAAGCCGTCGAAGAGAGCTTCGAGGCGCCGCGCCGTCGAGGTCTCGGCCACCAGGACCTCGACACCCAGGGCGCGGGCGCGCCAGGCGATCCGGCGCCCGCGGGGTCCATACCCCTCGACCACCAGGCGCCGCCCCGGCAGCGAGCCGCGGGCGTGGCGCGGCAGCAGGAGGTCCCAGGCGCGCCAGTCGACGCGCCAGCGCTCCCGGAGGACACGGAGGGTCGGCAGCGAGGCGAGCGAAAACGCCGCCTCCGGCTCGGGGGCCGGGCTCTCGACGTCAACGCCGAGCCACAGGGTGCCGGAGGAGGTCGAGAGCTCGACCCGGCCGGACCCGGCCGCGTCCACGGCCACCCCTAGCGCCTCGAGGGCGGCGGAGAGCGCCGGCAGGTCCCGGGCCAGCCGCGGTGGCAGTCGGACCCCACAACCCTCGAAGGGGCGACGCTCCTCGATCCGGCGCAGCGCCTGCCGCAGCACCGGTCCCGGGCGGGCGACGATCGGGATCGGGAAGACAGCCGGAACTCCCGCCGTCGCCGAATCCAGTTGCGCCACCGCTCTCGCGAAGAGATCGCGGGCGGTGGCGCGGCTGCGGCCCGCCACGTGGGGGGTGAGGAGCACCGAGCCGCCGGCGGACAGGGGCGGAGACGCGGCGGGCTCCAGGGGAAAGACGTCCAGGCCGACCCCCATGGGCCGCTCGGTGAGCAGCTCGTTCAGGGCCTCCAGGTCGACGTGCCCGCCGGCTCCGGTGTTGACCAGGACGGCATCCGGACGCATCCGTCCGAGATGCTCGCGGGTCAGCAGCGGCACTCCCGAGCCGGGGGTCCGCGCGTGGAGGGAAACGACGTCGGCCCGCCGCAGCAGATCGTCGAGCGGTACCCACGAGATCCCGAGATCGCGCTCCTCGGCCGCCGTTAACGGGTGGGGCTTCGTGTAGAGGACCCGCGGCCCGAACCCCTGAAGCAGCCGGGCGAGCCGGCGGCCGACGCGCCCCAGGCCGATCAGCCCGACCGTCACCTCGGCAAGGTCCCGGACCCCCATCTCGGCGATCTCGCGCTGGCCCCATTGGCCGCGCGTCATCAAGGCGTGCGCCTGGGGAAGCCGGCGCAGCAGCGCCAGGATCAGCATCAGGGTGTGCTCGGCGGTCGAGGCCGCGGAGGCCCCGGCCACGTGCCGGTAAGAGATGCCGGCGCTCTCCACCGCGGCCGCCTCCTCCGAAATGTCGTGGCGGCCGCGGGCGAACCGGACGAGGACGCGCAGCGACGGCATCTCCTGGAGCCGGGACCGCGACAGGGGCGGCCCTCCGGTCAGGAGCGCCTCGGCCGCGGCGTCGTGCACCGCGAAGACCGGCTGGTGACCGGCGGCGGCCAGCAGCTCTCCGAGCAGGGCCCGCTCGTACTCCATCAACGGATCGGGGACCAGGACCCTCATGATCGGCCGCCGAGCACCAGCTCCGCCGCCGCCTGGCGGAGGCGGTCGGGAATCGGATGGAGACCGGGCGCGGGCCGTTCGGCGGCCAGCCACCGCAGGACCAGCGCATGCAGGGTGAATGAGAGATCCATCAGCTCCTCGGGGTTGCCCTCCTCCAGCACGTGGTTGACCTGCAGGCCGCCGCCGAGCAGGCCGAAGACCGGGCCGCCGCCGCACGACCAGAAGGAGAACGGGCCGGCAGCTTCCGGAGGCTCCGCGCCGATCCGGTCGCAGCCCGCGAGGTCGATCTCCTTCGGCCGGTTGCTGACATTGGCGAGCACCAACCCCTCGCGGACCGCAGCCAGGTGGTCGGCCGTGATCACGCCGTCGCTGCCGGTGGTCGTCAGGCAGAGCTCGGCCTCGGGCAGACAGTTGGCGAGATCGGCGAGCGGGAAGCCCGCCAAGCGAGCCTGGAGGCGGGCGGCACCGGCGGTCTCGACAACCGTGACGCGCGCACCGAGGATGCGCAGGCAGCGCGCCACCCCGCGGCCGACGTTCCCATAGCCGATAACCACCGCCCTGCGCCCCGCCACCGGCCGCCCCAGCCCGCGCAGCAGGGCAGCGAGGACCGTCTGCGAGGTGCCGAGCCCGGTCTCCAGCTCGGCCTTGAGCGGGTCGTTGTAGACCGCGACCACGGGCACCCGGATGCCGGAGGGGTCGAAACGGTCGACGATGCGGCCGCCGCCCGAGGTGTGCTCGGAGATTCCGGCGACGCGCCCATCCAGCGGGGACGGCGGATCGCGGTGCAGCTCCTCGAAGACCCGGCCGTTGCCCTCGACCACCAGGGTCTGCGCCGTTCCGATCGCGCCCGGAACCTCGCCGAGCGAGTCGAGGAGGACGCCCAGGCCGCGGGCGTCCCGGCACACCGCGTCCGGCGCCGGGTTGCGGTTGGACGGCAGGAACACGGGACAGGCGCCCCCGGCGGCGAGCACTTCGCCGAGGGCGAGGGTCTCCCGCGTCAGATGCATGTGGAGGAGCACGGTCCAGCCGGCGAGCGGCCGGCCCGCCGAGAAGACCTCCCTCACCCGCGCAAGCCCCCGCATCGGACGCGCGCGTCTAGGCCTGCGACTTCCAGAGCCGGCAGACGGAGACAAGGTCGTCCGACACCGGCTTGCGCCCGTTCTTGTTGAGGACGGCCTCGGCCGGACAGCCGCTCAGCCAGGGAGCTTCGGCGTTGAACATCGCCCTGCTGAAGAGCTCGAACTCGTTGCTCTCGTGGTTGAGCTTCAGCCCCTCGTCCGTCATGACCCCGAAGTGCACGGGCACGTCGAACATCACCGAGCAGACATAGCACCGCCCATCCGGAAAGATCGACAGCCGGTCCAGCGTGCAGCCGACGCAGCCGCGGTAGCCCTCGCTCACATAGCGCTCCAGCTTGTCCCGCGTGGCATAGGTCGGCGGGTACCAGATCGAGGTGCGGTAGTTGCCCTTGATCGTCTCCAGGTACTCGTAGAAATCGATCCACTCCTGCGGCGTCAGCGACCAGGCCTCGGAGTTGGCGATGCCCAGCCCCTCTTCCGAGAAGACGTGGAAGTTCACCATGTTGACGCCGACCTGGTCGGCGAAGTCGAGCACGGCGGCCGCCTCGTGGATGTTGACCTGCGAGATGGTGCAGAGGAGGCGCACCGGGTAGCCGGCCGCGACCGTCTCGCGGATGCAGTTGGTGGTCTTCGCGAACGTCTTCGCGCCGCGCACCTTCTCGTGCGTCTCCGCCGTCGCGCCGTCGAGGCTGAAGGAGATGTAATGGAGCTTCTCGGGCGCGATACGGTCGATGGTGCGCTCGAGCAGGCCGTTGGAGTTGATCATCACCTGCCGGTAGCCGGCGTCGAGCGCATAGTCGACCATGCGCGGCAGATCGGGATGCAGGGTCGGCTCTCCCCCAAGAAACGTGATGTATTCGCCGCCGAGCCGGCGGGAGTAGTCCATGATGGACGCCGCCCGCTCGAACGGCAGGTTCAGGCCCCGCTCCAGGCGGTCTCCCATGTAACAGTGGCCGCAGCGCAACTGGCAGCGTTCCGTCACATAGAGGTAGATGTTGTGGAATCGCTTGTAGTGGACCCGTGTCCGGTCCTTGACCACCGGCAACGGGGAACGGTAGGAGGAGTCACTGCGTCCCGAAACCACTTCCTCTGTGTTCATGCGGGTCTCCCTACGGCGACAGGGTTGGATGACGAACGGCTCCATGCGGGCTCTGCAAGAGGGGCCGCCTGCGATCCGGCAAGCGCGGCGAGAAGAGTCACGCAGCGGGCCGCCAGCCCCTCGACGGTCGATCGTCGATGAACGTTTTCACTATAGTCGAAATGCAGCCGGATGCTCTGGTCGTCCTGCGCCTCGACCGTCACCCGGAGAAGGTAGATCCGGTCCCGGTTCGGATCGGCGCTCGGACCGCAGGGCTCGGCGGCCCGCCGGAGGCCGGTCTTCCGCGTCAGGGAATCCCACCCGTAACGGCCCAGATAGTTGAGCTCCACCCGCGCCTCCGGGATCGCGCTCATCCGGGCCCGCACCTCGGGGTCGGCGCTGAAGTAGCGCAGCAGGGAAAAGCCGATGCCGTGGTGAGGCACCGCCCGCACCTGCGCCGCGATCGACGCCAGGGCATCCAGGAGGTCGCCCTGGCGCCAGGTGAGGAGCACCGGGAAGGAGGTCGCGAACCAGCCGACCGTGCGGCTCGCGTCGATCCCCTGGACCACGGGCTCCCGGCCATGGCCGAGGAGATGGACGACCTGCCGGTCGCCGCCCGTCCACCCGGCGAGGGCGCCGACGAGGCCGGCCAGCAGGACCTCGCCCGCATCGACGCCCAGCCGGCCCGGCAGCTCGCGCAGCAGCATGGCGCCGGTTTCGGCGTCGATCTCGACGGTGACGGTGCGGGACGAGGACCGGGAGTTCGGCCCGCGGATCTCGTCGACCGGCAGCGGAGCGGCCTCCGCCCAGGGCTGCTCCAGCCACCAGGCCATCTCGGCGGCCAGGGCAGGCGAGGCGACGGTCTCTTCAAGGCCCCGGATCCACTCGGCGACCGAGGCTGTGGTCGCCGGCAGCTCGACAGGCCGCGACTCGGCCAGGGCCTGGTACGCCGTCCAGAGATCGTCGAAGAAGATGTAGAGCGAGAAGGCGTCGAGGAGGAGGTGGTGGGTGACGACCAGGAGGCGGTCACAGGAGGCATCCCCCATGTCGAACCAGCAGGAGCGCTGGAGCGGCCCGGCGGCCAGATCCAGGGACGGCTGGACCTGGGACGCCGCCGAGACGAGAGCGGCCGTCCGCCGTTCGTCCGGCACCGCCGAGAGGTCGATCGAGTGGAACGGGACCGGCCCGCCCGGCGGCTCGAAACGCTGGCGGCGCTCGCCGTCCAGGGTCACGATCCGGACCCGCAGCGCGTCGTGCCACCGGTAGACGATTCCGAGGGCCGCGGCGAAGGCCCGCCGGTCGAAGCCCTTGGCGATCTCCAGAAAAACCGGGATGTTGCCGAAGCTCGGGTTCTCCGTCCTCCGCTCGAAGAACCAGCGCTGGCTCGGCAGAAGCGGGAGGATCCCCGCGAACGGCGCGCGCCCGGGGCTCCGCGCCGGATCCGGCGTCTCCTCCGCGTCCAGCGCAGCGAGCAGCCGGCGCCCGATCTCCTCCAGGCTCGCGTCCCCGGACAGGGTCTCCACGGGGATGCGGGCTCCGAAGGCCACCTCGATCTCGCGGGTCAGCTCCACGGCTCCGAGCGAGTCGAGCCCCAGGCAAGCGGCCGGGTCGATCCGCTCGGCGTCCAGCCGCAGGACGCGGGCGACCCGCTCCCGCAGCCAGGCCTGCAGCCGGTCCGTGCGCTCCTCCGGCGGACCGGCGAGCAGGCCGATGCGGTCGAGCAACAAGTCTCCGGGCCCCCCGGTCTCCAGCGTGGTTCGCGGACCGCGGCCTACCACGGCCAGCCCGCCGGACCGCCACAGCTCGCGGCAGGCGTGGCGCTGGACCTTGCCGCTCGGCGTCTTCGGGAGGGTCTCCTCGCGCAGCAGAACGACCTCGTGGAGATCGACCTCGTGCTCTTCGGCCACGGCGCGCCGGACCGCCTCCACCAACCGGTCGGAATCGATCACAACCCGCCGCTGGACCTCGTGGACGAGGACGATCCGCTCCTCTCCTTCGACCTCGACCGCGAAGGCCGCGCCGCAGCCCGGCCGCAGGGCCGGATGGCTGCGCTCGGCCGTGAGCTCCAGGTCCTGCGGATAGACGTTGCGGCCGCGGACGATGAGGAGATCCTTGAGCCGGCCGGTGACGAAGAGCTCGCCGTCCTGGAGAAATCCCAGGTCTCCGGTGCGCAGGAACGTCCGGCCATCATCCTCCCGGGTTGCCAGGCGCGCGAAGAAGACCTCCGCGCTCTCCTCCGGCCGGTTCCAATACCCGCCGGCGACGCTCGGGCCGCCGATCCAGATCTCTCCCACGCGGCCTTCGGGGAGAGGCGTCCGGGTTTCCGGCTCCACCACGAGGACCTCCTGGCCGAGCCGGGGAGAGCCGCAGCCGACCAGCTTCCGCCCCGGGCCGCCGGCCGGCTCCGCCACCCGGGCGCGCTCCAGCTCCCCCGGGTCGACCGTCAGGACCGAGGGCGGGCGCTGAACCGCTCCGCCGGTGACGAAAAGCGTGGCTTCGGCCAGTCCGTAGCAGGGGAAGTGCGCCTCGTGCCGGAACCCGCACGGACCGAAAGACTCCGAGAAACGCTCGAGCGTTTCGGCGCGCACCGGCTCGGAGCCGTTGAAGGCCACGGTCCAGCTCGACAGATCCAGGCGGGCGCGGACCTCCTCTCCGACCTTGCGCGCGCACAGCTCGTAGGCGAAGTTGGGTCCGCCGCTCGACGTGGCCCGATAGCGGCTGATCGCCTCCAGCCAGCGCGCCGGCCTCTGCAGGAAGGCCATCGGCGACATCAGGATGCAGCGCGCTCCTGCGTAGAGCGGCTGGAGCAGTCCGCCGATCAGCCCCATGTCGTGGTAGAGAGGGAGCCAGCTCAGGACCAGCGTCGAGTCCGAATGGCCGAACGCCTGCCGGATCATCTCCTCGTTGTGGAGCAGATTGCCGTGCGTGACCAGCACTCCGCGCGGCGTCGAGGTGGATCCGGAGGTGTACTGGAGGAAGGCCAGCGTCTCCTCGCCGGCTTCGGGGTCCTTCCAGGCGGCCGACCGCTCCGGCTCCACCGCGTCCGTGGCCACGACCCGTGCCGTCGCGGCGAGACCCGGAATCCGGCCGGCCAGCCCCTCCACCCGGGGGAGGAGGGCGGTCGTCGTCAGAAGTAGCCGGGGTGACGCGTCCCGGGCGATGGACACCAGCCGGGGGTGGGTCCGCCGGGGGTGCGGCGGGAAGACCGGCACGGCCACGACTCCCGCGTAGAGGCAGCCGAGGAACGCCGCGGCGAAGCCCAGGCCGGGAGGATGGAGCAG
>DATANP010000279.1:0-2735 GCA_036266195.1 Thermoanaerobaculia bacterium | reverse complement strand
TCAGCCGGAGCTTGACGGCCTGCCGTCGTCGCTCGTTGAGCACCTCGGTCGAAAGCCTCTTTCCGTTTGTCGTTTCCATGTGCGCTTTATTCTACGCGCCCGCCACGGAAAGTTCAACATCTCATGGCCGGATCAATAGTTCAGGAAGCCACGGACCTGGCGAAGATTGCCGTGGCTGAGGCTGGCGATTTCCTGGTCGCCCATCCTGCGGGCCTGCGCCTCCGACCAGCGAAACATCTGCCGGCAGGCCCAGTGGGCGTCGGGGCCGTAGGTCCGCAGCAGGAACACGGGCCAGTTGCAGGCCGCGATCCGCAGGCCGTTGTACCAGGACGTGGGCAGCGCGTTCTCCCCAGAAGCTTCCAGGAGCCGTCGCAGGTCGCGGCGGAACTGCAGCCAGCGTTCGAGCTCGGCGAGCGGATCCTCCAGCTTCCGTTGAAAGCCCTTCCGCCCCAGGAAGGGGTCGACTTCCACCTGCACGGCAGCGAAGAGCCGGTCACTGCGGCGGCGGCGGACCTCGGCGGCCAGGCCGTCGCGGCGTTGCGGCTCGGGCCAGAGCCCGTCGGCGCTTTCCGCCACGGCTTCGAGCTCCGCCAGCAAGGCAGGCCGCAGACCCGCGACGACAGCTTGAACGTCCGGCACTCCGAGCTCCGCCCCGCGGCTCAACAGGCGCATCCGGTCGGCCTTCCTGAAAGTGTCTTCCCATTCCTCCGCCACGGCGTCAACGTCCGACGGACGCACCGGACGGCCCTCGGCGGCGTCGGCGAGGAGCTTCAGATGGCGGAGCCAGACTCCGTCCGTGGCCGCGGCCGCCTCCAGGGGCGCTGGAACCCGAGAGGACGGGGCGATGGCTGCGGTCCGCTCGGTATCCAAGAGCGCAAGGACGAGTGGACGTGTTCGCCACCGTCCCGGCGCGAGGAGCCAGGCCAGCCAGAGGAGAAAGGGGGAAGCGACCCGTCCGGTGTGCGCCGATGCCACCAATCGCAACAGGCGCACGCCCCGGCCGCGGCCATGCGCGAGCCGCCGCAGCGCTTCTTCCCAGTCGCCGGCCTGGATGGCCGGCCACGCCAGCAGCTCGAAGCCCTGGCCTCGCAGCCGCCAGGGTAGACGCCAGGAAGAAAGATCGCGCAGCAGCTCCAGGAGCGCCTCCACTCTCCCCGGGTCGCCTTCGCGGTCGCTCCGCAGGGCACGGGTGAAAAGGAACCAGGGGCCAGCCGTCCAGCGTTGCGGCTTCGGCTCACCGCCGAAAGCAGCCGAGAACAGCTCGAGGTTGCCTCGGAAGGTCCGGAGCGTAAAGCTGGGCGCCAGCCAGAGCACGGCCTGCCCCACCGCCGGCAGGCCCCACGGGCCGAGAACGCGCCACGCCAGCCAGCGCGGTCCCGTGCAGGTCGCGAAGATCGCGGCGGCGAAGCTCAACAGGCCGGGCCACACCGATTCGGCCGGCTCTCCGACCAGCGTCGACCTGACGACCAGAGGCAGGTAGAAGAAGCCATACACGAAGAGATGGCCGATCGAGATCCGGCTCTGGGTCGCACGGGCCGCCGGCACCACGGCCGGAGTCCGGGCTGTCCCGGGCTGGGCTTTGCTCCCGGCCAGGCTCCGCAAGAGCCATACGAGGAGAACGATGATCGGCCCAACGGGGAGGTACAGCACCATGAGACCGTCACTCCGGCGGCCGGGGGAAGCGGCGCCGGGGCGTTGGGATCCTCCCGGCGAGTCCCTGCGCCCACCACTCATGGACCAGGCGGCGGGCCGGATCCCGCAACTCGGCCAGGGCTTGCCGTACCATCTCGGCCGTGCGCTCCCGGGGGCCGAGTGGCGTCGCATAGGTGCCGGCTGCGGCCAGACCGGCGGCGAGCATCGCCAGCAGCCTGGCGCCCTGGCGCTCCAGCTCGCTCCGCCCCGCCTCCGGCGCCAACTCGAGCACGAGGAACGGATTGGCCAGATGGCGCCGCAGGTAGTTCTCGCAATCCGGGCCCGGCACAGGCATCAGCGCACCCCGGAGCCGAAGCTCCGCTGGCGGTCCTCGGCCGAGCCGGGGAACAGGTCGTTCAGCCGCCGGTTGATCTCGCGGAGCGCCGTTTCGTCGCCCCGGTCCGCGGCCTTGCGGCCCTTCTCGAACAGCGCTTGCGCCTGACGAATGTCCGTCGCCTCCCCGGCATGGCCCAGGTACCAATCGAAAACCCGGAAGGCGGAGCTGGGATCGCGCGAGAAGGCGGCGTTGCGAAGAGAGCTGAGAACCCGGATCTGACGGTCCAGGGCCGCGGCGTCGCGATGCCGGAGGGCCTCGGCCGCGGCGGCCAGAGCGCTCTCGCAGAGCTGTTGTTCGGCCGGTGAGCCGAAGGCGCCGACCCAGTAGAGCGCCGTCTCGATTTCCTGGTCGGCCTCGGATTGCAGAGTCGGCCAGTCGAGCGCCGCCTCGGCTTCGTCGAGCGCGCCGTTGAGGTCCAGCAGCAGACGATGGACCCGGGCGGCGGCGTCGGCATCGCCGCCGCGGGTGGCTTCGAGACCGGCGCGGGCTTCCGCGAGGAGGTCGGAGGCACCGTTCATCGTCCGTAAAAGCGCCGGATTGCCCTGAGAGAATCCCCGGCGCTGTGCCGCGGCGACCCGCTGCTGCGCGGCGCCCAGCTCCTTCTCCAGGATCTCCGGGGAAGCCGATGGGACGAGGACGTGGACCACGTCCTCGAAGCTCTCGCCCACCTCCGGCAGATCCGCCCGCGCATGGAGCTGGCCCGAGC
>DATANP010000278.1:0-8502 GCA_036266195.1 Thermoanaerobaculia bacterium | reverse complement strand
CTCGATCGGTATCAGGGCGCGCTTCGCACCATTGTCCTTCGCCACCTGCAGCGGCTCGGTGAGGGAGCGTAGCGGCTTGATGTTCCCCTGAATGCTCATGTCGCCCAGCACGAGGAGCGCCGGGCTGACCGGCGCCTTGCGGAACGCCGAATAGCACGCGACAAAGAACGCGACGCCCACCTCGGCCTCGACACGGTTCGCCAGCAGGTCGATGACCTCAATGTGGACGTCCGCGTTGTCGAGATCGCGTGCGATGCCCAGGTCGCTCTTCTTCGCCTGAACGTAGCTGAAAGCCCGCTGGATCGACTCCTTCATTGCACCCGCCACGCCCCCCGCGAGCTTCAGCTTCCCGGTCCCCGTCGAGAGCGAGACCTCGAGCCGGTACAGACCCACCGTTCCGTCCGCCGTCACCCCCGCTGTGTAGACCGTCCCCGGTGAGAGTGGATCGGTCGAGATCAGGTCGCGGCCGCCCTGCTCCGGCACCCCGACGAATTTCTCCTCGCCGGTCTCCTGCAACGTATAGCTAAAGGACGTATGGTAGTACTCGAAGGAGCCCATCTTCTTGAGCTGCTCCTTCACCCGGCGCCGCCCTTCGAGCGCGAGCTCCAGGACCTCCGCGAGCTCGTCCTGGGTCACCTCGCCATGCGGAAAGAGGATCTTCATCATCCCCGACACCGTCTTGCGCACGGCCTTGCGGTCGCGGGCGTTGAGGTGCGCGCCCATCGAAAAGTGCCGGTCAATGATCTCGGTGAAGTTGTGCTTCCGCATCTCCCGGAGCGCCTCGGCCAGGTAGTCGACGACGAAGCCGTAGTGATCCGTGAACAGGTCGTTGCGCATCTTCGGGATCTCCCAGCCCGGGAGATAGAAGTGCAGACGGTCGATGAAGGCCATGTCGTCGCGGATGATGTCCGGCATCGGCGCAAACAGGTGCCCCGTCTGCACCATCACGTCGATCGGCTGGTTGGTGTTGCCGAACATCGCGATGCTCGCATCCCCGGAGACCGCTTCCTGCCCGCGCTGAAAGCTGCCCGACTCGCAGAAGGTCTTCATCGTCGTGATGACCTCCTTGGGCATCTTCTGCAGGTCCCCCACCTCGTCGAAGCCGACGACGTCCCAGATCTGCACCATGCCCTTCTGCCGGCCGCTCATGTGCCCGAACAGGTTCGCGACCGTGGTGCCGCCGGTCAGCAGCGCCGAGTACGGCGAGACTTCCTGGACGACGTAGCTCTTGCCGGTGCCTCGCGGACCGAGCTCGACGAGGTTGTAGTTGCGCTCCGCGAGAGGAATGAGCCGCACCAGAAAGAGCATCTTCAGCCGGCGCGACATCTCCCCGGGCTCGTAGCCCATGCTCCGCACCATCAGGTCGAGCCACTCGTCCGTGGTGAGCTCGTGCCGCACACGCCGGTACTCTTCGAGGTCGAATGTCGCGATCTGGATCGGCGTCAGCTTGTCGATCCAGAACGGGTTCTTGCCCTTGGTCTCCTCGTCGTACTCGAAGCGCATGTCGATCTGCGCCCAGACGCCGCCCATCACGAGGCGCTCATAGTCGCGCACATAGTGCTCGGGAATGTGTACGTGCCTGTGGCCGAAGTTGGTGACGTCCGCCCAATAGTCGGAGTCGACCAGGCGCACCTTCACCTTGTCGATGAAGGTGTGCCGGCCCCGGTCTTTCACCTTCGCCTGCGCCTTCATCGATTCGTCGGGGCGGATGTAATTGTTGGCGAGGGTGTCGTTGACGACCGAAAGCCCCATCTGGATCGCGACCTCATCGGAGGACGCACAGTATTTCCCGAGAAGAAACTCGAGGACGAAGACCGGCACGTTGGCGCCGACCTTCACCTTGCGCACTAGGTCCTTGCGCACGACCTTCCCGGCGAACAGCCTGTTCACCTTGTCGTCGAGCCCGTCGCGTGTGGGGGTCGTTGCGTTGGTCATGGTTTACATTCCAAGTCGAACCGGGATGTCGGTGGGGGAGCGGTACAGCTCGGCGTCGGTGGTCGGATCCTGCACGACGATCCGCAAGGATGTCACGCTGTCGTCGCTGAGGATGAACGCCACGGTCACCGGCTGGTTCGGTTCGAGCGCGAGGCATCCCGTCGTCCGATCGAGCTCCGCGCCGATCGCGAGCCCGGCCGCCCCGACTTGCCGGCCGCCCTGCATCAAGACCGGCCGCACGGTCATCGCCGCGGCCCCGAGCACCAGTTGGTTGCCTCCCAGGACGAAGGTCGCGCTCGTCGATCGCGTGGTCACGGCCTCCGGAATGACCGTCGCGCTCACGGCGGTCGCCAGGCTGGCCGTCGGACCCGGCGCGGCGGCTCGCTTGGTGCGCACGGTGACCACCGGGATGATGAGCTCCTGGAGCGACGGCCCCCCGTGATGGTAGGCCAGGTCGCCGCCCGACTTGAGCACGCCACCGCCGCTCGGAAAGACGAGCTCGAGGTCCGAATCGTAGCCGAGCGCCGCAGCCGCCACGCGGATGGTCCCCGGCGGCGTCGCCCCGCCCCGCCCGATCCAGCACCGCCGGTGGAGGTCGATGGTCTTGCCTCCAGGGGCCGCGATGCGCATGGACTCGTCGCGTTCGGTGGCAAAGAACAGGTGCCCATGGTCGGCGCTGACCACCGCGTTCTCGACGCCCGCCGCGGCGAGCTTCCGCATCGCCCGCGCGAGGTTGTCGATCACGGTGTCCATCACCTGGCGAGCCTGGAAGGTGAAACCGGTCTCGCCTGCATGGTCGATCTCCTGGGAGCGGACGACGACGACCTGCGCACCGTCGAGCTTCTTGTCCAGCTTCGAGCGCTGCAAGCTGAGCAGCTCGTCGAGCGTGAGGTCGACCAGCTTCGGCACCCGCGCCGCGGCGAGCTTCTTCCGCGCCGCCAGGTCCGGCAGGAACGACTCCTCGATCCGCGCACCGAGCCTTCCCCCTTGCTCGACCATGCTGAAGCTCCCGGAGGCTCCCGGCTGCAACGCCGCCATGCCGACCGGCGTGATGCTGGGGAGCGCGCCCACGGCGTGGCGCACGGTCACCTCCGTCGTCTTCGGCAGCCGCTCGGCCAGCTCGACGCCCATCTCGAAACGCATCGCGTCCACCAGAAAGTAGGCCACCGGCTTGGGCCGCTGCGCCACCACCTCGCTGAAGATGTGCGTCTGGTGCAGCGAGGCGGTCGCCGTCCACCCGGCCTTCGCCAACGCCCTCGTGAAGCCGCCGGCCATCGCGTTGCAGGCGTCCTCGTACGCGCGGCGCACGACCCCGAGCGGCCGCTCCTCGGGCTCTTCGTCGAGGTTCGCCACCCACGCCTCCAGGCGCCGCTGCGCCTGGTCGAGCCGGTACCAGCCGCCCTTGGTCGTGTAGGCGTCGATCCAGGCGTTGGCATCGCCCACGGTCTTGTTGACGGCTGTCCGTACGGACATTGCCACGCTTCCCAGCTCCGCCATGCGGCGGCACGCTTCCCACTGGGCCTTGCGTCCGACGTCCCGGTCCAGCCAGAAGCTGTTCTCTCGCTCCCCGACGAGCGCCAACGCCACGTCGAACTTACTGGTAGCGATGAGGTCTCCGCAGTGGCGGAGGAGCGCTCGCTCCTCGAACCGGAACGTATCAATGGCGCCCAGGCTCCCCGCGGGCAGCGTCGCGCCGCGCAGCCCGAGGTCGTCTTCGACGCGATCCGCGAGCACCGCGTACTCGTCCGGGAAGCCCGTGCGGAGCCGGCGCGCCAGGTCGCGCAGGGCGGCCTCTTCGTCCTTGTTCTTTGGGATCGCCACGCCCTCGATGCACGCCGGAGGAGGGCAGCTCAAGTCGCTGCGAAACTCCCCGGCGAGCACATACCGCAGCGTTACCGCACGGAGCTTCGCCAGAGCCGCATCGTCGGGCAGCTCGAAACCCAGGCGCGACCGCACCAGTTTGACCAGCTCGCGCGTTGCTTCCTTCCTCTCGATGTCCGCATCCAGCGCGTCGCTCACCAGCCAGGCGGCGAGCAGGTCGTCGTTCCCACTGATCTCGTGAAAGATGCTCTTGAGAATCGATGGCGGCTCCGCGGAGGCCGTGGCCGACGCCGCGCGCGCCAGATCCTCGTAGGTGACCCGCTCGGGCGCAAGCATCTCGTCGATGACACCATCGGTGTAGCGCTGGCGGAGCACGTTGCGCGCGAGGCGCTTGAGCTGCGGCTCGTAGCACTCACCGGCCTTCTCCAGCTCCATCAGCACGGAGGTGCGCCGGTCGCGCTCGCAGCCCGGCAGGTAGAGGAGGACGGTTTCCGGCGTGTCCCCGCTGACGTGCGGCTCCACGATCGCGCGGAGCTCGAACAGGGAGCCCGCGTATTCGGCAAGGAGGACGGGTGTCAGGGGTCGGCTATCCGGCGTCAGGGAAATTTCCTCGACACCCCTCCTGGCGCCTGATCCCTGGCTCCTGAGCTCTGAAACAAAGGGAGCAAACTCCGCCCGCGCGTCGTACCAGACGACGATCTTCTTGCTTTTCAGCTTGTCGGCCAATTGCTTGGCGACATAGTCGTGCAGCGGATGCATCAGGCGTCTCCTCGCACGAGCCGTCCTTGCCGCCGAAGCTCGGCCGCGATGAACGGTGCGCGGTGCTCCAAATAGGTGATGTCGATGCCCTTGGCGCCTGGACCGAGCCAATAGTCTTCGACGTAGCGCTTCCGTTGCAGGCAGCAGTCACGCTGGTTCAGCAGCGGCAACGTTGCATCGATCTTCGCGTGATGAGCCTTCGGAGCTTGGGCGCCGCGCACGACGCGGTAGCTCGCGAGGTCGAGCTCAAACCAGCCGCGTTTCGCATCGATCGGGTCTACCAGTCCGAGCAGCTCGCCCTTCTTCGAGTTCACGACACCCGCGCACAGTCGGTAGTTCGACCACTCGTAGACCTGGTCCCATGCAAAGGACTTCGGAGTGACATGGTCGACGGTCGGATTCCCGGTGTCCTCAATGAACATCGCCAGGTACGCGCAGCGCTGTTCGTAGGCCTGCATCATGTGGTCGATGCACTTGCGCCAGATCGGCGGGAACTTGTCGGCGGGGATCATGGACTCGGTGTTGGCGACCTGCTTGCGGCGCGTGCCACGACGCCTCACACGCGGCGCGCGCCCCACCAGCTCGTCGATCGCGGCCAGCCCCGGCTGACGAACGGTCTTGTCGAAGCTCTTGGGCTCCGGTGCGAGAACAACCGGAATCAAAGCTTGGTCTCCCGCTGGCCGTTGGATTTGGTGGCAGGTCTCTTCGCGGGCGCCTTGTGCTTCTCCATGAAGTAGCCCCAGCGAACCCAGAACGGATCGATGTCGGGCAAACCTGCCTTGCGAAGGCCGCGGTCCGCTTCATGGATCGCCTTCGGCGACGGCGCATCGGCATCGAGCACTGCCTGCGCCGCAGCGATGGCTTCCTCGCCTTCGAGCGACCGAGGCTCTTTGAGATCGAACGCCTCGCTGACAAGCCAGTTACCGACTTCGCCGTGGCGGACGAACGGACGATTCCTGAGTACTGCTTGGTGACGTTCGAGATCTAGATCGAACCACGCATCCTGCTCCACATCGAACGTGGGCTCGACGGACGCGAGGACGAGCGGCGAGTGCGTCGCCGCGATGAGCTGTACCTTCGAGCCATGCTTTCCCGTCAGCGCGTCCATGACCTTGAGTAGCGCGGGCACGATGCGGCGCTGCCATTGCGGGTGGAGATGCGCCTCGATCTCGTCGATCAGAAAGATGATTTCCTTCGCAGGCGCTTCGCCACGTGTCTCGGCGGATGCGAGGTGCTCCACCCAGGTCCAGATGACGAGGTATGCCAGCGCGATAATGCGCCGCATGCCTGCCGATGCATGAATCACGGCGACATCCGCTCCGTACGGCATGCGCAGGGTCGGATAGCGTTTGGGATCGCTGGCTGTCAGCTTGCGCAGCTCGCCAGCCTGAAGCAGCTCCTGCGGCGACGGCGAAAGTGTTTTCAGCACTTCGGTCAGCAGCTCGAAAGGTCGCCCCCTTTCGCGCTGCCACGAGCCCCAGTCGCGGATGAGTCCCTCGCAGGCCGCGTTTCCTTCCCACACGTCGTGCGGCCGGAAGAGGTAGCTGTCGGGCCGATCCGGCGCCTCATCCCTCCAGTAGTTTCGCGCCGGGTCCCATACCGAGAAGCCGCCGTCGACTTGCGCGTAGAGGATGAGCCCCGGGATCGGCGGTCTGCCCTGTTGGACCGACCAGCGCTCGGCGCGTGCATTGAAGTTGCTGTCGTAGGAGTACGAGCCGCGTGCCTGCTTCGTGTACGAATACGAGATCTGCGCCTTGGCGCCGGGCTTCGGAATCACCATTTCCCGTGCCCACGTGCGCGTGAGCGCCCACCAGGCCACGTCGAGGAGGAAGCTCTTGCCAAGCCCGTTGTCGCCGGTGATGAGGTTCAGCCGCGGAGCGAGCTCCATCTTCATCTCGGGTGCGGGGCCGACGTTCTTCAGGTGGAGGGACTCAAGCATTGGCTTTGCCTTTCTTCGTCTTCTTCGCGCTACCTGCGGCGGCGGGCGCTTCGAGCAGGCTTTTCAGCGCGGCCTTCACGGCGGACGACGTGCGCTCACCCACCAGCTCCTCGACGGAGCGTGTCGGCGTCTTCCGCGCGGTCCACTTCCCGTTGCCGCCCTCGACCCAGAACACCTCCTCAAGCTCGTGGGCGATGGCAAGGCTCCGGTCCGTGGCGCACTTCGGCACGACTCGCTCGGGCCACAGGTGCATCGCGAGGTGCGCCCAGTCGTACTTGCCCTCGCAGAGGGTATCCCAGGTGGATTTGAGCTCCTTCTGCCAGGGCTTGTGGTGCGGAACGAGCCGCCAGAGCGGTGCGAAGTTGATGATGACGCCATCGTCGAGGTCCGGGTTCCAGAGCGGAGCGACGCGCTTCACCTCTTCGAGGAAGGTACGTAGCTCCTCAACGAAGGATTCCTGCGCGGCCAACTCCTTGCGCTGGGCACGGGTTGTCCCGTCGCGCAGCTCTCTTGTGAGTGACTCAAGGCGTCGCTCTTCGTGGGCGAGTTTGCCTCTCTCGCCGCCGACGTAGTCGTTCTGGACACGGAAGAGCGTATCTCTGCTGAAGGCGTGTATGTAAAGCCAAACCGAGTAGCTCGCCGATGGCGTCGCGAGCTGCCAATAAATTGGCGCCTTCCGACGGCTCTTGCTGTACATCTTGATGTGGAGCGGGAAGAAGTCTCTGGCGAGCCAGCCACGGAGGTTCTCCGGCACGTCGACGTGAACGCGCTCGGAAAATGCGCGAACACATGCCGCCATGTCGTCTGTGTGTCCTTCATCGTCCACGAGAATGGCGCGTTTCGCGGGCGCTTCGTTCGCGAACCACATACCGGGCGACTGCGAGCGTAGCGGGGCGAACGGATCGGGCTCCAGCGGAATCGCACGCTCGCCGGTAGCGAGCCTTGGATCGAAGCGACCAAACGAAACGCCAACAACCCAGCTCAGTTCCTCAAGGAGACCGGCCGATGCCGTCGCCCGGTCGGAATCACTATCCTCAGAGTCCTCGTTCTCAGACTCAAGCTCCTCATTCGACTTAGCTTCTTCGCCTACTAGCTCTGCGGAACGAATGCCCGTCCATCTCTCTACTTCGTGGTCGATGTCTGAGAGGATCGAGCCCACCGCGCTAATGCCCTTCTCGGTGCTCCGGGACAGCACCCCAAAGAAGAAGGGGGACCGTTCGTCGTGCTTGGCTAGCGACGCCTGTGAGGTCCAGCCAGACTTAGCCCAGGTCGCGAGTCTCCGGCGCGCAGCTTCATCGAATTCTGGAACTGGCACGTTTCGGAGGTAGGGTGGATTCTTGTGCAATCCGCACGTCGCATTCAGGTACCAACGCACGAACGTTGAGTTTAGATAACCGAGCAACCACCATGTATCCTCACTTCTTTGTGGAAAAACTCCAATGCCTTCGAAACTAAATATACCGCCTTCGGGCATAACCTGTGCCGAAAACGTAGTTGTCTTCTTTCCGTATGTTATGCCACTCCCGCCGTAGAGTTCCTCGAGCTGAATGTTCCAGTCAGTGTTCCCTTTGAGGTATGGGTATTTCTCACCCAAGTACGCCTTCACGAGAGTTCCTCGATTCCTCCATTGAAGTACAATTGCATTTTCTCGATAAAAGGGCGAAAATGCTCCCCCGTTGAAAAATGTCACCCAGGTGCGGTCCATTCCTATACTACTAGGATCAACCTCCCAACGTAGGCGGTAAAAAATCGTATGGGGGCCAGCGCCCTTCCCAATCGCCGAGCATAGGGAATTCAGAGATGGGAAGGCGGCGATACGCGTCCAGATGTCATCCGACCACCAGTAGATCAGCGGCTTTCCAGCGAGTTGCGCAAACCGGTTCGGGCTGCGCTCGTACCAATAACTCGGCCCTCCCCTTGCTGTAGGAAAGCGAAGCGCTTTGCTCCGCTCCATAGATCCTCGCGCGTCAACAAAAGTACACCTCTCGTGCCTGATGCCTGGAGCATCCACGACATATGCCGCCGTTTCGACGTAAGCACCGTCGAGA
>DATANP010000277.1:0-14388 GCA_036266195.1 Thermoanaerobaculia bacterium | reverse complement strand
TTCCCCTTTGCCCTGCTGGCGCTGGGTCTCATGGCCCGGGACCGTTCGCGCTGGCTCCTGATCGCCGCGGTCGGCGCCGCCGTGCTGATCGGCTTGCTGCTGGAGCCTCACCGGTGGCACGGCGGACCGGGAGCGCTGGGCAACGCGCGCTTCGCCGTGCTCTACCCGGTCCTCCTCTTCCTGCCCGGCCGGCTGAGCGTGCGCCGGAGCCTGGTCCTGCCGTTCGCCGCGGCGGCGCTGTGGACCCTGCCCGCGCTGGTGCCGGGAGCCACACTCGACCTGCCGGCCTTCCGGACCCTTCCCCTGGAGCTGACGCTTCTTGGAGACGGCGTCCAGCTTCCCGGCCATCGCGTGCGGGTCTGGGAAGAGACGGTGTGGGTCCTGCCGATGTCCACCTCCTGGCCCGACGAAGGCCACCCGAACGGCGCCTGGTTCAAGGGGGCTTCGACCTCGGAGGTCCTGGTGGTCTCGCCGAAGCCGCTCGACCGTATCCACTTCAACGTCCACTCGCTGACGGACGACAACGAGCTGCTCGTGGACAGCGGAACCGAACGGGTGCTGGTCCGCTTCGACACGGAAGGCAAGCGCAACGGCGCGCCCGTGGACCTGAAGGTGGAGCAGAGCGCGTCGGGGCTCGGCATCCTGCCCGGAGCGGCCGAGGAGCATGTCTACCGCTTCACCTTGACCGTGAGCGGTGGCATCATCCCGGCTCGCCGTCTGCAAGGAAGCCAGGACCCGCGCTATCTGGGAGTCTTCCTCGACGTGAACGGAAAGGGGCTCTGAGCCATGTACGAAAGCGAGGAGGTGAAGCGCGTCGACGAGATGCTCCAGCGCATGCGGGCCGCCGCGCGCCAGCGGCAGGCCGAGGTCGCGACCCGCTCCGGCTCGGACCAGGCGCGCCACAAGCTGGCGGAGCTGACCGCCCGCGAGTACGTCCAGGAGCCGATCGCGGTCTCGCCCCGGCCGGTCTTCGGGCGCTGGATTGTGCTCGCCCGGAAGGTGATCTACCACGTCGTCCTCAAGTGGTTCACGCGGCCGGTGATGGAGCAGCAGAACGCCTTCAACACCACCGTGAGCCGCCTGGTGCAGGACCAGGTGCAGTCGCACGAGGCGCTGGTCCAGCGCGTGCGCGAGCTGGAGGCGAGGCTCGCCAAGCTGGAGCAAAAGGACTAGATGGGCAAGCGCATCTGCATCTGCATCAACCGGGTCCCCTTCGCCTACGGCGGAGCCGAGATGCTGGTCGAATCCCTCCGCGACGAGCTGGTGGCGCGGGATCACGAGGTGGAGATCGTGGCCCTCCCCTTCGCCTGGAGCACGCGCACGCAGCTCCTCAAGAGCGCCATGGCCTGGCGCCTGGTGGACCTCACCTCGTCCGTGGGCAAGCGGATCGACCTCGTGATCGCCACGCGCTTCCCCTCCTACGTGGTCAAGCATCCGAACAAGGTCGTCTGGCTGATCCACCAGATGCGCCAGGTTTACGATCTGCTCGGGACCTCCTACAGCGACTTCCAGGAGGACGAGCCGCGCGACCGCGCCGTCCTGGAGATGATCCGCTCCATGGACCGCCGCGTCCTGTCCGAAGCCAGGTCGATCTATACGATCTCGGGGAACGTCGCGGCGCGGCTGAAGAAATTCAACGACCTGCCCGCTCAGGTCCTCTACCCCCCGCCGCGCCTCGACCGCCTCTACGCGCCGGGGGACTTCGGGGACTACATCTTCACCGCGGGCCGTCTCGACCGCCTGAAGCGTTTCGATCTCCTGGTCAAGGCCATGAAGCACACCGAGACCCCGGTCCGCTGCCGCATCGCCGGCACCGGTCCGGAGAAGGAGAGCCTGGAAGCCCTCGTCGACCGTCTGGGCCTGAGAGAGAAGGTCGAGCTTCTCGGCTGGGTGGAGGACCGCGCCGCCGTGGACCTCTACGCCGGAAGCCTCGCCGTCTTCTACGCCCCCTACGACGAGGACTACGGCTACGTAACGGTGGAAGGCTTCAAGTGCGGCAAGCCGGTGATCACCGCCGCCGACTCCGGAGGCGTCCTGGAGTTCGTGGACGACGGAAAGAACGGCTACGTCTGTTCGCCCGATGCCCCTCGCGAGATCGCGGCCCGCATCGACGCGCTCTACCGGGACCGCGAGCTGGCGCGGAAGCTCGGCGCGGCGGGCCGGGCGAAGGTGTCGGGGATCGGGTGGGCCGAGGTGGTGGCGCGGTTGGTGGGGGAGTAGGGGCTCTGTGGTAACTTCTCCTCAGGAGGAGGCTTCAATGGACTGGCGAGACTACATCACGGTGGACCCGCTGATCTGCCACGGTCAGGCCTGCATCAAGGGCACCCGCGTCATGGTCTCGGTGATCCTGGACAATCTCGCGGCAGGTCTCGATCCCAAGGAAATTCTTGAAAGCTATCCTTCCCTGACCCCTACGGCCATTCAGGCGGCGATCTCCTACGCTGCGGATCTGGCGCGCGAGAGAGTCGTTGCTCTCCCCGGCTGACTCCGGTTTGAAGTTCAAGATCGACGAAAACATGCCGAAGGAAGTGGCCGAGATGCTGCGCTCGGCCGGGCACGATGCTGTCTCGGTGCTTGATCAGGATCTCGGCGGGTGGGCCGATCCAGGCATCGCCGAAGTCTGCCGATCCGAAGGCCGGGTGGTAGTGACCCTCGACGTCGGCTTTGCGGATATGCGGAGCTTTCCTCCTCAGGATTACGCCGGACTGATCGTCCTGCGGCTCAAGCGTCAGGACAAGCCGTCCATTCTCAAGGCCTTCAGCCGGGCGATGCGGCTGCTCCCGCTGGAGCCGGTCGCTCAAGCCCTCTGGATCGTCGAGAAGGACCGCGTTCGAATTCGAAAATAGCGACCGTCTACATCCGCTCCAGCCCGCAGGTGGGGCAATGCCACGCCGGGACGTTCAGCAGGTCCACCTGGCAGAACGGGCACTTCCGGTCCGTGTAGGGCTGAACCCGCGCGAACGCCTCGTCGTACTCCGGCTCCCGGGTGGTGGTCCGCAGGTGGTAGATCGACCAGGCGAGCACGAGAGGCAGGCCGAAGCGCATGCCCCAGATCCATTCGTGGTCCTCGGCCGGCATCTCCGCGATCGGCATGGCCCACATGGCGAGCCCCATCAGGACGAGCACGATCACGCCGGCGATCTTGTAGCCGTGCCGGGTGCGCGTGTTCGCCCGGGTCGGCAGCCTGCACTCCGAGCAGATCCAGCGGTTCTGGAATCCGAGCGGGATCAAGGGGATCCACATCACCGCGAGCATGTTGAAGGTCCGGGTCCGGATCGAGACCCTCTCCCGGGCGCAAGATCGGCAGTAGGCGTTGCGGAAGGCGGTCCACTTCGGCGCGAACCGGTACACGTTGACGTGCAGCATCGGGAGGCTCCTTGGTCCGGGAGAGGCTTTCCCAAGTATACGCTCCGAGGGGGTGCTAGAGTTGGACGGCCATGATGAAGATCCCGCAACTCTCGGCTGAGGAGGCCCGGAATCGGGCTGAGCGAGGGGCACAGTTCCTGGCGGCAGATCCGCGGGTGAAGCTCGTGTTCCTCTTCGGCTCCACGGTTGATCCGAGCCGCAGGACCGTTGGCGACGTGGACCTGGCGATCCTCACAGCCCATACGCTTGGCCTCTATGAATTGCTGGATCTCAAGGCGGACGTGGCTCAGGCCGCCGGAGGCGATATCGATCTCGTCCTCTTGAATGACGCCTCCGTGGTTCTCGCCCGCGAAGTTGCCGTGACAGGCCGATGCCTCCATGCGAATCCGCCCGAGCTTGAGACAGAGTTTGTAGCCCGGACGAACATGGAGTACCTCGATTTCAAGTGGTACCTCGACCGGCAGTGGAAGACCGTGGGGGAAAGACTGGAGGCCCGCCAGCATGGTCTTTCGGGCTGACACAATCCAAGCGCGGCTGCTGCGGCTCGAAGAGGTCGTTTCCGAGCTGCGCGAGCTTGCGAGCCTCGATAATGCAACCCCTCCTCGTCCTCGCCGGGCGCCTGGCTGGCCGGCGTGGGAGGAGCGCAGCCGGGCCTCATCATGCCGGGCACCTATCTCCTTGGGCGGGGGCGCCCTCTCCTGCGAAGCAGGGGAGGGTCGGGGAGGGGTCTTCTTCCGGAAACCGGCCTCGCTGACAGATTCCCCGACGCTCTGGGGAGGCTCCCGGGCAATCCGGGGACCCTTCCGGTTGTGCCGGGAACCCTCCCAGCTACATCGGGAACCCTTCTGGCCGGTGTCGGGAACCTTCCCGGCCGCGTCGGGAACCCTTCCAGCCGCGCCAGGAACCCTCCCGGCCGCGTCGGGAACCCTCCCGGCCATGCCGGGGAGTCTCCCGGCCACTCCGAGAACCCTCCCGGCCACTCCGAGAACCCTCCCGGCTGCACCGAGAACCCTCGCGGCGAGCCCGGGAAGACCCCTCCCCGACCCTCCCCTGCTGCGCAGGAGAGGGCGCCACCTCCCGCCCGCTAGACCCTACCTCCGAGCCGCCTCGACCGCCTTCTCCGCCTTCGCGAGCTCCCGGTCGGCCTCGTCGGCGCGCTTGCGGGCGTCGGCGGCGAGGCGCTCGGCCTCTTCGGCTTTCTGGCGGGCCTCTTCGGCGACCTTCTCGGCCTGCTCGGCCTTGCGGCGGAGGAAATCGGCGCGGCCGGCGGCTTCCTCCTTCTGGGCCCGGAGGCGGGCGACGCGCTCGCGGCGGCGCGCCTCTTCGCGGTCGGCGCGCTCGCGGGACTTCTCCTCTTCCTTCTCGCGGCGCTCGCGGGCCTTGGCCTCCTCGCGCTCGCGCTTCTCGCGCAGGCGGGCCTCTTCCTTGTCTTCTTTCTCCCGTTCGGCCTTGCGTTCCGGAACGGGCTGCGGCTTGGGCTTCGGCTTGGCGGGGAGGGCGGCGAGCTGGAGTCCGGCCAGGACTTCGAAGCCGACCGGCGGCAGGTCCACGTCGAGCCAGCCGCGTTCGAGCACCGGCTCGGCCACCGGGCTGAAGGCCAGGGACTGGAGATTGGTCGCGATGCGCTCCACGATGGCCGCGCCGGGCCGGTTGCCCGACTCGGAGAGGGCCTCGACGGCGCGGTCGCGCAGGTCGTTCGCGAGGTCCCGGGCCTCCTGGATGGCGTCGCGCAGGGCCCCGGGGTCGCCGCCGGAGAGGATCTGGCGGAGGGCCTTGCGCGCCCGCTCGCCCGCGGCGAGCAGCTCCTCCATGCGGTCGGATTCGACCGTAAAGAGGTGGTTCACCGCCCAGGCCGAGACCGTGGGCTTGGGCAGCGAGGTAACCTCCTCCGCGCCGTCCTTCTCCCCTTCCTTCTTCAACCGCTTGGCCAAGGCGTTGCGCGCCGCCGTGAACTCCGACAGCGGCAGACCGTAAAGACCCTGGATCTCCGTGTCGAGCTTGGAGCGGCGTCGGGCCATGACGGTATTATGTGCCGACGAGGCTCGAAAGGGGGGCGAGTCAGGCATGGAGAATGACGAAGCCTTCCTGTCCCTTGAGTTTGCGGTCGAAGGTATAGGTCGGAGCGGCGCCGGTCGCCTGGTTCTTTGCTCCGATCAGATAGTCCGAGAGCTCTGCCTTGCCAAGCTGATAGGCCTGGACCACTCGATGCAAACGGCTCCGGTCTTCAAAGGCGAAGAGGTGCTGATCGAGCAGCTCCTGAATCGCGGAGAGCACTCGGAGTCGCGGCGCTCTATAGCAGGTTCGTAGAACCCACTCCAACTCGCATAGGACCATATCGCTGACGAAGCAGGTCTGGCCGGACTCTCCGGTCTTCCGCAGCAACGCCTCGACGGCCGCACCCTGTGTGTCGTCGTCTTTGACCATGAGGCGGACGAGCAGGTTCGTATCAATGGCGATCACGGCGCCTCTTCCCGTGCTTCTTCACGGTACGGCGACGGATGGCCTCGTCCATCTCCTCGACGGGCACCGGACGCTCGGGAGCGAGATCGCGCAGGAGCCCGGGAAGGCGGCCCAACGGATCATGGGAGGCAGGCCGCAAAACGACCTGTGCCTCTCCGTCGAGACAGAACTCCAGGACATCTCCCTCCCGTACCCCGAGACGATCGCGGATCTCCTGGGGAAGAGTCACCTGTCCTTCAGCTTTCACCGTGCTGGTCGCCAAGAGGGTCTCCTTTCGCGAAGAAGTATATCGCGATTCGGGATCGCGATTTACCCTCCGGCGATCCTCCGGCATCTCTACCCCCGCACGGCCTTTACCGCAGCCATGACGGTATTATGTGGTACTTTCCCGGCCCGATGCGCCTCGCCTGGTTCAGCCCCCTTCCACCCCAGCGCTCCGGGATTGCCGACTACAGCGCCGAGCTGATCTCTCACCTGGCGAAGCACTTGGAGCTGGAGCTGTTCGTGGACGAGGGCGTGCGCGTCGATCCGGAGATCCGCGAGCGGTTCCCCGTGCACGGCGACCGCGCGTTTCCGGGCCTGTGGGAGCAGGGGCGCTTCGACGCCGTCCTCTATCACCTGGGTAACAACCCGGATTTCCACGCCCGTATCTGGAAGACCCTGACGGCGTATCCGGGCATCCTGGTGCTCCACGAGGCCATGGTCCACCACCTGGTGCGTGGCATGACGCTGTCGAAGAACGACCCGGAGGGCTACGTCGAGGAGATGCGCTATGCCTACGGCCGCACGGGCCAGGGTCTGGCCCGGCGGAGCCTCGACACGGGCATCCCGCTCGACGTCTGGAGCTATCCCCTGTTCGAGCGGGCGGTGGATGCGAGCCTCGCCGTGATCACCCACAACGAATTCACCCGCCAGCGCGTGCTGGCGAGCCGGCCGCTGGCCCGGACCTCCGTCATTCCTCACCATGTGAGCCTGGGCGAGCTGGGGTCGATGGACAGGGATGCCGCCCGGGCGACCCTGAAGCTGCCGGCGGAGGCGTTCGTCCTCGCCTCGTACGGCTTCATCACGCCGGCCAAGCGGCTGGAGGTCAGTCTGCGGGCTTTTGCCCGGCTCAGGAAGGAGCGGCCGGACGCTCTCTATCTCCTGGTCGGAGAGGTCTCGCCGCACTACGACCTGGCCGGGTTGCCGGACGGAGTGGTGCTGGTGGGACGCACGGAGCTGGACGATTTCCTGCGCTACATGGTGGCTGCGGACGTGGCCGTGAACCTGCGCTATCCCACGGCGGGGGAGACGTCCGGAACCCTTATCCGGCTGCTCGGCCTGGGCAAGCCGGTGATCGTGAGCAACCTCGGGGCGTTCTCGGAGATACCGGACGGCGCCTGCGCCAAGGTGGACCTGGACGAGAGCGAGGAGGATCTGCTCTTCGCATACCTCCAGGCGCTGGCGGCGGACGAGGACCTGCGGCGGTCCATGGGGGAGAATGCCCGGCGACACGTGGCGCCTCACACTCCGGAGGCCTCGGCCCGGGCGTACGCGGACGTGGTCCGGTCCGTCGTCGAGGAGAAACCGGCGCCGTTCCGCGTCGTGCCTCCGCTTTCCCGGCCCGCTCCGGGCGACGTGCTGGCCGACCTCGCGGCGGAGGTGAGCGCGGAGGCGGTGGACCTGGGAGTGAGTGAGGCCGACGACGATCTGCTGCGCGACCTGGCCTCGGTGCTCGTGGATCTGAACTTGGACGGGGCGAACCCATGAGGCGTCTCTGGAAGACCCTCCTTCTGCTGGTCCTGGCGGTGACCGCCCTGGTCTACGTCTTCCGCTCGTACTGGCCCCGCGAGCGTCCGGCGGTGCCCGATCCGGACGGCCTGCCGGCGCGGCTCATGGCTTCCGGGGCTTATGAAGCCTGCTTCTGGCTGCCGTACCCGCACCAGAACATCGGCGCCCTGTCCGAGGTCGTGGACGACGGCCGGGACTGGCTGGAGGCCGCGGCCCGGGTGGCCGAGGTGCCGCCTCCGGTTCTGCCGTCGTTCGGGCCCTTCGCGGTGCCGCCCTCCCGCGAGGTGGTCGTCTGCTCGGACCTGGACGGCGACCGCTTCTTCGTGGCGGCCCAGGTCTATCCCGTCCTGGGCAGCATTGCGAAGCTCGCCGGCACGGTGGCAGACAACCCGTGGCTGGCGGGCGGCGAGATCCGCGAGACCAAGGGGACCGGCGACGCGGTGGTCGAGCGGGTGCTGCGCGTGGCCTGGCAGGGTGGGGTCTGGACGGTGAGCGGCGGCGGCGGGGCTCCGGAGGATCCTTCGAAGGTGCGCACCCCGCTGCTCCATCCGCGAAGCCTGGGGATCATCCGGCTGGAGCGCGAGATCTCGGGGTTTTCCGACGGCGACTACCTGCTGCGGCGCCGCGACGGCGACCTGGAGCTGGCGCGGGATTCGTCCGAGCCGGCGCCCGAGGTGCCGGACCCGACCGCCGGGGAGACGCCGCGGCCGGTGCTCCTGGCCGTGACCGGCGCGAGCTGGCCCGACGCGGAGCCGAAGCCGCTGCCTCCGGCCGCCTTCGCGCTGTTCGAGGTCGGGGACGAGAACGCGGCGAAGTTCGGCCCGTTCGGAAGCCTGCCGGGAGCGGCGGTGTTCCATCCTCCGGGCTCGAAGCGCTGGTCGCTGCCGGGCGAGGGGCTGACCGGCCTGCTGGCCGGAGCGCTGCCCAAGGCGCAGGAGTCGGGATGGCAGATCACGGCCATGGACGGCGAGAGCCTGAACCGGGCGCGGCGCCTGGCTCCCAAGCTGTCCGCCCTGGCGCCGCCGGACGTGACCGCGGCCCTGAACGGCGACGGCCGGCTGATGCTCGGCCTCTGGATGGAGCCGCGGCCCGCGCTGCTGATGGTTCGGCGGATCCGGACGTTCCTGGAGAAGATCCCTCTTGTGGACCGCCGGCAGGTGCGGCGCTGGAAGGACTGGGAGACGCTCCTGATGCCGATCGCCCCCTGCGAGCAGGTGACCTTGGCGGCCACGCAGCAGCCCGCCTCCTTCCGTCTCCGTTTCCACTCCTGCCATTGACAGGACGTGGAATAATCCCCTACCCTTCGCGTTTGCCCCGGTTGGAGGTGTGTCCATGCGGATCTGGCTGGATCAAGTTCGCGAAGAGCCTTTCAACTGGGACGAGACGAAGAACGTTCCCGTGGAGTTGTTGGAGCAGCCCGAGGTGCTCGCTCTGGGGCCGGTGCGGTGGCGGGGGCAGGTCGTGTTCGCCGATCCCGGGTACTACCTGAAGGCGCGGCTTTCCTACGATCAGACCCTGAGCTGCAACCGCTGTCTGAAGCCGATCGTCGAGCACATGGAGCCCGAGGTCGAGCTGATGATCGTGGTGGAGCGTCCGCGCGCCGTGGCCGGAGAGCATGAGCTGAAGGAAGACGAGCTTGGAGTCCTGACCATCCCGGAGGAGATTCTCGAGACCGACCCGATCCTCCTGGAGCAGCTCCAGCTCAACGTACCGATGAAGCCGCTCTGCCAGCCGGATTGCCAGGGGATCTGCCCGCAGTGCGGCGCCGACTTGAACGCTGGCGAGTGCTCGTGCGAGACCCCCGCGGGCGATTCGCGGTTCGCGGCGCTGGCGGCTCTCAAGAGCCGCCTCGACTCCTAGAACGCCAAGCACCGGAAGATGAAGAGAACGAAGACCCGAGAGGCCTGACGAACATGCCGAACCCGAAACGCCGCCATTCCAAGGCCCGCCGCGACAAGCGCCGGAGCCACGACGCTCTCGCCAACCCCGCCGTGTCGATCTGCGACAACTGCGGCGAGGTCAAGCTGCCGCACCGCGCCTGCGGGCACTGCGGCTACTACAACAAGCGCCAGGTGATCGAGGTCAAAGAGAACCTCTAGCCCATTCCTCGGGAGGCCCTCCCGCGGCCTCCCGCTTCCGACCCTTAGAGCCTGATCTTGCCGATCGCGGTTGACGCCATGGGTGGGGACTTCGCGCCGCAGTCCGCGGTCGAGGGCGCCGTGCGTTCGGCCGTGGACGACGGGGCGGAGATCCTGCTCGTCGGCGACCGGACCAGAGTCGAAGCCGAGCTGGCCCGCCATTTTCCTCACGGGGGCCGGCCGAAGCGCCTCGAGGTCGTCCATGCTGACGAGGTCGTGGGTATGGACGAGCCGGCCATCACCCCGATCCGCAAGAAGAGGCGCTCGTCGATCCGCCTCTGCGCCGAGCTGGTCAAGGAGGGCCGCGCCCAGGCCATGTTCACCGCCGGCAACACCGGCGCGGCCATGATCTCGGCCAAGATGGTGATTGGCACGGTCGCCGGCCTCGACCGCCCGGCGCTCGCCGCGGTGCTGCCCAACATCAGCGGCCGCACGGTGCTCCTGGACGTGGGCGCCAACGTGGACAGCAAGCCGCTCCACCTGCGCGAGTTCGCGGTCATGGGCCACTTCTATGCCCAGGAGGTGATCGGCACGAACGCGCCGCGCATCGGCCTCATGTCGATCGGCGAGGAGGAGGGCAAGGGCACCGACCTCACCCGCGAGGTGTTCAAGGTGCTCAAGAACACGGGCCTGAACTTCGTCGGCAACGTCGAGGGGCGGGACGTGTTCAACGGCTCGGTGGACGTGATCGTCTGCGACGGCTTCGTGGGCAACGTGATCCTCAAGAGCGCCGAGGCGCTGGCCGAGATGGTGGGCAAGATGCTGCGCGAGGAGATCGAGCGCGGAGTCCGCACCAGGGTGGGCTACATGTTCGCCAAGCCGGCCTTCGATGCCTTCCGCCGGCGCACCGACTACTCCGAGTACGGCGCCGCGCCGCTCCTCGGGGTCAACGGCGGGTGCTTCATCGGCCATGGGCGCTCGAACGCCAAGGCCGTGCAGAACGCCATCCGCCGCGCCGTGGAGTTCTCCACGGCCCGTCTCGACCAGAAGATCCGCGACAAGATCGCCGAGCTGCACAGCCAGGAGGCGCGGCTGCTCGGCAAATCCGACGAGTGAGGGAGAGATGAGCCCGGATGGCAAGAAAGTCGCCCTGGTCTTCCCCGGCCAGGGCTCGCAGAAGGTGGGCATGGGCCGCGCCTGGGCGGACGTGGCCGAGGAGGCGCGCCGCACGTTCGAGGAGGCCGACGAGGTGCTCGGCTTCCCTCTCTCCCGCCTGTGCTGGGAGGGCCCCGAGGACGAGCTCGGCCTGACCACGAACACGCAGCCGGCCCTGCTCGCGACGTCGATCGCCATCTTTCGCTCGCTCGCGAGCCAAGGCCTCCAAGTCGAGCCGGTCGCGATGGCGGGCCACAGCCTCGGCGAGTACTCGGCCCTGGTCGCGGCCGGCGCTCTCGACTTCGCCGACGCCCTGCGCCTGGTGCGCCGCCGCGGCCAGCTCATGCAGGAGGCCGTGCCGGTCGGCGTCGGCGCCATGGCGGCCTACATCGGGCTCGACGACGCGGCCGTAGCTCAACTCGCCGCCGACGTGGCTGAAGGCGAGGTCTGCGCGGTGGCGAACTACAACAGCCCGGGCCAGACCGTGATCGCCGGCCACAAGGGGGCGGTGGACCGCGCCGTGGCGCTCGCCAAGGAGCGGGGCGCGCGCAAGGCCACGCTGCTCGCGGTCTCGGCCCCGTTCCATTCCCCCTTGATGCGCCCGGCCCGCGAGGGCATGGTCCCGGCGCTCGCGGCGGTCGACTTCCGCGATCCCCAGGTGCCGGTGGTGGCAAACGTGGACGCGGCTCCGGTCAGGACCGGCGAGGCCGCCCGCGACGCGCTGGCGCGCCAGATCGACGGCCCGGTGCGCTGGGTCGAGTCCGTGAGGTGGATGGCCGACGAGCTGGGCGTCCAGATGTTCCTGGAGATCGGCCCGGGCAACGTCCTGACCGGGCTCAACCGCCGCATCGCCACCGGCACGGTGTGCGCGAGCCTGAGCGATCCGGACCAGCTCCGCAAGCTGCTGTCCGGTGGTGAGGACAAGGAAAAGGAGGCCTGATGTTCCGACTGGACAACCGGACGGCCCTGGTGACCGGGGCCTCGCAGGGGATCGGCGAGGCGATCGCGCGCCGGCTCGCGGAGCAGGGCGCGCGGGTGGTGCTCGCGGCCCGCAGCGAGGACAAGCTCAAGGACCTCGCGGCGCGGATCGGCGAGGCGGGCGGCTCCGCGACACCACTCGTGCTCGACGTCAGCCAGCCGGAGACCTTCGCCGGGCAGCTCAAGACGCTGCCCGGGGACTTCGCCGGGGTGGACATCCTGGTCAACAACGCCGGCATCACGGCGGACAACCTCCTGGCGCGCATGTCGCTGGAGGACTGGGAAAAGGTCCTGCGGACGAACCTGACCGGTGCCTACGCCATGACGCGCGAGCTGCTGCGCGGCATGATGAAGCGGCGCTGGGGGCGGATCATCAACGTCACGTCCGTCGTAGGGTTGATGGGCAACGCCGGCCAGGCGAACTACGCCGCGGCCAAGGCGGGGCTGATCGGCCTGACCAAGTCGCTGGCGCGGGAGCTGGGGAGCCGGAGCATCACGGTCAACGCGGTGGCGCCGGGGTACATCGAGACCGCGATGACCGAGAAGCTGCCCGCGGAGTCGCGGGAGGAGCTGTCCGGGGCGATCGCGCTCAAACGGCTCGGCACCGTGGACGACGTGTCGGCGGCCGTGCTGTACCTGGCCAGCGAGGAAGCGGGATACGTCACCGGACACGTGTTGAACGTGTCGGGCGGCCTGTACATCTGACACCGGCGGCAAGCCGGTCGCATGGACTCGAAAGGCGGCTTTGTGTTAGAACCGCTCTTCGTGTGCGGCCGGCAGGCCGTCTCAGCCCTAGAAGGAGGGAAACCAGCCATGGCTGTTGCGGAACGGGTCAAGAGCATCATCGTTGAGCAGTTGGGCGTGGACGAGGACGAGGTCACGCTGGACGCCAGCTTCACCGACGACCTGGGAGCGGACTCCCTGGACATCGTCGAGCTCGTGATGGCTTTCGAGGAGGAGTTCGGGATCGAGATTCCGGATGAAGAGGCCGAGAAGATCAGCAACGTGCGCGAGGCGGTGACTTACATCGAGACCAACACCGGGGACCAGAACTAGGTCCTCCGTGCCGCCGACCGCTTTTCATCGAATCAGCCGAACTTGAATTCCATAGAACGTCGCCGCGTCGTCGTCACCGGGGTCGGCCTGGTGTCCCCGCTGGGTGTGGGGACGGCCGAGAACTGGCAGGCCCTTCTGGAAGGGAAGAGCGGCATCGGTCCCATCACCCGCTTCGACGCGTCGGAGTACCCGACGCGGATCGCGGGCGAGGTGAAGGGCTTCGACCCGCTCAACTACGTAGACAAGAAGGACGTCAAGAAGAGCGACGCCTTCATCCACTACGCCCTGGGCGCCACGCACTTCGCGATGGAGGACTCGGGGCTGGTGATCGACGAGTCGAACGCCGACCGCGTGGGCGTGGTCATCGGCTCAGGGATCGGCGGCCTGCCGCTGATCGAGCAGATGCACCACACGCTGATCGAGCGCGGTCCGAATCGGGTATCGCCGTTCTTCATCCCCGGGCTGATCGTGAACATGGCGGCCGGCCAGGTGTCGATCCGCTACAACGCCCGCGGCCCGAACACGTCGCCGGCCACGGCCTGCACCACGGGCCTGCACGCGGTGGGCGACGCCTTCCGGCTGATCCAGATGGGCGAGGCCGACGCCATGATCGCGGGCGGCACCGAGGCGGTCATCACGCCGCTCGCGGTGGCCGGCTTCTGTGCCATGCGCGCCATGTCCCACCGCAACGACGAGCCCGAGAAGGCCTCCCGCCCCTGGGACGAGGGCCGCGACGGCTTCATCATCAGCGAAGGCTCGGGCATCGTGATCATGGAGGAGCTGGAGCAGGCGCGCAGGCGCGGGGCTCCGGTCTACGCCGAGGTCGTGGGCTATGGCATGAGCGCCGACGCCTACCACATCTCGGCGCCTCATCCGGAGGGCCACGGGGCGGTGCGCGTGATGCGGGCCGCTCTCAAGGACGCCGATCTGGAGCCCGAAAAGATCGGCTACATCAACGCCCACGGCACCTCCACCCCCCTGGGCGACCTCTCCGAGGTGCGGGCCGTGAAGACGGTCTTCGGAGAGCACGCCTACAAGCTGGCCATGTCCTCGACGAAGTCGGCCACCGGGCACCTGCTCGGAGCGGCCGGCGGCCTGGAGACCGGCATCCTGGCCCTGGCCGTCAAGCACCAGACCCTGCCGCCGACGCTCAACCTCGACGAGCCCGGCGAAGGCTGCGACCTTGATTTCGTGCCGCACAAGCCCCGCCAGGTCGAGCTGGAGTATGCGCTCACCAACTCCTTCGGATTCGGCGGCACCAACGGGGCGGTGATCATGAAGCGGTTCGAAGAGGGGACATAAAGGACTGCAAGGACCTCAAGGACCAAAGGCTCTGGTCCTTGCAGTCTTTGCAGTCCTTTTGGTCCTTTACTTCAGCTCCCGCTCGAAGAACTCCGCCATTCGCGCGAACCAGTGCCGCACCGAAGGCCCCCGGAAGCCGTGCATCTGGCCGGGATAGAAGGCGTCCTCGAAGGGGATCCCGGCGGCGATCAGCTTGTCGATGAACATCACCGTGTTCTGCGGG
>DATANP010000276.1:0-7071 GCA_036266195.1 Thermoanaerobaculia bacterium | reverse complement strand
GCGTTCGTGGGTGGCTGGCTCTTCCGGCAAATGGGCTGGCACTCGCCCTTCGGGGGTCTGGTCGGCACCATCTTCGTGGCCTTCATCGGAGCCATCGTCCTGCTCCTCATCCTGAGGCTGATCCGCAGGGCCTAGGGGGCTCCGATGACAGATCCCCAGACTCCGACCCCGCGCCGGCGCGGCTGCGGCAAGCCCGTCCTCGTCCTCCTCCTGCTGCTCCTCCTGGCGGCGGGAGGTTTCGCGCTGTACGCCTGGATCACGCTCCAGTACGACTACTCCGAAGGCGAGCGCGCGGGCTACATCCAGAAGTTCTCCCGCAAGGGGTGGCTCTGCAAGACCTGGGAGGGCGAGCTCGCCATGGTCAACCTGCCGGGGGCCTTGCCCGAGATCTTCCGGTTCAGCGTGCGGGACGACGCCGTGGCGCAGAAGATCAACGGCTCCATGGGCCAGCGCGTAACACTACATTATGAGCAGCACGTGGGCGTGCCCACCAACTGCTTCGGAGAGACCGACTACTTCGTGACCGAAGTGAGGTCCGTGACGCCATGAGGTAAACGGATGTGACGGGGCGGGGGTCCTTCTTTCAGACCTCGAGGAGACGCCATGAAAAAGAACCTTCCCGCCCTGTCCCTCCTCGGCCTCATCCTGGTTGCCGTCCCCATGGCTGTCGCCGAGGAGGCGGTGCGCGAGCTCGGGCAGCCTGATTTCCGCGGCTTCATGCCCAACCGGCTGGACGCCCGCGGCCTCTATCAACCGTGGGGCGTGGCGATCGACAGGAGCCGTGCTCCGAACGGCATCTGGGTCGTGGACGCCAACAACAACCGCGTGCTGGGGTGGCGGGACGTGACCGCGCTGCGCAACGGGGCCCGGGCGGACGTCGTCCTCGGGCAGCCGGACGCGTACACCAACACCTGCAACACCGGCGGCATCTCGGCGTCGAGCCTCTGCATCGTCGAAAGCCCCACCTTCAGCTTCGCCTACGAGCCGGGCGTGGCGGTCGACCCCGAGGGCAACGTCTACGTGGTCGACCAGCGGAATTTTCGCATCCTCGGCTACCGGCGCCCCTTCGACACCGACCGCGTGGCCGACGTGCTGATCGGCCAGCAGAAGTTCGACCAGGCCGAGCCGATCCCGACGATCGACCGCCTCTACAACCCGCACGGGCTCGCGACCGACCCGCAGGGCAACCTCTACCTCGGGGACGAGGTCCGCGTCGTCGAGTACGACCGGCCGCTCGCCACCGACGGCAAGGCGGACCGGGCGTTCGGACAGCCGGGCGTCGACACCTTCAATTATCCCGCCGACCCTGCGGCCGCCGATCAGGTCGCCTATGCCGATGGCGTCGCGGTCGACGCGCAGGGGCGTCTCTATGTGGCCGACGGATGGATGGACAGGGTAATGGTCTGGAAGGAGCCGCTGGCGCGCCAAGGCGCCGCGGACCTCGTCTTCAGCCAGGGCCCGCCACCGGCCTGCGATTTCAGCGGCTGCAATCAGAAGGGCATCGCCGTGGAGCCGGACGGCGACCTCTGGGTCGGCGGCATCACCAAGGGAAAGATCTTCGGCTATCGGGCTCCGGCCGACGGCGATATCGGCGATATTGATCCCGACCGGATCATCCTGGCCGCCTACCCCGCGAAGCCTCCGGCCAGCGCGCTGCCGGGCCAGCCGTGGTTCGCGGCTGGCGGCATGGCCGTCGACGAGACCGGCACCCTGTGGATGGCCGATGTGAACCGGGTGCTCGGCTTCGTCGACCCCTGGAGCGGCGACGGGCTTGCCGACCGGTTCCTGGGGCAGGCACGGCCGGACGAGGTCGAGGCCAACCTCGTGGACCGCGAAGGGTTCAAGCTCCCCGCCGGCATCGCCCGGGACCTGAGATCCAGCCCGCCGCACCTCTATGTGATCGACACCCTCAACAGCCGGGTGCTCGGCTGGAAGGATGCGGAGAGCCTCGCCAACGGCCAGCCCGCCGACCTGGTGCTCGGCCAGCCCGACCGCTGGTCGTCCGGCTGCAACACCGGTGGGCGCTCGCTCGCCTCGCTCTGCCTCGGACAGAACTTCCCCGGCATCGCCGTGGACGCCCAGGGTACGGTCTGGGTCTCCGACGCGGGCAACCAGCGCGTGGTCGGCTATCGCTCGCCGTTCAAGACCGACAGGATCGCCGACCGGGTGATCGGAGGCCGGCTCGGCTGCGTCACCGGACCTCGCGGCCTGTGCATTCCGGGTGGAGTGGCCGTGGACAGGGACGGCAACCTCTACGTGGCCGACATCGGCAACAACCGCGTCCTGGAATTCGACCAGCCGATGCGCCGCGACACGACCGCCGACCGCGTGATCGGCGCGGACGGCTTCCACCAGCGCTTCTGCAGCTACAAGTACCCGGTGACCTGCTTCTCGGAGGAGAACGGCACCCATCCCGGGCTCAACATCTACGGCGGCCTGCTGGCGATGGACCCCGCCGGCCGTCTGCTGGTGGGAGGCGGTGGCTACGTGTACGTCTTCGAGCAGCCCCTCAAGGCGCCCAACCGTTCGCGCAAGCTGTTCGATGTCTCTGCGACCGGACACTATTCCACCGGGCTCCGCGGCCTGGCCGTCGATTCCGCGGGCCGCATCTACGTCACCGACAACTCCTACGTCTACGGCTTCTCGCCGTCCGGCGCCGGCCCCTTCCTGGAGCTGGGAGAGCCCTGCACGATCGGCAACAGCTCCGGGCTGCCCGAGAACCTCGGGCCGGCCTCGATCTGCAATGCCATGGGTGTGGCCGTGGGACCGGGCGACGACGAGCTCTTCGTGAGCGACGCCGAAGCGAACCGGGTGCTGGTCTTCGAGCTGCCTTGAGGATCACGAGCATGAAAAGAAAGCTGCTGCTCGGCCTGCTCGGGTTCTCCCTGCTCTCTGCCGCCGCCGCTGCCCGTTCCGAGGAGACCGCGGTCCGCGAGCTCGGACAGCCCGATTTGCAGAGCTTCGTGCCCAACCGGGTGGACGCCCGCGGTCTCTACCAGCCCTGGGGAGTGGCGATCGACAGGAGTCGCACTCCGAACGGCATCTGGGTGCTGGACGCGGGCAACAACCGCGTCCTGGGCTGGCGCAACGTGGCCGCTCTGAGCAACGGGGCTCCGGCGGACATGGTTCTCGGCCAGCCGGACGCGCACACCAGCACCTGCAACACTGGCGGCGTCTCCACTGCGAGCCTCTGCCTCGCCGAAAGTCTCTTCAACTTCGTCTACCAGCCGGGGCTGGCGGTCGACGGAGAGGGCAACGTCTACGTCACGGACCAGGCCAACCGGCGCATCCTCGGCTACCGGCGCCCCTTCGAGACCGACCGCGTGGCCGACGTCGTCCTGGGCCCGGATCAGCTCTTTGCGCCGCACGGTCTTGCCACGGACGCGCAGGGCAACCTCTATGTGGCCGACCAGGTCCGGGTGATCGAGTACGATCGCCCGCTCGCCACCGACAACGAGGCCGACCGCCTCCTGGGGACCGATCAGCTCGAATATGCCGACGACCTCGACCTCGACGCGCAGGGGCGGCTGTACGTGGCCGACGGCTGGCTGGAGCAGGTGCTGGTCTGGAAGGAGCCGCTGAAAGACACCGGGGCCCCGGACCTCGTCTTCAGCCAGGGCGTCCAGCCCTGCTCCTCGTTCCCCGGCTGCAACCCGAAGGGTATCGCCGTCGAGCCCGACGGCGATGTGTGGGTTGGGAGCGGTGAACGGCAGCGCGTCTTCGGCTATCGCTCGCCGGTGGACACCGACACCGAGCCGGACCGGATCCTGACCGCGCTCGGCGCGCCCGGCGCGGTCCCCTCCGGCTTCCTGTGGACGGCCGGCGGCGACCTCGCCGTGGATTCCACCGGCGCCCTCTGGACCGCGGACGACAACCGGGTGCTCGGCTTCCTCGATCCGTGGAATGGCAACGGGAGCTCCGACCGGATCCTGGGCCAGGTGCGGCGGGACCAGCTCGACGGGAACCTCGTCGACCGCGACGGGTTCCGCGGACCGGGCAGCATCGCCCTCGACCGGAGCACGAGCCCGGCGCGCCTGTACGTGGTCGACGCCGTCAACAATCGCGTGCTCGGCTGGGCCGATGCGGAAAGCTTCGCCAACGGCCAGCCCGCCGACCTGGTGATCGGCCAGCCCGACCGCTGGTCGTCGCGCTGCAACCTCGGAGGCCTGTCGCTCGTCTCGCTCTGTCTCGGCGGCGGGGAGGTCCAGGGCATCGCCGTCGACTCCCGCGGCACGCTCTGGGTGTCCGACACGAACAACGCGCGGGTGCTCGGCTACGACTCGCCGTTCACCACCGACCGGGTGGCGGACAAGGTCTTGGGAGGGATCGGCTGTGTCGCCGGTCCGCGCGGCCTGTGCCTGCCCGGCGGCCTGGCCGTGGACCGGGACGACAACCTCTACGTGGCGGACGTCGGCAACAACCGCATCCTCGAATTCGACAGGCCGATGCACCGCGACGCCGTGGCCGACCGCGTGCTCGCCGGGCGCAACTTCCGGCAGCGGCAGTGTACGGTGGAGGTCTCCTGCTTCTCGGAGGAGAACAACACGCACCCCGGCCTCATCATCAACGGCGGATCGCTGGCCGTGGATGCCATGGGCCGGCTGCTGGTGTCGAACGTGCTCAAGGTCTACGTGTTCCCGCGGCCGCTCCGGGCGCCAGCCCAATGGCGGAAGCTGGGCCAACTCGCGGTGGCCGTCCGGGACCGGCCCCGCGCCCTGGCAACCGACTCGGCATCGCGCATCTACCTGGCCGGCCGATCCTACGTCTACCGCTTCCCGCCGACAGGCGGCAGCCAGCCTGCGCTCCTGTTCGACGGCCACTGCACCCTGGTGGGGGACGTCCTGCCCGACAACGTCGGGCCGGCCTCGATCTGCAACGCCATGGGATTGGCCGTGGGGCCGGACGAAGACGAGCTGTTCGTGAGCGACGCCGGGGCGAACCGGGTCGTGGTGTTCGAGCTTCCGTAAGGCAGCATGACCGCGTCCTTTCCAGCCGACCCTGTCGCGGCGGTTACCCACGCCGAGCCTTATCCGTACTACGCGGACCTCGTGGCCCGGGCACCGTTCGAACGGCACTCCGGGCTGGGCCTCTGGGTCGCGGCGAGCGCCGAGGCCGTGACCGCGGTGCTGACGAGCGATCTCTGCCGCGTGCGTCCGGCCGCGGAACCCGTACCGAAAGCCCTGCTCGGCTCGTCCGCCGCGGACATCTTCGCGCGGCTCGTCCGAATGACCGACGGGCCTGCGCAGCAGGCTCTGAAGCGGGCTGTCCTGGCAGCCCTGGGATCGCTGGACGGTGCCGCGGCGGCCGGGCCGAGCCGCGAATGGGCCAGGCGTCTGGAACCGACGCCCTTCGAACAGGCGTTCCGGCTTCCGGCCTACGTGATCGGCAGCCTGCTGGGCGTTTCGGCAGGCGATCTCCCCGAACTGGCGAGGCGGATCGGCGATTTCGCGCCGGCTCTCGCGCCGGGCAGCCCGCCGGACACGGTGGAGCGGGGGAGGGAGGCCGCGGCGGTCCTTCTCGACCTGCTCCGCTCGCGGCCCGCCAACGGACTCCTCGCCAGGCTCGCGGACGAGGCCCGCAATGCCGGACGGGATGAGGAGGACGTGGTCCTCGCCAACGCTGTGGGCTTCCTCTTCCAGGCCCACGACGCCACGGCCGGGCTCATCGGCAACACGCTGCTCGCGCTCGCCGCCCGTCCGGACCTGCGCGACCCGGACCTGCTGGGCCAGGTCCTGCCGGAAGTCCTGCGCTGCGATCCGCCTGTCCAGAACACCCGCCGCTTCGTGGCCCGGGACGGTCTCATCCTGGGCCGGCCGGTGAAGGAAGGGGACGCCATCCTGGTGGTCCTCGCCGCCGCCAACCGGGACCCCGCGGCCAATCCGGACCCGGACCGGTTCGACGCGTTCCGGAAGGACCGGCGCCTCTTCACCTTCGGGATCGGACCCCACGCCTGTCCCGGAGAGACGCTGGCAACGACCATCGCGCAGGCCGGCGTCGAGGCGATGCTCCGGGCCGGCCTCGACCTCGAAGCTCTCGCCGGAAGATTCACCTACCGGCCGTCGGCGAACGGCCGCATCCCACTCTTCTCCCGGTAGCGGCTGTCCTCTTTGAAGGACGTATCGTCCCGGCGGCGAGCCGGTTTTGCAAGGTTTTTCCTGCGAAACCACCACATTTCCCCCGGCATCGCGGTTGCAGTGGGCCTCCGGTAGATTCGGAAGTTTGACGCGACCCGCCAGGGAAGGAGGACGCTCGTGAAGACGAAGGCTTTTGCCATGGCAATGACCGGAGTGATCCTGTTCGCAGCCTCTGGAAACGCTGAGCCGCTGGACGAGGTGCGAGCCCGGCTGTCTGCCTTACGGAACGACCAACCGATGCGGCTCCTTGTGGATGTGAAGCTCGAGCATCGCGGATCGGCTCCGCTGCACCTGAACAAGACCAAACGGCGGGGGAGAGCGACCGTCGAGCTCGGTCCCAGGGGTGTGAAGATGCTCGAGCAGCAATGGTTCAGTTCTTCCTCGCACTTCTCCCTGTGGCGCTCGAAGCGCGGCGACTCCGACATCCCATTGCTCAGCTTTGAGGAAGCGCTCGATCTGGCAGACCCCGCGGGCGCGCTGGACTTCGCCCTGAGCGACGCCGTCGTTCTCGAAGACCGGACGGTCACGTGGCATGAGCAGCCGGCACGGCTCCTGGTGGTCCGTCCGGCCCAACTCGTCGCCCACGAGGAGACTTCACCTCTCGTCACCGAGGTGAAGATCTGGCTCGACCCGAGCGGCATCCCTCTGGCCATGGAGCGGTCGTCCGAATTCCAGCTCGGGCACGCGCTGAAAGCGACTCAGCTCCTGACATTCACGTATCAACAGGTCGAGGGGCGTCTGCTGGCCGACGAGGTCCGGGAAGACTTTCAGAGCACCGCGATCGCCGTGCTGCGAGGCAGGGACAAGAGGATCATGAAAGTCCGGATTGAAGGATAGTTGGAGCGGCCGCCGGAAGACGCCAGGGGTATGCGCCGTGGGTCCGTTTTATGACAAAGCCCTACCCGACCTTCTTCCCCGGAATCACCTGGCCACCCTG
>DATANP010000275.1:0-10865 GCA_036266195.1 Thermoanaerobaculia bacterium | reverse complement strand
GTCGTTCGACGACTGGAAGACCAGCAGCTCAAGGAGCCGCTCCTTGTTCTCGTAGTCCGCCGACACGCCCTCCTTGATGGCGCGGCCGAACTCCTTCCAGAACTTGAGGTAGTCGTCCGGGGTCTTGTCCTTCATCTCCTCCAGCGTGTCGAGGACCTTCTTGGTCAGGCCCTTGCGGATCAGCGTGATGTGCCGGTCCTGCTGGAGCATCTCGCGCGAGACGTTGAGCGCCAGGTCCGGCGAATCGACCACGCCGCGCACGAAGCGCAGGTACTGCGGCAGCAGGTCCTCGCAGCGCTCCATGATCTGGATGCGCTTCACGTAGAGCTGGAGCCCCGGCTTGGACGCCACATAGTAGAGGTCGTACGGCGCCTGCGACGGGATGAAGAGCAGGGCCTGGTACTCGATGCGGCCCTCGGCCCGGAAGGAGATGACCTTCATGGGCTCGTTCCAGTCGTGGGAGATGTGGCGGTAGAACTCCTTGTACTCGTCCTGGGTGACTTCGGATTGAGGCCGGGTCCAGATCGGCTTCATGGAGTTGAGGACCTTCTCCTCCATGGGCATCTTGGGCTTCTCGCCGGTCTCCTTCTCCTTGGCGAGGTCCTCGATCTCGGGGTCCTTCTCGGCCGTGAGGACGATGGGATAGCTCACGAAGTCGGAGTAGCGGCGGACGATCCGGCTGATCACCCAGCGGTCGGAGAACTCGTCCATGCCGTTGTCGCGGTCCTCGGGCTTCAGATGGAGCCTGATCGTGGTGCCACGGCCGGGGCGCTCGGCCTCCTCGATGGTATAGGTTCCGTCGCCGGTCGACTCCCAGCGGGTGGCGGTGGTCTCCCCGGCCCGGCGGGTGACCAGCTCGACCCGGTCGGCGACCATGAACGACGAGTAGAAGCCGACGCCGAACTGGCCGATGAACTCGAGGATCTCCCTCTGGGAGCCGCTCTCCTTGAGCCGCTTGACCAGCTCGCGGGTGCCGGACTTGGCGATGGTGCCGATGTTGGCGACCACCTCGTCGCGGCTCATCCCGATGCCGTTGTCGGCGATCGTGAGCGTCCGGTTCTCGCGGTCGGCTTCGAGACGGATCTCGAGCTTGTCGTCGGCCTCCAGAAGCTCGGGCTTGGTAAGGGCCTCGAAGCGGAGCCGGTCGAGCGCGTCGGACGCGTTGGAGATCAGCTCCCGGAGGAAGATCTCCTTGTTCGAATACAGCGAGTGGATCATCAGGTCGAGGAGCTGGCGGGTCTCGGCCTGAAATTGCAAAGTCTCAGCTTGGGCGGTGGCCATGGCCTCCTCCTGGTTCCACGAGAGGTAATCGGGGATGATCCCCGGGTTGGGAACAACTCCGGGGGCGAAATTATTTTAGTGGCGGACACGCAGGGTTTCAAGTCGCTGTAAGATCTGAGTCCGGAGGAGGTAGATTGATGGCAAGAAACGGAGGCGGTGGAGGGGTGGCCTGGCTGGCGCTGATCGTGTCGTTGGTGGCGCTGTTCTTCTCCTGGAAGGCCTACGAGCGGTCCGGGGGGAGGCTCGACGACCTGGAGGTCCTGAACACCCAGGTCGAGGTGGGCGATGAATCGCCGCCGGACTGGCGGGCGTCGCTGGACGAGGCGCGGGAGACGCTCGACAAGGCCCGCGAGAATCTGGGCGGAGACGACGTGAAGCGGGTCCGCGAAAAGCTGGCCCGCTCCTTCGAAAATGCCAGCGAGGGAGCCAAGCGCAGTTGGCGGGGTCTGGACCGGGACCTGGAGCACCTGCAGACTCAGGTCGAGAGGGGTAGCTCCAAGGCCAAGGAGACGCTGGACGAGACGCTCGACAAGATGAGGCGGATCGGATCGTGACGCCGGACGACGAGGCGATTCAAGCAGCTTCGCCCGCTCTCTGGTCCGCTCTTTCGAAGCTCGGCCGGGCCGTGAATCAGCCCGTCCACTTCCTACCGCTTCAGACCGCCGAGGCTCGGGGCAAGCCGTTCAACGCCACGATCGGCCAGATCACGGACGGCCACGGAAAAGCGGTCCCCCTCCCGACCCTGGCCGCCGCGCTGGGAGGGTTGAGCGACGAGGCCCGGAGCCGGGCCGTCCTCTACTCGCCGGTCGAAGGTCTTGCCGAACTCCGCCAGGCCTGGAAGGAGCGCCAGGCCCACCGGGTGCCGTCCACCCTGCCGATCGTCACGGTGGGAGCCCAGCAGGGCCGGGCCCTGGTCGGCGACCTCTTTATCGAAGAGGGGCGGATCGTGGTCTCGCAGCCGGACGACCTTTTCGGTCTGCCCGAAGGCGAGCCGGTAGTGGCCTTCCTGGAGGACCGGGACGCCCTGCTCCGGGCCGCCGGCCGGGGTCCAGTGGTGGCGGTCGTGGACGAGCTGTTCGAGGATCTGGTCGACCTTCACGAGAACCTGGTCCCGATCCGCGTCGAGGAGGCGCCGCTTCAGGTCGGATTCCTGACGTTTCCGTTCCCGGCGGACAGCGCGATCGCCGTCGCCCTGGAGAAGAAGGTCAAGATGCTCCTGCGGGCCCAGGTCGGCTCGCCCTCGGCAGCGATGCAGGTGGTGCTGCTGGAGGCGTTGCGTCAGCGCAGCCAGTCTTCGAGCTGAGCCCGCTCGTCCGTCGACTCGTCGCGGTATTTCACGATGACCGGCGTGTAGAGCGACACCCCCCACTCCGTGCCCTTGCCGCGGGTGACGTTGCGGCTGCCAGGCACCACCACGGCTTCCTCGGGGATCACCAGCGGGCCATTTTCCGGGGCTCTGTGGATAATCTCCCGGACCAGGTCGTAGACCGGGGTGGAGCGGGTGAGGATCACGCCCGCGGCGAGCACGGCGCGGCGCTTCACGACCGTGCCTTCGTAGACCCCGCAGTTGCCTCCGATCAGGGCGTCGTCCTCCACGATCACCGGCAGGGCTCCGACCGGCTCCAGCACGCCGCCGATCTGGGCGGCGGCGGAGAGGTGGACTCTCTTGCCGACCTGCGCGCAGCTTCCGACCAGGGCGTGGGAGTCCACCATGGTGCCATCATCCACATAGGCCCCGGTGTTGATGAACATCGGCGGCATGCAGGTCACGCCCTTGCCCAGGTAGACGCCGTCCCGGACCGAGGAACCCCCGGGCACGATCCGGACCCCCTCGCCCGGCTTGCGCACCGGGTAAGTGTCCTTGTCCTGGAAGGGGAGGCCGGCGGACATGTCCACGATCTTCCCGAGCCGGAAGCCGAGCAGGATGCCCTGTTTCACCCAGGTGTTGACCTTCCAGCCGGCCGGAGAGCCGGGGTCGGGCTCGGCCGCGCGGACCTCGCCCCGGTTCAGAGCTTCCTTGAAGCGGTGGAAGAGGGCGAGGTGGTCGTCGGAAGGCGGACTGGAAAAGGCAGTCTCGATCTCCTCCCTGAGCTCAGGCATGCACCGGCTCCTCGACGCTCGGCACCAGGCTGCCCGGGATCAGGCCGAGGTCGGAGAGCACGGCTTCGATCTTCTTCACGCTTTCCGGCCGCGGCGGCACCGCGGGGAGGCGGTAGACCGGCTCGATCAGGCCCATCATCGCCAGGGCCGACTTCACCGGGCCCGGGTTCGACTCGATGAAGTTGATGTCCATCAAGGCGTGCAGCCGCCGGTGCAGATCCCGGGCCGCCGGGAAGTCCCCCTTCATGCAGAGCGAGGTCAGGCGCGACATGGCGTAGGGAATCTCATTGGAGGCCACCGAGATCAACCCCACCCCGCCCAGCGCGATCAGCGGCAGGGTCACGGCGTCGTCGCCCGAGAGCACCGCGAACCCGGGCGGCACCTCCTGGAAGATCTGCGACATCTGGGAGATGTTGCCCGAGGCCTCCTTGACCGCCACCACCCGGTCGATTGTCGCGAGGCGCGCCAGGGTCTTGGCCTCCACGTTGACCCCGGTCCGACCCGGGACGTTGTAGACCACGATCGGCAGCCGTGTGGCCTGCGAGACCTCGCGGTAGTGCGCGAACAGGCCGTCCGGCGTCGGCTTGTTGTAGTACGGAGTGACCACCAGGAGGCCGTCCGCACCGAGCGCCTCGACCTCCTTGGCGAGGCTCACCACCTCCGCGGTGTTGTTGCCGCCCGCGCCGCCCAGCACCGGCACCTTGCCCTTGGCCTCCTCCAGGGTGATCTCCACCACCCGCAGGTGCTCCTTCCGGGTGAGGGTGGGGTTCTCGCCCGTGGTGCCGCAGGGGACGAGGAAGTGGATGCCGCTGTCGATCTGGCGCCGGACGAGGCGGCGCAGCGTCTCCTCGTCGACGGAGAGGTCGGACTTGAACGGGGTGACCAGTGCGGTGCCGCAGCCTTGGAATTTGGAATCGCTTTTCATGATGGGCCTTTCACGAGCGGGGAGAGCGGACGATGTCCTCCCAGACCTGACTGAACTCGTAGAAGCCCCGCCGGCCGATCATCCAGCGCGCGGCGCGCAACGCCCCGTGCGCGAATCCGGCCCGGCTGCGGGCGGTGTGCTGAAGGGTGATGGTATCAGCCTCGGAGTCGAACCCGACCTGGTGCGTGCCCGGGATCGCCCCCGCCCGGCTGCTCGCCACGTCGATCCGCCGGTCCCACCCCTCCTGCTCCATGACCTTACGGATCTGGATCGCTGTGCCCGACGGTGCGTCCTTCTTCTTGCTGTGGTGGATCTCGTAGAGCCACGCCTCGTAGTCCTGCTCGCCGGACAGGAGAGAGGCCGCCGCCCCGGCCAACTTGTAGAAGACCTGCACCCCCACCGAGAAGTTGGCGCCGTACAGAAGGCCGGCGTCGTTTTTCTCGACGGCCTCCCGGACCCGGGGCAGCTCGGCCAGCCAGCCGGTGGTGCCGATCACGAGAGGGATGCCGAGCGCGGCGAACCGCTCGACCGTCTCCGGTACGGCGGCCGCGGTCGAGAAGTCGATGGCTACGTCACAGGGAACCACCTCATGATCCCGGCTCGTCAGCCGGCTGACCACCTCGAAGCCATGGCCCGGGGCCAGCTCCTCGACGAGCTTTCCCATCCGTCCATATCCGACAAGTGCCAGCTTCATTCCACAGGCTCCCCTGGCGGACCCTGGAAGATCCGCTCGTGCAGCTCGGTGATCACGTCCTCCACGTGCTCCTCCTCGACCAGGCAGCGGACGCAGGGCGCCGCCGCTCCTTCGAGCACCAGCCGCGGCTCCCAGCGGGCCGCGATCTCCAGAATCCTCGCCGCTAGCTCCGGGCTGGTCGCGAGATCGTCCGAAACCAGCGACACCACGGCCCGGCCTGGACCTACCTCGATATCGCCGCTGAAGGCTGCCCGGATCTCCGCCAGGCGGTCGGACCGGTCGAGGGAGATCTCGACCTTTCGCCCATCGGCGGACAGCACGGTCAGCACCGGCCGGAAGCGCTCGCACACCTCGAACACCCGGCCGGCAGGCTGGCGCACGATGAGGTGGTGGGCGCCGGGCTTCCAGGCGATTGACTTGATGGCGGGCGCCGCCGCGGCGTTGCGCCGGCCGATGAGGGTGCCTTTTGCGGGCGATCCGGGATGCAGCGAGCTCAGGATGCGGATCGGCACGTCCGCGCGGCTGGCCGGTCCCAGGGTACCGTAGTGGGGCTTCTTGGCACCCGAGCAGGCGAGCTCCAGGCTCTCCGCGAAGGAGAGCGTCCGGATGCAGCGCGCCCCCTCGACACACCGCGGGTCGGCGGTCATCATGCCGTCCACGTCGGTCAGGATCTGGACCTCCTCGGCACCGAGTGCGGCACCGACGATGGCGGCCGAGAAGTCCGACCCCTCCTTGCCGAGCGTGGTGGTGACGCCGTCCCGCGTGGAGCCGACGAAGCCGCCGAGCACCGGCACCCGGCCTGCCTCCAGGTGGGGGAGGAGGGCGCTCCGGAGCCGCGGATCCGTTTCCTCATAGATCGGCCGGGCACGGGTGAACTGGTCGTCGGTGATGACGACCTGGCGGCAGTCGATCCAGACCCCATCCAAGGCCATGGAGAGGATGACGCTCGACACCAGCTCGCCGAAGCTCGCCACATGGTCGGACGAACGCGGCGTGACCCGGTCCTCAGCCGCGATCCCCTCCAGCACCTGGTGCAGCTCCCCGAAGTAGCCCTCCAGCATGGGGACGGCGGCAGGGGCCTCGCGCGCGTGGTAGTCGCGGATCTCCTCGAACAACGCCCAGGCTCGCGGCAGGTCTCCGGCCGCGGCGCGATCGGCGGCTTCCCAGAGGTTGCGGGTGGTCTTCGCCATGGCCGAGACCACGACCACCGGCCGCCGGTCGCGCTGGCTCCGGATGATCCCCACCACCCGCTCGATCGACTCCGCCGTGTCGACCGAGCTGCCCCCGAACTTCATCACGATCATAAGGACCCCTCACCCCCTGGCCCCCTCTCCCACCGCACTCCCGCCCGACCGGGAGAGGGGGAACGTTCAGGAGGTGTTCGGGTGGAGGCGCCCCTCTCCCGGCGGTTGGGAGGGGATGGGAGAGGGGACGGGGGTGAGGGGCTCATGCGTCGAGCAAGCCTTCCGACTTCATCAGCTCGGCGTTGAGCACCGCCGCCCCCGCCGCGCCGCGGAGGACGTTGTGCGAGAGCGTCACCAGCTTCCAGTCGAAGATCGAGCACTCCCGGATGCGGCCGACCGCCGTCGCCATGCCGCCTTCCAGATTCACGTCCTTCCGGGTCTGCGGCCGGTCGGGGGCTTCCATAACGTGGATCGGCCGTTTCGGAGCGGTCGGCAGGTCGCGCTCCTGCGGCAGCCCGCGGAAGCCGGCGAGCGCCTCGACCAGCTCCTCGCGCGTGGGCTTCCTCTCGAATTCCAGGCTCACCGCCACCATGTGGCCGTCGATCGTCGGCACCCTGTGGCAGCTCGCGCTCACGGCCAGGGGGAGGGGCTCGATCCGGTCGCCCACCAGGTCGCCGAGGATCTTCTGCGGCTCGCTCTCGACCTTCTCCTCCTCGCCGCCGATGTAGGGGATCACGTTGCCGAGCGCGTCGAGCGACGGCACTCCGGGGTAGCCCGCGCCGGAGACCGCCTGGAAGGTGGTCACCATGGCGTTCATCAGGCCGAAGACCTTGAGCGGGGCGAGGGCCATCACGAGACCCACGGCCGCGCAGTTCGGGTTGGTGACGATCGCTCCGCTCCAGCCGCGCTCGCGGCGCTGGCCCGGCAGCAGCCCCAGGTGGCCGGGGTTGACCTCGGGCACGAGCAGCGGCACGTCCCCGGCCATGCGGTAGTGGCTGGAGTTCGAGACCACCACGTGTCCCTCGGACGCGAAGGCGCGCTCGATCTCCGCCGCCTGGTTCGACGCCATGGAGGAGAACACCAGCTTCGGCCCGCGGCCGGGCACGGCCTCCTCGACTGCCAGATCCGCCACGGTGGCCGGGGGCTCGCCTTCGAGCTGCCAGGAAGTCGCCTCCCGGTAGCGCTTGCCCGCGCTGCGGTCGCTCGCCGCCAGCCACTTCACCTCGAACCAGGGGTGCTCCTCCAGGATCTGGACGAAGCGCTGACCCACCGTGCCAGTGGCCCCCAGGATGCCGACCTCGATCTTTCTCATTGTCTTGAACCCTCGCTCGGGCTACCTATCCCCTGGCACTCCGGTTTGCAAGCGCCGAACCATCTCGGCGTAGAGGAGGACGGCCTCCTCCAACTCCCGCCGGGGCACCCTCTCTACGGGAGTATGCGCAAGATGGATGCTTCCGGGGCCAAGCAGGAACGGCTCGCCCCAGGCGTCCAGCCGTGGGATGTCGGTGGTGTACTTGACCACCGTGGTCTCGAAACCCGGCAGGGACCCCAGGCGCATGGCCCGGCTCTCGCGCTCCTCGGCGATCTCCACCCCGGGCACCTGGCCCAGGGCGGCCCGGAGGCTCCGGCGGAGCTCCCCGGTATCTCCTATGGTGCGCAGCATGACCTCGGCGCGCGCCTGGTCGGCAATCACATTCGAAGCCCGGCCGCCGGAGAGGGTACCGATGTTCATCGTGGTTTCGCCGAGGACCGGGTCGGACGGCAGCGGCACGGCGCGGAGCCGGGCCAGGGCCTCCAGCAGCCGGTCGATCGCTGACTCGCCCAGCTCAGGATAGGCTGAGTGAGCCATACGGCCATGGGCCTCGACCCGGAGATAGAGAGCGCCCTTGGAGCCCACGGCGAGGCGGTTCTCCGTGGGCTCGCCGTCGATCAGGTAGCGCGACCCTCGTGGGTTGCGGTTCGCCACCTGCGCGCCGAGGCTGTCCGTCTCCTCGCCCACGACGGCCAGGAGCCCGAAGCCGCGCCGCCCCTCGGCGAGCAGCACCTCCACGGCCTTGATCATGGAGGCCAGGATGCCCTTGGCATCGCACGCTCCCCGGCCGTGGACGTGCTCCTCATCCTCAGAGGAGGGGAAGAACGGCGGCACCGTGTCCATGTGGGTGGAGAGGACCACCTCGGGCTCGCCCCAGGCCGCGAACAGGTTGAAGCGGTCGCGGTCCACGGCCATACGCTCCACCCGGCCGCCGGTCCGGGCCGCGAGGCCGGACAGGTGGTCGAAGAGCAACTCGCCGATCGCCCGCTCGTGGCCCGTTACGGACTCGAGGTCGATCAGCGCCCGGGTCAGCGCAAACAGGTCCATGGAGAGATCAGGGAGGAAGTGGAATCAGGCGGTCTTCGCGAGAGTGCGGACGGTGACGAGGTCGTCGTCAGCCACCGGCCGCACATCGCCCTGCCTCAGGGTCACCAGGGCTTGCGTCCGCCCCGACGCCGTGACGAACTCCACCTCCAGGCCATCCGGCTCGTAGACCTGGACGACCGCTCCCAGGTCTCCCGCGCGCAGGTTGTGCTGCGGGAGGTCTCGGGTCAGCACGACGGTTTCGAGAAGTTTCAGGCTCATCGTCAGTCCTCGGGGTAGATTGTAACCAATCGCGGCACCTGTTCTCCACGGAGTACGATCCATACGGTCCGAACGGTGGCGCTCGTTCCCATCGGGCCGGTGATGATCCCGCGAACGACATATTTCACGCCGAAGAAGGTCTCGCCGCCCGGCTCAGCCTCCTCCTGACGGGCAAGCCGCCGCACCTCCACCTCCAGCCTCTCCCAGTTCTCCGGAGTAAGGCCGAGCCTTGTGAAGAACACGGCCTTGAAGCGGCCGATCGAGTGCGTCGGAGAAAGCACATAGTCCCGCAACTTACCAGGATCGATGATGACGCGGTCTGCTTCAGGCAGCTTCACCGGCGGAGAGTAGCCTTGCCTTCACGACGTGTCAACGATTCCTTCTCCAAGTGCCCCGATCTCTCCAGTGAACCCTGAGCATCCACGGAAAGCCTTGTTGCGCCGGGCCGTCGGGGGTCGTATCGTATGGGCATCTTTTGATGGGAAGTCTTGATTTGAGGAGGACCGGGGATGCCCGAAATTCAACCTGTCGGTTCCCATGCCACCTGGTTTGAGGAGCCGGAGCTGATCGTCCTGCGTCTGAAAGGGGATGTCTCGCTGCAGGAGAGCGAGGCGCTGGCCGGCATCCACGAGGAGATGGCGCGGGGGCGCAAGGCCATCTACATGCTCGTGGACATGACCGAGTTCGGCAGCGGCACACCGGCCGGCCGCAAGGTCACCTCCGAGGCGCTCACCCGCATGCCGGTGCGGGGCATCGCCATCTGCCGCGCCAAGCTGTCGTCCAAGGTCATGGCCAAGCTGGTCTTCGCGGGGGTCAAGCTCTTCCGCAAGGACGTGCGCTTCGACATCGACTTCTTCGACCACGAGGGCCAGGCCCGAGACTGGATCGAGAAGCGGCGGTCCGCCGCGGCGGCCTGAAGACCGAATGCCTCCGGGCCGCCACCGCTCGCCGATGCCGAGCAGGTCACCTCGTCTTGCCCGCCCGTTTACCTAGTGGCACACAAGCTCGACCTCTCCCTGCGGAATGCTGCTCTTGGTAAAGCTGGCTGGGTCATTGAAGAGCGGTCCGGAGGTCAGCGGCGCGCGGGTCGGAGCGCGATCGCCAGGAAGCATGGTCACCCCCTGCGAGCCCGTGGCGTTGCTGCTATCCGCCTTGAGATACCACTCGCTCTCCCGCAGAGGGACGACGGTGAACGCCGCGGTATCGAAGGAGACGCTCCAGATCCTGAATGCGTCGTTGATCGCCATGCTCTTGAAGCTGTAGGTAACGGTTCCCCCGGGAATCGAAAGATCGGCGGTAGGAAAGGCCGAGAGGGTGGGCATGTCGACCTCCCACGCCGTCTTCCCTTCCGGGCAGCCGAGGGGGACGGCAAGAGCTTGCTCCTCCTGGCTGTACAGCGGCAGATAAGCCGCGTTATCGGCGTCGCGGACGTAATTCTGATGGACGAAGCGTTGACTTTGGCTCGCCGCTACCTTGACCTTTTTCCCCAGGTCGCCGGGCTGGCAGACAAGGTTGGAGGGTTTGTCGAAGGTCAAAGAGCGCTCCCCCAGCCCTTCCTGAACGAATCCGATGCGGATGTCCCTGAGAGGAGGCGCGGAGCAGTCCAACCCGGCAGGCTTGAGGGTGGCGTCCGCTTCGTACTTTACTGCCGGGGCGGGGTCCGCGGCGAGGGCATAGTTACCGTTTATCGTGCCGAGCACATAGTCGCCGCCGCGGATCAACCGGAGCTGGGACTCAAAGGAGAAGACCGTCATGGTCTGTCGTCCCAGATCGGCGCCGTCGGCGGTGTCCTGATGTACCTCGATGACCGCGTCGTCCTTGGCCGCGCTGGGCTGCTCGCCGGAGACCTCGAATTCGACCCAGTCGCCGCTCTTCGGCAGCGTCAAGGCCTTCGTCGTGTCCGCCGGGAAGCGCAGGCGCCCATCCGGATTGGTGATCACCACCGGCACGTCGTTCGGGGCGGGAGCGGGCAGGCGAACGCGGACCCTGGTCTTCGGAGCGGCGGAAGCCGGCATGACCGCGGACTTCAGTTGCACCATGTCGTCGTTCTCCGCGGAGGTGTCG
>DATANP010000274.1:0-2570 GCA_036266195.1 Thermoanaerobaculia bacterium | reverse complement strand
CGCCACCTGGTGACCCAGGTGCGCGGCAACTTCAACGACTACCAGGGGACGATCAACCTCGATCCGGCCAACCTGGAGAAGTCGAGCGTGGACTTCAAGATCAAGGCGGACAGCATCGACACGAACCTGCCGGACCGGGACAAGCACCTGAAGGGCGAGGACTTCTTCTACGTCGAGAAGTACCCGGAGATCACCTTCAAGAGCAAGAGCATCAAGAAGGCCGACAAGGACACCTACAACGTGACCGGCACCCTGACGATGCGGGGCGTCTCCAAGGAAGTGACCCTGCCGGTTGCGTTCCTCGGCACGGTAAAGGACCCCTGGGGCAATGAGAAGGCCGGCTTCGCGACCGATCTGACCCTCAACCGGAAGGACTACGGCATCAACTGGAACGCGGCGCTCGACAACGGCGGCGTGGTGCTGAGCGACGACGTGAAGATCTCCATCAACCTGGAGACCCAGAAGAAGAAGGATCAGGCGTCGAAGTAAAATTGATCCCGTTCCCCCTCTCCCCTGCCCTCTCCCCCGTACCGGGGGAGAGGGGGTTCTTCATGAAGACGAACGCCGCCCGCCTCCTCGACTCCCTCGCCATCCCCTACCGCCTCGTGGACTACGAGGTGGACCCCGACGATCTCCGCGCCGAAAGCGTGGCCGCGAAGATCGGCCTCCCCCCCGAGCAGGTGTTCAAGACCCTGGTCGCCCGCGGCGACCGCACCGGCGTGCTCCTCGCCGTGGTCCCCGGCGACGCCGAGCTGGACCTGAAGGCCATCGCCCGCCTCTCGGGCGACCGCAAGGTGGACACCGTCTCTCTCAAGGAGGTCCAGCCGCTGACCGGCTACGTCCGGGGCGGCGTCACCGCGCTCGCCGGGAAGAAGGACTACCCGGTCTTCGCGGACGAGACGGTCGAGCTGTTCGACGAGATCTCGGTCTCCGCCGGGGTGCGGGGTACACAGATCCTCCTCGCACCGGCCGACTATCTGAAGGCCACGAAGGCGACGGTGGGGCCGATCGCCAGGGAGAAGGACTAGGTCCCCAGCGCGCGCCGCGCGAGATGGAGCAGGGGGTCGGTCGGCCGCCAGGCGAGGGCCATCTCGTTGTAGTGCCGCGCCCTGGGCAGGTCGCCGAGCTGCTTCCAGACCTCGGACAGCCGGATCGCCGGCGCGACGCCGTAGGCCACCGGCGACACGGGGGCGGCCACGGCGGGGAGAGGCTGGATGGCGCGCTCGTACCAGGAGACGGCTTCCGCGAGATCCCCCTCCTCCTCCGCGATGTGGCCGAGGAGGAGCAGGGGCTCCGACCGCCGGGGATCGAGGCGCCAGGCCGACTCGGCCTCGGCCCGGGCGCGCCGGCGGTGAAGTCTCTTCTCCTCCGGGTCCCGCGCCTGGAGAGCGAGCCCGTAGTGGCTCTCGGCGAGCTGCCGCCGGACGCAGGGCCCGTCGACGCTCCGCTCGTCGAAGCGCTCCAGGAACCGCTCATAGGCGGCCACCGCTTCGGCGTACCGGCTGCCCGCGTGGTACTCGCTTCCCAGGAGGCAGTCGACCCAGGGACAGGAGCCTCCCGGCTGACGGGCCAGCCTCTCGAGAATGCCCAGATACTTCTCGTGCTTGCGCCCCATGTTGCCGGCCGGCCGGTGCGTGACCGTGACGTCGGCGACCTCGCTCGCCACCTCCGGGCCCAGGGGGATGTTTTCGTGCGCCGGCAGGCACCAGCGGAGGCGCGGCGTGTTGCGCACGATGCGCTCGCGCAGGAACGAGGTCGTGCAGGCGCCGAAGCGGTCGTGGACGTAGTCGTAGCGCAGCAGATAGGCGTCCGCGGCAAGCCGCGGCTTCAGGCCGAGAAGCTTTTCGCGCTCGGCCGGCAGGAGCACGTCGTCCGCGTCGAGCCAGAGGATGTAGGGACGGGAGGCCAGCTCGAAGGAGCGGTTGCGCGCCGCGGAGAAGTCGTCGATCCAGGGGAAGGGCTCGACCCGGGCGCCGAAGGAGCGGGCGATATCCATGGTGCCGTCGGTCGATCCCGTATCCACGATCACGGTCTCGTCGGCGACGCCCGCGGCCGACTCCAGGCAGCGCGCCAGCACCTCCGATTCGTCGCGCACGATCATGCAGAGGCTCAGCTCCGCCATCGCCGTCTCTCCTCAGCTTTGAAGCAGATCACCCCTACGATAGAGCCGGGCCCCGCGCTTGACAAGGGCTCCCCGGGTCGCCATGCTTTCTGCAAGCAACCCTTCAACTTGTGGAGAGGAACTGTGCGGAAAGGTCGTCTGACCCTCGTCGGCACCGGCCACATGATCGCAGGCCAGGTCACCCAGGAGGCCCTGGCCTGCATGGAGCAGTCGGACAAGCTGTTCTATGTGGTCGCCGATCCGGCGACCAGCACCTGGATCCAGGGCCTGAACCCCACGGCGGAGTCGCTCCACGACGAATACAAGGTGGGCCTCGACCGGATGATCACCTACCGCCGCATGGTCGAGAGGACCCTCGTGCCGGTCCGCGCCGGCAAGACTGTCTGCCTGGCGTTCTATGGCCACCCGGGAGTCCTCGTCTACCCTGGGCACGAAGCGGTCCGCCAGG
>DATANP010000273.1:0-15335 GCA_036266195.1 Thermoanaerobaculia bacterium | reverse complement strand
CCGGTAACCTTACCGGCCCTCGGATAAGTCGACTCCGCCTCCGATAAGCTGGACGAGCTGTCCGCCGACAGAAGAACGCGTCACTTCAAGGTTGACGCCCTACTCGGTCCCCCGGGTTTCCCGTTCAGCGGACCCAGGGATCGGCTTCATCCCCCAGTTTCTTCTTACATAAAAGCGAGGGATCGGCCCTCCTTCCGGCGAAACGACGGAGGCTTCCAACCAGCCGCAAGCCCGCCCTACCCTTTCGGATAGAGACTATCCGATCCGTTCCGGTCCTCCCGTCTCAAGAAAAGTCCTTGAGCCTTGATTTTCAAGGACTTTCGTCATCGCAGGGAGCTGGCACCGAAGCTGCCCTGGGTCTTGGGCCGAGGGCAATTTCAAGGAAAGGAGCAACCATGATGTCTTCATTCAAGCCAGATCAAATTGCGGGTATGGGGCTGCTGCTCGCCACGCTGCTCGTTCCAGCGGCGAGTGCGGCTCTCTCGACCTGCAAGGCGGCCAGGACACCGACCGATCTCCACGGCGCACTGATCGTAGCCAACCCGCCCGCCACCGTCACCGCGCTCGATCCCCCAATCGCTGGTCAGCCGCTCTACGGCCGCGACGACCACGGCCACCTGCCGATCGGCTTCAACGACGGAGCCATCCAGGGGGGCCTCGCCGAGGCTCCCACCGTCGCGCGCATTACTTCGGACATGAATGGGGTCCTCGTGCGGGAGAACTTCCAATGGAACCAGGCCGAAGCGACCTCCGGCTGCTACCAATGGGACACGTACGACGGCTACTATCACTTCTTCGTCGCCCACGGGGTTCGGCCGATCTGGGTCTTATGGGGAACGCCCCGCTGGGCAAATCTGGTCAAGTGCATTCAGCAGCCCCTGGGAGCAGCCTGTCTGTATCCACCGGACAACTCGCACATCGCGAACTACGCGGCCATGGCAGCCGCGATCGCGAAGCGCTACCCCCTCTCCGCAGGCATCGAGGTGTGGAACGAGCCCAACCTCAGCCATTACTGGCATGACCCCGATCCGGCGGTCTACGACCACCTCCTGACGGCAACGTACGACGCGGTGAAGGCCGCAAACCCCGCCATGCGCGTCCTCGGCGGGGTGCTTTCGGTGTCGAGCAGCACCTGCATGCGAGTGAACCTGCCGACGTGCAGTGGTTACGCCCCCCAGGCCTTCCTCGGCGACATGCTCGCGGACCCCGCCTATGGCGGCGAGATCCTGCAAAAGATGGATGCCCTGTCGCTGCACCCCTACCCCGTGATCCCAGCCGACCGTGAGGGCCTCAACAACTTCTTCGCCCCGATGTTCGTCCAAATCGCCGAAGTCCTCGGAGCCGATGCCTCGACGGTACGGCTGGTCGTCGACGAGTTGGGGCTATCGCTGAAAGCAGGGCTCCCGGAGGAGGCTCAGTGCACGACCCTGGTCACCCATTTCAACCAGCTCGATCAGGCCGATCCCAGGATTGCGCTGTCCGGCCAGGTCGACGCCGTCCTCTTCGACGTGGATGTGGAAGGGGGCGACGGGTACGGGTTCGGGACAATCAGCTCAACCACTTCGCTCTACACGTACACCCCGCGCCGGGTGTACCGCGAGTTTCGGGCTGCTCTCACCGGGCCGGCAGCCCCCGCCTGGGAAGACTGCGCGACCAGTGACACGACTCCTCAGACATATCCCAAGCCCGGCGGTTGATCCCCCTACCCCGCGTAGATCTGCAGCTCGCGCAGCTCCTTGAGCTTGTCGCGCAGGGCCGCCGCCTCCTCGAACTCCAGGCGCTTGGCGGCGGCCCGCATGTCCTTCTCCAGGCGGGAGATCTGCTCGGACAACGGGATGTCCAGTCCTTCGGGCGTATCGGACAGGCGGGCCGGGCCGGCCGAGTACAGGTCCAGGTTGCTCATCTGGACCAGCGGGTTGTGGATGTCCTTGAGGATCGACTGCGGCTCGATGCCGTGCTCCTCGTTGTACTCCTGCTGCTTCTTACGGCGGCGCTCGGTCTCGTCCAGGGTGCGGCGGATCGAGTCGGTCATCTGGTCCGCGTAGAGGATCGCCTTGCCGTTCAGGTTGCGCGCACCGCGGCCCACGGTCTGGATCAGCGAGGTGGTGCTGCGCAGGAAGCCCTCCCTGTCCGCGTCCAGGATGGCCACGAGGGAGACCTCGGGCAGGTCCAGGCCCTCGCGCAACAGGTTGATACCGATCAGGATGTCGAAGTCGCCGCGCCGCAGGCCGGTCACGATCTCCACCCTTTCCAGGGTCTCGACGTCGCTGTGCATGTAGCGGACCCTCATGCCCAGCTCGGCCAGGTACTGGGTCAGCTCCTCGGCCATCCTTTTGGTGAGCGTGGTGACCAGGACTCTTTCCTTGCGGGAGAGCACCTTGCGGATCTCACCGATCAGGTCGTCCACCTGGCCCTGCGCGGGCCGGATCTCGATCACCGGGTCGAGCAGGCCGGTGGGACGGATGACCTGTTCCACCACTACGCCGCCGGTGCGCTCCAGCTCCCAGGGGGCCGGAGTGGCGGAGACGTAGATCCTCTGCCCCACCCTTTCGTCGAACTCCGGGAAGGTCAGCGGCCGGTTGTCGAGCGCCGAGGGGAGACGGAAGCCGAAGCTCACCAGCGTCTCCTTGCGCGAGCGGTCGCCGTGGTACATGCCGCGGATCTGGGGGACGGTCTGGTGGCTCTCGTCCAGGACGATCAGGAAGTCGTCGGGGAAGTAGTCGAACAAGGTCGGCGGCGGCTCGCCCGGGGCGCGGCCCGAGAGGTGGCGCGAGTAGTTCTCGATACCGTGGCAGTAGCCGATCTCCTGGAGCATCTCCAGGTCGAAGCGGGTGCGCTGCTCCAGGCGCTGGCGCTCCAGGAGCTTGCCCTCGGCCTCCAGCTCGGCCAGCCTTTCGACCAGCTCGATCTTGATCCCCTCGATGGCCCGCTCCAGCTTGTCCTTGGGCGTGACGTAGTGGGTCCGCGGGTAGACCGCCATGCGGTCCACCTCCTGGACCGCCTCACCGCGCAGCACGTCGAAGCGGGTGATGCGCTCGATCTCGTCGCCGAAGTACTCGACCCGGATGCCCAGCTCCTCATAGGCGGGCAGGATCTCCAGCACGTCGCCGCGCACCCGGAAGCTGCCCTGGTACAGGTCGAGCTGGGTGCGCTGGTACTGCATGTTAACCAGACGCTTCAAAACCGGGTCCATACCCTCGGTGTCGCCCTTACTGAAGAACTGGAGCATGCCGAAGAAGGCCTCGGGCGAGCCCAGACCGTAGATGCAAGAGACCGAGGCCACGATGATCACGTCCCGGCGCTCGAACAGCGACTTGGTGGCGCGCAGGCGGAGGCGGTCGATCTCCTCGTTGATGCTCGTCTCCTTCTCGATGTAGGTGTCCGTCGAGGGGACGTAGGCCTCGGGCTGGTAGTAGTCGTAGTAGGAGACGAAGTACTCGACCGAGTTGTGCGGGAAGAAGCTGCGGAACTCCTGGAAGAGCTGCGCGGCCAGGATCTTGTTGTGCGAGAGGATCAGGGTCGGCCGGTTGACCGCCTCGATGACCTGGGCGATGGTGAAGGTCTTGCCCGAGCCGGTGACGCCGAGGAGCACCTGCTCCTTGTCGCCCCGGTTGATGCCTTCGACGAGTTGCTGGATGGCCTCGGGCTGGTCGCCCTGAGGCGTGAAGCGGGAGACGAGCTCAAATCCGGCCATGGCCTATTTCCAACACGGGCTCAGCCCGCCTTCTTCCCCGCCACTTCCTCCAGGTCGTGGGTCAGCCGGATGATGTCGTCGTGGGTGAGGATGCGGCCGGGCTGGCCCATCTCCATGAGCATGGTGTTCAGCTCCTGGACCTTCTCCGGATCGGTCTTGCCCTGGCCGACCGCCTTGGCCGCGTCGTCGAAGGCCACGTCCAGGCGCTGGCGCTCCTCGGGGGTGACGTCCGGCGGGAGCTTCATCATCACCTTCTGCTCCAACTGCTGGAAGACCCAGCCGGACAGCTCGGGCAGCTTCGTGATCAGGATCACAGTGGCGATGCCCAGGAGGACGAATACGGCGCCGCAGCCGATCAGCAGGGGCCGGGTGCGCGACGGGCCGCGTTCGGGCTTGGGGCCGGCGTGCCGGCCGGGATCGAAGGGAGAAGGGGGGTTCGGCTCCATTGGGCTCTTTCTACCACGATCCGGCCTCTAGATTGACCCCGTTATAATGACCCTGTGAGATACGACCCGATGACCGACAATCCCACCCCTCCGCGCACACCCCAGGTCGTCTCCCCGGCGCCCCGGCCCGGACCCCGGCTGATCCGCTGGGTGGTGCCGCTGCTCATCGCGCTCCTGACCGGCGCGGTGGCGGGCGTGGCCGTGGCCGCCGCGATCCACATGCCGCGGGTGGACGCCCTGGCCGACTACACGCCCAGCCTGGTCACGCAGCTCTACGCGCGCGACGGCTCGGTCTTCGCCACGTTCGCCCGGGAGCGCCGGGTCATGCTCAAGGAGGGGGAGATCCCCAAAACGCTCCAGCAGGCGGTGCTCGCTTCCGAGGACAGCAACTTCTTCCACCACGGCGGCATCGACGCCATGGGCATCGCCCGCGCCGCGGTGACCGACATCAAGGCCGGCCACGTCGTGGAGGGCGCCTCGACCATCACCATGCAGCTCGCTCGCAGCCTGTTCCTCAGCCGCGAGCGCACCTGGCGGCGCAAGGTCGAGGAGGCCTTCCTCGCGGTCGAGCTGGAGAAGAACTACTCCAAGCAGCAGATCCTCACGCTCTATCTGAACCTGGTAAACCTCGGCCATGGCAACTACGGGGTCGAGGCGGCCTCGCGCTACTACTTCGGGAAGCCGGCGGCCAAGCTCACCCTGGCCGAGGCCGCGACCCTGGTCGGGATCATCCCGGCGCCGAGCCGCTACAGCCCGTACCGCACTCCCGACCAGGTCCTCAAGAACCGCAACCGCGTGCTGCGGCGGATGCTGGAGGAGGGTTTCATCACCCGCGAGCAGCACGACCAGGCCGTGGCCCAGCCTCTCCTCGTGTCCACCCAGCAGACCGAGACGACGTTCGCCCCCTACTTCGCGGAGGACATCCGCAAGTACCTGGAGACGAAGTACGGCGCCACGGCTCTCTACGGCGGCGGCATGCAGGTGCGGACAACGCTCGACCGCCAGATCCAGGCGGCCACGGAGAAGGGAGTGCGCGAGGGGCTCCTCCGGCTCGACCACCGGCGCGGCTGGCGCGGTCCGATCGCCAAGCTCGACACCCGCGACCTGGAGAAGCAGGAGCTGCCCACCTGGGGCCGCGGCAAGCCGGTGCTGGACCGCTGGTACCAGGGCATCGTCCTGGAGTCCGGCCCCACCACGGCGCGGGTCAGGATCGGCGAGGACACCTACACGCTGGACGCCTCCGGCATGGCCTGGACGAACCGGAAGGCGCCGAGCTCCCTGCTCAAGCGCGGCGACGTGGCCTGGTTCCGCCTGTCGGTCCCGGCCCCTCCCAAGAAGAAGGACGAGAAGGAGGCCGAGAAGGACGCGCCTGCCGCGGAGCCGAAGCTCTACCTGGAGCAGGAGCCCCGGATGGAGGCGGCGGCCGTGGTCATCGAGCACCGCACCGGCGCGGTGCGGGCCATGGTCGGCGGCTGGGACTTCGACCGCAACAAGTTCAACCGCATCACCCAGGCCCACCGGCAGGTCGGCTCGGCGTTCAAGCCGATGGTCTACGGCGCCGCCCTGGAGGCGGGCTGGACCCCGGCCGACACCCTGCTCGACGCGCCGACCTCGTTCATCGGCGCCGACGGGCGGCTGAGCTACCGGCCGGAGAACTACTACAAGAAGCACTACGGCATCGTCACCCTGCGCCGCGCCCTGGAGCAGTCGATCAACGTGCCCGCGGTCAAGCTGTGGGACCTGGTCGGCGGCAAGAAGGTCATCGACTTCTCGCAGCGCTGCGGCATCCGCACGCGGCTGCCGAACTATCCCAGCATCTCGCTCGGCGCGGCCGACCTGGTCCCCATGGAGCTGGCTGCGGCCTACTCCACGGTTGCCAACCAGGGCACCTACGTCGAGCCCTACCTGTTCGACCGGATCACCGGCTCGGACGGCCAGGTGATGTTCCAGCGCTTCCCGGCCTCCTACAGCTCCACCCAGCCGGCGGTGGCCTACGTGCTGACCCACATGATGGAAGGGGTCGTGGACCACGGTACCGCCTTCGAGCTGAACGGCCTGGAGACGGACATCGCGGGCAAGACCGGCACCACGAACGACTACTCGGACGCCTGGTTCGTGGGCTTCACGCCGACCTACACGATCCTCACCTGGGTGGGCTACGACGTGAAGAAGTCGCTCGGCGGCGGCATGAGCGGCGCGGTGGCCGCCCTGCCGATCTGGAAGCGGATCGCGGAGGAGGGGCTCAAAGAGGGCTGGATGAAGAAGGGCGAGAAGTTCCAGGTGCCGCCGGGCGTGCTGCTGCGCAACGTCGAGTACTACAGCGGCCTGCTCAGCTCGAGCGGTGGGCGCATCATCCAGGAGGCCTTCGTGGCCGGCACGGAGCCCGCCCGCGAGTACAACAACCAGTGGTCGACGATCACCAGCCTCCCCTGGTATCAGCAGAAGGCCTTCTACATCCCGAAGGAAGGCGAGACCATGCCGGGCAAGAAACCCGAGGGCGCCCCCGGTTCGAACGTCGAAGCCCCGGCGCCCCAGGAGAGCCCGGCGCCGGAGGAAGCACCGCCGCCGTAGAGCCCCTCACCCCCTGGCCCCCTCTCCCATCGCACTCCCGCCCACCCGGGAGAGGGGGGGACGCCTTTGAAGCGACATCGCTGCGATCCTGCCTCTCGGACCCGGTCAGGTTCCCCTCTCCCGGCGGATGGGAGGGGATGGGAGAGGGGCTAGGGGGTGAGGGGTTTCTTGCCAACCATCCCGAAGTCCTGATACCCGAACATCAGCTCGTCCAGCCGGTCGCGGAGGCGGTTCACGCGGTCGGCCAGGACGCGCTGCTCCTCGGGGAGCTGCGCGAGATCGATCTCGGGCAGGCGCTCGGAGTCGGGATAGGGGCGCAAGTCGAGGCGCTCGACCGGATCGAAGCCGGCCAGCTCGTACATGAGCTTCAGGCTCTCGGGGTGGACCGGGCGCTGGTGGGTGGGGTCGAGCCAGAAGCTGCGGGCGGCCACCAGCATGGAGAGCGGGTTCGGCGTCTCCAGGATGAGCACGCCGCCGGGTTTGAGAGCCCGGTACGCGAGACGGACCAAGCGGTCGAGCAGCGCCGCGGGCAGGTGCTCGATGACGTGGAAGGAGACCACGCCGCCCAGGCTGCCTTCAGGGAGAGCGGCGAGCGCGGCGAAGGCGTCGCCCTCCTCCGCTTCCAGGCCGCGCTCGCGGCAGAGGGCCACCATGCGGGCGCTGCTGTCGATCCCTCGCGCCGGGATGCCGTGGTCGCGGAGCAGCGCCAGCGCCTCGCCCCGGCCGCAGCCGATATCCAGGACGGGGGCCACCTTGCTCAGCCACGGAAGATAGGCCGAGATCCTCTCTCGGATCTCCTCCTCGGTCCCCCGGTAGCGGCGCTCCAGCTCCAGGTAGCCGTGCTCCTCGTGGGCCCGGGCCACCGTCTCGACCGCCTGCGCGGGCTCGGCGGTCTTGACTACGGAGAGCGCGGCTCCGAGGCTTCCCAGCAGGTCGCGGGTCTCGCGGCGGTAGCGGTCGAGCTTCTGATCGGCGCGGGCGAAGAGGGCGTCGTTGTGCCGCATGATCTCCTGGATGCCTTCGGCGGCGAGGGCCTCCAGGTACTCCAGGCGGCGGCGGTACTCGTCGCGGACCTCTTCGGCGCGGTGCAGGTGCTCAAGGAGGATCAGGTTGAAGACCCGCTGGCGCTCCCAGAGGTCGTTCTGCGGAACCTTGGCGAGCGGGCGGAACAGGCGCTTGACCGCGACCAGGAGGCGGCCGAAGGGACCGCGGTGGCTGCGAATCGGGAAGGGGACGTCGCCCTTCCAGAGCCACTCCCAGTCGGAGAGATCGCGGGTGGGATGGTCGAGGAAGTCGTCGATGGACGGCGAGCGGCGCTCCTTGGAGTCGGTGCCGCTCGCCGTCATCTCAGATCGTGGGAAGGAGGACTACTCCGCGGGGACGACCGAGACGGTGATCTCGGCCATGACCTCGGAGTGGAGGTCGATGCGCACGGCGTGGTCGCCGAGGGTCTTGATGCCGCCCTCGAGGTCGATGCGCCGGCGGTCGATGGTGACGCCCTTGGCTTCCAGGGCCTCGGCGACGTCGCCGGCGGTCACCGAGCCGTAGAGCGTGCCGGTCTCGCCGACGCGCTTCGGAATGGTGATCTGGAGGCCCGACAGACCGTTGGCGACCTCCTGGGCGGCGTCCCGCTCCTTGGCGTGGCGGGCGTCGATCTTCTTGCGCTGCTGCTCGAAGAGCTTCACGTTGGCAGGCGTGGCCTCCAGCGCGATGCCCTGCGGCAGCAGGTAGTTGCGGCCATAGCCGGGCTTGACCTCGACGGTCTCGCCGCGCCGGCCGAGGGAGCGCTGGTCGGAGAGCAGAATGACTTTCACGCTCGCCTCCTAGTCCGTGGTGAAGGGGATCAGCGCCAGGTGGCGCGCCCGCTTGATGGCCTGCTGCAGAGGCCGCTGGTGCGTGGCGCAGGTCCCCGAGATCCGCCGGGGCAGGATCTTGGAGCGCTCCGGGATGAACTGCTGCAGCAGCTTCACGTCCTTGTAATCGATGTAGTCGATCTTGTCGGCGCAGAACTTACAGACCTTGCGCCGACGGAAGAAGACCTTTCTCGGGCGTCCCATGGTCAGGCCTCCTCTCCGGCGTCGAGGTTGTCGTCAGCATCCGCGTCGACGTCGGTGGTGTCACTGCCGCCGATACCCGGACCGGTGCGGGGCGCCTGCTTGCGGCGGGCGGCGCGCTTGAGGTCCTCGTCGGTGCGGACGGTCAGGTAGCGCAGGATCTTGTCGTTCTGCCGCATGCGGTGCTCAACCTCGTGCAGCGACGTCTTGCCGTCCTGGCTGGTGATGCCGAAGAGGACGTACTTGCCCTCGTTCAGCTTGTTGATCGAGTAGGCGAGCTTGCGCCGACCCCAGTTCTCTTCCGCGGTGATCTCGGAGCCGCCGGCGGTGATCATCTGCCGGTACTCGTTGATCATCGTGGTGACGTCCTCGTCGGACACACGCGGGTCCACGACGAAGACGAGCTCATAGGTACGCATGGGGATTCTGGACCTCCCTATGGCCTGGGCAGTCCCGCTTTCGAGCGGAACAGAGAGGTGAACGATGTCGGCTCCGGAGCACACACCCCGGGCCGGGTGACAAGGGGCGTAATTATACGGATCGGCGGCGGAAAGGCAAGTCTCAGCCGTTGAAGCGACTCATGGCCAGCTCCGGACCGTCCTTCACCCAGGCCTCGCAGGCGTCGGCGGCCCGCTTGACCATGGCGTCCACGGTCTCCTTCTGGTCGGCCGGAAAGGGCCCGAGCACGAACTCGACCAGGTCCTCGCCTTTCGGCGGGCCGTCCTCCGGGGAGACCCCCAGACGCAGCCGGGGCACCTGGTCGGTGCTCAGGTTTTCGATCACCGACTCCAGGCCGCGGTGGCCGGCCGGGCTCCCCGACTTGCGCATGCGGAGCTTGCCGAGCGGCAGGACGATCTCGTCGTAGACCACCAGCACGTCCGACGGGTCGAGGCCATGGGCCTCGACCAGGCAGCGCGCGGCCCAGCCGCTCCGGTTCATGTAGGTCTGCGGCTGGGCCAGGATTGTTTCCTGACCTCCGACGAGCGAACCGCACTCCTCCCGGTCGAGGCGGAGGCCCCAGCGGCGGGCCAGCTCGTCGACGACGAGGAAGCCAACGTTGTGACGGGTGTCGCGGTACCGCTCGCCGGGGTTTCCCAATCCGAGGATGACCTTTGCCATTGGATCCGGAACGGCCTGACGGCCTTACGCCTCTTCGGTCTTGCCCTTCTTGATGAGCTCGGGCTCCGGACGGTCCGCCGCGCCCTCAACCTCCTCGGTCTTGGCGTGCGTGACCGAGCAGATGACCCGGTCGGCCTCATCGAGGAGGGTGACGCCGCTGGGCAGCTTCAGGTCGCGCGCCTCGGCGTGCTGGCCGGCGTGGAGGCCGGTGACGTCCAGCTCGATGGCCTTCGGGATGTCGCCGGGCAGGCACTCGACGTGGACCTCGCGGGTCACGAAGTCGAGCACGGCGCCCTGGGTCTTGACGCCGTAGGCCACGCCCGTCAGCTCGACCGGCACCTGCACGCGGACCTTCTGGTCCATCATCACGCGCTGGAAGTCGATGTGGAGCACCTGACGGGAGATGGGGTCGGTCTGCACCTCGCGGATCATGGCGTGGCGCTCGCCGCCGCTGTCAGTGAGCTTCAGCAGGTAGATCGGGTTCTCGCTGCCGGCCTTCTTCATCAGGTCGAGCATGGACTTGCGGTCGATCTGGATCGAGATGCTGTCCTTGCCGCCGCCGTACACCACGGCCGGGATCATGCCGCCGGAACGGGCGCGGCGGTTGGCCCCCTTGCCGGTCTTCTCTCGCTTCTGGACGTCGATGGTCAATTCGCTCATGGTTTCCTCACTTCTTCTTGCTTCCTGGGTACTTTAGACGAAAAGGGAGCTCACGGAGCTGTTCACATGGATGCGACGGATCGCCTCGCCCAGCAGGGGAGCGACCGAGAGCGGCTTCAGCTTCGGCGAGCGGGCCAGCTTCTGCTCCAGGGGCGTGGTGTTCGTGATGAGCACCCGCTCCAGGGGCGATTCGTTGATGCGCTGCAGGGCCGGACCGGAGAGCACGCCGTGGACGCCGGCGGCCAGCACGCGCTGGGCCCCCTTCTTCTTCAGGGCGTCCACCGCCTTGGTCATGGTGCCGGCGGTGTCGATGATGTCGTCCACGATCAGGGCGTTGCAGCCGTCCACGTCGCCGATCACGTGCATTACCTCGGCGACGTTGGGGGCCGTGCGGCGCTTGTCGAGGATGGCGAGACCCACCTCCAGGCGCTTGGCGATGGCCCGGGCGCGCTCCACGCCGCCGGCGTCCGGCGACACGATGACCAGGTCGGGGATCTCCATCTCGCGGATGGCGTCGAGCAGGACCGGCGCGGCGAACAGGTGGTCCACCGGCACGTCGAAGAAGCCCTGGATCTGGTCGGCGTGGAGGTCCATGGTCAGGACCCGGTCGGCGCCGGCCTTGGTGATCAGGTCGGCGACCAGCTTGGCGGTGATCGGCACGCGCGGCTTGTCCTTCTTGTCTTGCCGGGCGTAACCGTAGTAGGGCAGCACGGCCGTCACCCGGGAGGCCGAGGAGCGCTTGAAGCTGTCGAGCAGGATCAGCAGCTCCATGAGGTTCTCGTTGACCGGCTCGTTCGTGGGCTGCACGATGAACACGTCGGAGCCGCGCACGTTCTCCTCGATCTGGCAGAACGTCTCGCCATCGGAGAAGTTGAACGACGAGCTGCGCCCCGGCTCGATGTTGAGCACGTCACAGATTTCCTGGACCAGGGCCGGGTGTGCGCGGCCCCCGAAGATCTTCAGCTCTCCTGGCATACTCCCTCGATGATTGCGCGCGAAATCGGGGCAGACCGCAGCAACGGCCCCCCGAAGAGGTCAATGGTGACTCGCTTCTGTCGATACCGCAAACTGGTTGGGGCGGGAGGATTCGAACCTCCGGATGCCAGATCCAAAGTCTGGTGCCTTACCGCTTGGCGACGCCCCAGTCCAAGGTACCCCCACCCTCCCCTCCTCCCGACTGCCCTGCGACCGGGGTGGGCCCGGGCTCAGGGAACGGTCCAGAAGGAGTCGCGAAGGTGCATCTCCTGCACCTCCTCGAGGCTCTTCTCCGCGGGCGGGGCCGGGTCGGCGGCCAGAGCCCGCCCGTCCCCGTCGGCCGAGACGCCCAGGGAGACCACCGGCTCCTCCCCCCGCTCCGCGAGCACCCTATGGTACTCCCCCAGGACCTTTTCTTCGATCATGCGCCGCGTTTCATTGTTCAGCGGGTGAGCCACGTCCTTGAACTCCCCGTTCTTCTTCTTGCGGCTGGGCATGCTGATGAAGAGGCCCTCCCTCCCCTGGATGATCTTGATGTCATTCACCATGAAGCACTGGTCGAAGACGATCGACACGAACGCCTTCAGCTTCTCTTCTTGAATCGGAAAAACCTTGACCTCTGTGATCTCCATTTCGCGTCCCTCTCCATCATCCCTGGTGGTGTAACCCTCTGCATGGCTCGTCGCCGGCTCCTGGACGAGTTGGACCCGTCCCGGTTCCGGGGGCACCGCATCAAACACGCGCCAGCATCAGTGAGGCGATTATATACCCGACACTGGTTCCAGGGTATGAAAAGACAGGACGTTTCGCTCCACGGGGAGACCAGCCACTGCTCCGCGGAGGCGTAAATGCTAGAGGGGAAAGGCCGCTCTGTCAAATCCGTCAGGGGCCGGGACGCGGCGAGTACAGATCGCGGCAAGATCCTTCCCGGTATCCGGACGGCCGGACGAGGGGTTCCGGCTCCTTGTCGAGGTTCTCCCGGAGCACCTCGCGCCAGCGCACCTGCACGCCGCGGGAGCGGTCCGAGAGGTAGGCCCAGTTGTCCCGGCGCATGAACCAGACGGACGGCTGGCCCCCCTCCCGCCCGTCCCGGAGATTCCAGCCGTCCACCGTCCCCCCCTCGCCCATCTCGGCCGTCCAGTGCCGGCCGGCGCCGTCCTCGAAGCCGACCTCCTGGCCGTGCCGCTCCGGCTCGGTGCCCTCGGCCGGCGATGCCGGCACGCGGCCGATCAGGAGGGAGGGGAGGGACAGGAGGGGGAACGGCCCGAGCGGGATGCCCGAGACGTCGAACGCCCCCTGGAAGGAGCAGGTGAGCTTGTTGCGGTGATCGAGCCAGACCCCCTGCTCGGAGCTGACGTCCACGCCCCAGAGCGCGCGGCCCACGGGGTCCACCGCCTGGAGCTGGTAGCGCACGGGCGAGGCGAGGCGGAGGGTGACCCGGAACGAGCCCTCGCCTTCGGGCCCCGAGTAGTTCACCCGGAAGAGCCGCTGGGTGCCGAAGGCCTCGGCCGGGATCTGCCAGGCCGGGGTCGTTTCGCCGCCCTTGTGCGGCAGCAGCCCGCCGCCGGTGGCGCAGGAGGCGAGCAGGAGCGAGCCCAGGGCGAGGCCCGCGAGCCCGGGGCTAGGGCCGGGACCCTCCCGGACCGTCCTGGCCGAGATCGGCCAGCTTGCGCCGCACCTTCTCGATATTGTTCGAGCCGCCGGCGCTGTTCGAGCCGCCGGCGCTGCCGGCTTGTCCATCCCCCAACTCGAGCGCCCGCCGGTAGGCCGCACGCGCCCGGTCCTTCTGCCCCAGCGCCACATAGACATCCCCCAGATGCTCCTGCAAGGTCGCGTCGGCGGGCTCGAGCCTCACGGCCCGTTCGAGGTAGCCGAGAGCCTGCTCGTGACGGCCGAGCTGATAGTAGGTCCAACCCAACGAATCGACGTAGGCCCCGTTGTCCGGCTCCAGCGCCACGGCGCGGCCGACCAGCTTCAGGGCCTCCTCCAGGTTCTCCCCCGACTCCGCATAGGTGTAGCCGAGGTAGTTCAGGGCGGCGTGGAAGTCGGGATCGATCTCCAGCACGCGGCGGAACTCCGCCACGGCCCGCGGCCGCTGCCCGGTGCGCTCGTAGGCCGAGCCGAGCAGGAAGCCGGCGGCCACCGAGTCCTTCTGTTTCGCCGCGAGCCGCTCCAGCACCGGGATCGACTCGGGGTAGCGGTCCAGCCGCTGCCAGGACTGCGCGGCGGCGAGCATGGACTGGGCGTCTCCCGACTCGGCGAGCCCGGAGAGGATGCGCCGCGCCTCGCGCTCGTCGCCCGACTTGAACAGCACCTCGGCGCGGCGGCTCTGGAGCACCGGAGCAGGCCCTTCCTTCTCCAGGAGGGCGAGCGCCTCGGCCTGCCTGCCCTCCCCCACCAGGGTCTCGGCCTGGAGGAGGACAGCCTGGGTCCGCACCGCGGCATCCCCGGAGGCGAGCAGGGGGGAGATGACCTTCGCGGCCTGGTCCCAGTCCTTGGCGTCGATCCAGGCCTGGACGAGCTCGAGACGGACGTCCCGCTCCTCGTCGGCCTTGCCCGCCTTGGCCAGGCGGTCGGCGAGGTCGGCGAGCATCCGGGTCGCCTCGGCGCGCCGGCCGTCGCGCTGGAGGACCCGGGCCATGGTCAGGGACAGGGGGACGTTTTCCGGCTGCGCCTCGCGCAGCGGTCCGAGGATCTCCGCGGCCTCCGGGTTGCGGCCCTGGGCGGCGAGGGCGAGCCCCTTGACCAGCGAGAGGAACGGGCGGTCCGGGCCGGACTCGCCCTGGGAGGCGAGGAGCGGCTCGGCCGTGGCCAGGGCCCCCTCCAGGTCGCCGGTGCGGTAGAGCTCCCAGGCGAGCTGGCGGCGCAGGCGCGGCTCGTTCTGCACGGTCTCGGGCGCGCCCTGGAGGGTCTCGACCGCGGCGCGGTGGTCGCCGCGCTGGCTCTGCAGCTCGACCAGGGTGAGGCGCGCCTCGAGCGACCCCGGGTCGAAGCCCAGGATGTCGCCGAGCACCTTTTCAGCTTCAGCCGGGCGGTCGGCGCGCAGCAGCGCCTCGACGAGCAGGGCGTAGGCCATGCGCTGCTGCGGCAGGCGGGCGACGAGGTCGCGCAGGACCTCGGCGGCCTTCTCGGGCTGGCGCTGGTCGAGGTAGATCTGCCCGAGGGTGAGCGAGGCCTGGGGGTCCTCGGGGTCGCGCTTGCGCACGGTCTCCAGGGCCTCCTGGGCGGTGGCGAGGGCCGACGGGTCCTGCGCCGAGAGGTCGAGGTAGACCTCGCCCACGGCGCGCAGGACGTCCAGGTTGTCCGGCGCCAGCTCGCGCGCCCGGCTCAGGGTCTCGGCGGCCTTCTTGAGGTACTCCTCGCGCACGCCCGGGGCGCGCGAGTACTGGGCGAGGCGGGCCAGGAGCTGGCCGTGCTCCAGGCGCACGTACGGCGAGTCGGGCGCCAGACGCTCGGCCTCCTGGAACGCGGTCAGCGCTTCGGGCAGCGAGCCTTCGACCGCCAGCATCTTGGCCAGGGCGAACTGGAAGGACGCTTCGGCGGAGATCGACGCCGCCCTGGATGGCGCCGAGGAGGACGGATCGGCAGGGCTCTGGGCCGCCCGCACCTCCACGGTGCTCCAGGACACCAGGAGGACGGCCGGCAGCAAGACGGAAAAACCCTTCACACCCAGCAGGATAGCAGCGGGCCGAGCCGCTTTACAAGGCCGCCGGCCCCCCCATAGAATGGCGCCCTTGCGGTTTAATAACGTACGCTGAATGGGTTAGAACGCGGACACGCTCGACTCGACACGATGGAAATGAACAAGCTCGGACA
>DATANP010000272.1:0-11897 GCA_036266195.1 Thermoanaerobaculia bacterium | reverse complement strand
GCATCGTTCCGCCGCAGGGCCGCCGCCTGGCTCATCGATGTGGCTTTGATCGCAGTCGCGACACTGATCATCGAACTGGTCGAAGCTGTTGTTCGGAGTGACGACTCCATCCAGCTTCACTTCGAACCTGGGCACAGCGTCAAGGATGCGGTTTTCCTTGTCCTGTACTTCGGGTTGCTCACGTACTGGGGCCATGGGCAGACCCCCGGCAAGCGGCTTTTCAAGATCAGAGTCGTTTCGCTCACCCACTCGCATCTCTCCCTCTGGCATAGCGTAGAGCGCGCCTTGGGCTACGCCGCCTCCGCGCTCGAGGCAGGCTTTGGGTTCTGGCAGTATTTTGTTCACCCGAATCGGCAAACGGTCCATGACCGCATTGCGGAAACCATTGTGATCGACGAGCGCCAGGGTCAGTAGGTTTCTAAAAGGAGGGCAGGATGCCGAACAACAGATTTCCCATCGCCCTGGCTCATGGGATCGCCAGATTCGACATCCTCCGGGAAATCCTGGTCAAACAGTCGGGGGTTCCAGAGATCGAATTCGGGGATACGCTCCATTATTTCAAAGGGATCAAGAGCCATCTCGAACGAAACGGCTTTGAGGTCCATCACACCAGCGTTGATTTTTCGGGCTCCGTGAATCGCAGGGCGCAACAGCTCAGCGATCAGGTCAAGCAGATCCTGAGCGGCAGGAGCGTCGACAAAGTCCACATCATCGCCCACAGCATGGGCGGTTTGGATGCGCGCCACATGATCGTCGACATCGAGGGCATGGAGGACAAGGTCGCCTCGGTGACGACGATCGGCACGCCCCACCTGGGTACCTCCTTCGCCGACTTCGGTATCAAGGATGGCGGGGCGCTGTTCATCAAGGGCGTCGAGTCCGTCATCGATCTGGGGGGATTCAAGGACCTGACGACGGAGGCCTGCGGAGCGTTCAACCTCCGCGCAAAGGACAGGGAGGCGCGCAACCGTGTGGTGTATCGCACCTATGCGAGCTCGGAAAGACGGGATCTCGTGTTCCTCCCGTTGCAGCCGTCCTGGGAAATCATCAAACAGCACGAAGGCGAGAACGACGGTCTGGTGTCGGTGAAGTCCCAGAGATGGGTGAGCAAGCTTGTGGCCGGCAACGGGCCTCCAAAGGTCGTAGAACAACTCGCGTTTCCGGTAGCCGCCGATCACTTGAACGAGGTGGGCTGGTGGGATTTGCAGGAGACGAATCCGATCCTGGCGTTCCTGAAGGGGAGAAAGCTGGCGGAGGAGTTTGAAGGCAGGATCAAGCAGGCGTATCTGGAGATCGCCAGGAAATTGGAATGATAGGAGCGACGGGTTGGGTCAGCCCGGCGCCTCCGTGGGGCGAAGCTCGATCTTCGCCAGCTTTTCGGGGTTCTTGCGGAGCTCGCGGGCGAGGCGGATGCCGAGCTGCTTCTGGAGGCGGGCGCGGTCGGCCTTGGCGACCTTGCTCGCGTCCACCCAGCCGCCGGCCATCATGCCGTGGCCTCCGCCCTTGCCGCGGCGGGCCAGGAGACGCTGCATGACGGAGCCGGCGTCGGCCCTCGTGTTCGTGGTGCGGATGGAGAGGTAGAGACGGTCGCCGAAGAAGCCGGTACACATCGACCAGGTCTTGCCCTGGAAGCGCAGGAGGAGGTCGGCGATCTCGGGCACGATGTCCGGCTGTTCCACGTCGCCCAGATGGCTCAGGATCAGCGAGTCCACGCCGACCAGGTTCTCCAGGGCCTCGTGGAGGTTGCTGAAGTAGGTGGGGGGCAGCCTGGGGCTCTGGATGCGGGCCAGGATGCGGTGGTTCGCCTGCGGGAAGAAGTGGTCGTAGATCGCCTTGTCCGGGCCGGTGTACTCGCGGGCGAAGTCCTGGGTCTCGGAACGGATGGCGTAGATCAGGGCCGTGGCCACGGCGTGGGTGGACCGGACGCCGCTCGCCAGCAGGTACTCGGCCAGGATGGTGGCCGTGGCGCCGTAACGCGGCCGGATGTCGTAGAACGGGCCGTGCTGGGTGTTGGACCGCAGCGGGTGATGATCGATCACCAGGTCCGGCACGATCCGCGCCGGGAGCTGGTTGTTGCCGCTCCGCGGCTGGGTGTCCACGAGCGCGAAGTGCCGGTACTTCTTCCAGCTCAGGTTGCGGACATGGCTCATCCTGATGTGGAGACTGCCGACCATCTCGCGGTTCTCCGCCCGGCCCACGATGCCGCCGAAGGCGATCGTGACCTTCTGCTTGAAGGCGGAGCGCAGGATGTGGCTCAGGATCATGGCCGACGCCAGGGCGTCCGGGTCCGGGTTGTCGTGGGTGAGGACCAGCCAGCGGCCGGCCTTGCCCTCCGCGTTCGCCTTCTCGATGCGCTCGGCGAGCGTCTTGAAGCAGTCCCGGGTGGCGTCGGTGATCATGGGAGGAGAGATTGTAGTTGATCCGGGAGACCTCACCCCCTGTCCCCCTCTCCCATCTCCCTACCGCCCCCCGCCGGGAGAGGGGGAACCTTTCTGAGGCGGTATTGCCGATCCTGGCGACATGGCTCGCAGGCGTCCCCCCTCTCCCGGGGATGGGCGGGCGGGAGATGGGAGAGGGGGACAGGGGGTGAGGTCTCCTCCATGCTAGGATGCGCCCCGACTATGATCCAGGAGCTCTTCCATATCGGTTCGTTCTCGATCAGCCCCTTCGGCGTGATGCTGGTCTTCGCCTTCCTCGCCAGCTACGTCCAGCTCCTCTCGGGCATGCGCCGGCTGGGGATCGGCGACGACGAGGATGCCAGCGCCCTGGTTTTTGCCGCGGGCGTGGGCGGCATCGTGGGCGCCAAGATCTACTACTCGATCCTCAACCGGGATTGGCACCTCCTCTTCGACCGCTCGGGCCTGGTCTGGTACGGCGGCTTCCTCCTGGGCGCGACGGCCGTGCTGTTCACCATGTACAAGCGCCGGCTCTTCCACTGGGGGATGGCCGACGTTGCCGCCCTCGCGCTGGCCCTGGGGTATTCCATCGGCCGCATCGGCTGCTTCCTGGTCGGCGACGACTACGGCCGGCCCACGGATCTGCCCTGGGGCGTGGCGTTTCCAGTCGGCCTGCCGCCGACCACGGCCGGCGAGCTGCGCCAGATGTTCGGCGTGGACATCCCGGCGAGCATCCCGGACAGCCAGCTCCTCAAGGTCCACCCCACGCAGCTCTACGAGACGCTCTCCTGCCTGGTGATCTGGGGGATCGGCCTCTGGCTGTTCCGCCGCGAGACGCGCAACGGCGCGCGCCCGGGCCTGGTGGCGCTCGTGGTGCTGAGCCTGCTCGCCGTGGAGCGCTTCCTCGTGGAGATCCTGCGGGCCAAGGACGACCGGTTCTTCGGCCCGTTCACCCTGGCCCAGATGATCAGCGTCGGCATCCTGGCCCTGGTGCTGGTCGTCGCCTGGATGCGTCGGCGGCGGCTCCAGCTCCGAGCGGCCTGAGGCTTGCAGATGCCCTCCCGTCGGACGCCGCCGCGGCTCCTGACGATCGCCGGCTCCGACTCCGGAGGCGGAGCCGGCATCCAGGCCGATCTCAAGACGTTCGCCGCGCACGGCGCCTACGGCATGAGCGTCATCACCGCCCTCACCGCCCAGAACACCCGCGGCGTCCGCGCCGTGCAGGAGGCCTCCGCCGACTTCGTGGCCGCGCAGATCGACTCGGTGTTCGAGGACATCGGCGCCGACGCGGTGAAGATCGGCATGCTCGCGAGCGCCCCGATCGTCCGCATCGTGGCCGACCGCCTGCGCTGGTGGCTGGAGCGCACCCCGGTGCCGGTGGTGCTCGACCCGGTGATGATCGCCAAGAGCGGCCACCCCCTGCTGCGGGACGACGCGGTCGAGGCGGTGATCGAGGATCTGGTCCCGCTTTCCACCCTGGTCACCCCGAACGTGCCGGAGCTGGAGCGGATGACCGGCATTCACGGCCAGTCGGAAGACGATCGCCTGCGCGCCGCCGCGGAGCTGGCGGCCAGGGGCCCTGGAGTCCTCGCCAAGGGCGGGCACGCTCAGGGCGAGGAGGTGGTGGACCTGCTGGTGGAGCCGGAGGGGAACGTCCATCGCTTCCGCCACCCGCGCCTGGAGACCTCCTCGACGCACGGCACCGGGTGTACGCTGTCCTCGGCGATCGCCGCCCGGCTGGCCCGCGGCGAGGAGCTGGCGACGGCGGTGGGCGGCGCGGTCACGTGGCTGCACGCGGCCATGGAGGCGGCGTATCCTCTGGGTTCCGGCCATGGGCCGGTCAATCATCTGCACGAGCTGTTCAAGGAAGAAGAGGAAGCATGAGCGAAACACTGGATCTTCTGGTCGTGGGGGCGGGCCCCACGGGCATTGCCATCGGCGCCGAGGCGCGGCGCCGCGGGATCAGCGTCCTTCTCGTGGACCGCGGACCGGTGACCGCGGCCATCCAGGGCTATCCCACCTTCATGGAGTTCTTCACCACCCGCGACCGGCTGGAGATCGCGGACATTCCGTTCACCATTCCCGACGTGAAGCCCACCCGGCAGCAGGCCCTGTCCTACTACCGGATGGTGGTCGAGCGCTACGGCATCCCGCTGGCCCTCTATGAGGAGGCCATGGACGTGCGGCGCGACGGCGAGGAATTCGTGGTCTCCTCCGTAGCCCGATCCGGACCGCTGGAACGCCGGGCGCGGGCCGTGGCGTTCGCCACCGGCTACTTCGGCAACCCGCGGCGCCTGGGGGTGCCGGGCGAGGACCTGCCCTGGGTGAGCGCGCGCTACAAGGAGCCCTATCCGCACTTCAACCAGGACGTGGTGATCGTCGGCGCCGGCAACACCGCGGCCGAGGCGGCGCTGGACCTCTGGCGCAACGGCGCGCGGGTGAAGCTGGTCCACCGCGGCCCGCACGTGAAGCCGGGGGTGAAGTACTGGGTCAAGCCGGACATCGAGAACCGTATCGAGGAGGGCTCGATCGAGGCCTACTTCAACACGCTCGTCCGCGAGTTCCGGGACGACAGGACGGTCGTGGTCGAGGGTCCGGAGGGGCTGGAGATCCTGCCGGCCGACGCGGTATACGTCCTCGTCGGTTATACGCCGGAGGTGGATCTCCTGCGCCGGGCCGGCGTGCGGATCGACTCCCAGAGCCTGGAGCCGGCCTACGATCCGAAGACCTGCGAGTCGAACGTGCCCGGGATCTACGTGGCCGGCACCATCCAGGCCGGCGCCCGCACGGACCGGATCTTCATCGAGAACTCCCGCGACCACGGGCCGCTCATCGTGGCCCACCTGGCGGAGCGGCTGGCGCGGACGCCGGTTTCGGCCTGAAACTTTTTCCGCCCACCTCCAGTCAAAGGAAGGCAAGGAGGTGGCGTCATGAAGAAGATCGCGCTGCTGGGGCTGGTGTTGGTGGCAGGGTCCTTGTCCGTGGCTCGGGCTCAGGAGGAGGCTCCCGAGCTTCCGGTCATCGGCGAGACCATCGACGTCCGGGTGGTGAACGTCGAGGTCGTCGCCACCTCCGAATCCGGGCCGGTCCGCGGCCTTGCGGCCGGCGATTTCCGCCTGCTGGTGGATGGCAAGGAAGTTCCGATCGAGTATTTCACCGAGGTGGAGAACGGTACCGCGGCGGCTTCCGCGAACAGCGAATCGGGCCCTGTCGCGCCCGTGGGACCTTCCGAAGCGATCGGCCGCAGCTATCTGGTTTTCATCGACGAATCGTTCTCCGTCGCCAAGCCGCGCGACGTGGTGCTGGCGAACCTGGAAAAGGATCTCGAGCTGATGCAGGGCGAGGACCAGATGGCCGTCCTCGCGTTCAATGGCACCACGATCGACGTCCTCAGCCCGTGGACGTCCGATAAAACCGCGCTCGCCGCGGCCCTGCGCAATGCCCGGCAGCGGCAGGCCCACGGCAACGATCTTCTGGCGAAGAACCGCAGCCTCGGGGTCGACCGCAACCTCTTCATGGAGGTGGCGGCGGACCAGGAATTCAGCGCCAAGGAGACGGCGTTCCTCCTGGAGGATTTCGACGCGAGAGTGAGCCCCGAGGCCCGCACGCAGCTCGGCAGGACGGCCCAGGCCATGGCCGGGACCCTACGCGGCATCGAACTGCCGTTCGGCCGCAAGGTCATGCTCCTGCTCTCCGGCGGCTGGTCGCTGGGCGTGGCGCCGAAGCTCTTCGGACCCGTGGTCACCGCCGCCAATCAGCTCGGCTACACGATCTATCCCGTGGACGTGGCCAACCCCACGCCGCAGACGCTCAAGATGCTCGACGCGGTGGCCGCGCAGACCGGCGGCAAGGTTGCGAATTCGATGAAGCAGGACGTGTTCCGGACCGTCGTGGCCGACTCGGGTACGTACTACTGGCTCGGCTTCACCCCGACCTGGAAGGCGAACGATCAGGGCCATTCGATTAAGATCGAATCGCGGCGGAGCGATGTGACCCTCCGGTCGCGGAGCGGCTTCCCCGATCTCTCCCGGAAGTCCGAAAACATGATGAAAGCGGAGAGCGTGCTGCTTTTCGGCGGTACCGGCGGGATGGAGAACGATCGCCGCCTGAAAATCCTGATCGGTCAGGTGAAGCCGCTCGGCCGCAAGGAAATCGAGATCCCGGTGACCGTGGGCGTGCCGGTCGAGGCCCTGGCGCTGACCCCGTCGGGCAAGGGCTACATCGCCGAGGCGCCGCTCGCCGTGGCGGCCTTGGACGGCAAGGGAGGACGCGCCGAGATCCCGACCGCGAAGCTGCGCGTGGCGGTGAAGGAGCCCTTCCGGGCCGGCGGCTTCGCGCGGTTCCAGACCACGCTGCGCCTCAGCCGCGCGCAGCAGCGCCTGGTGTTCACGGTGCGCGACGAGGTGAACGGCAACACCATCTGGCAGGAGGTCGACCTGCAGCCGGATGAAAAGGTCGCGCAGGGAGCCAAGGGACAGACCCAGGGAGAATAGATACAGCGTGATTCCGGCGATCCTCGGCGCACTGTTGATGTTCCAGGTGGCCGGCGGCCAGGAGCCGCCGGCTGTTCCTGTCATCGGTGAGACGATCGACGTGCGGGTGGTGAACGTCGAGGTCGTCGCCACCTCCGAAGGCCAGCTCGTCCGCGGTCTCGCAGCCGCGGACTTTCGCCTTCTGGTCGACGGCCGGGAGGTACCGATCGAATTTTTCACCGAGGTGGAGGAGGGCACCGCCGCCGCCTCGCCCACCTCGCCGCTGCCCGAAGCCGAAACCGTCGGCCGCAGCTACCTGGTTTTCATCGACGAATCGTTTTCGGTCGCCAAGGCCCGGGACGTGGTGCTGGAGAATCTGGAGCGGGATCTCGCGCTGATGGGTCCGAAGGACCGGATGGCGGTGCTCGCCTTCGACGGCTCCAAGCTGGAGGTGCTCTGCCCCTGGACCTCTGAAAAATCCACCCTGGCCGCGACCCTGCGCGAGGCCCGCCGACGCGACACGCGCGGCAACCAGCTCCTGGCCCAGGACCGCAGCCTCGACAATGACTTCGACATGGTCGCGGCCAACGGCGAGGACATGGGTCTTGAGCCGGGGGAGGTTGCGGCATTGCTGGCGACGCTGGGCGCCCGGGTGAGCCCCGAGGCGCGCACGCAGCTCGGCAAGACCGCGGTCGCCCTGGCCGGTGCCCTGCGCGGCTTCGAGGTGCCGGAGGGGCGCAAGGTCATGCTTCTCCTCTCCGGAGGCTGGTCGCTCGGCGTGGCGCCGCGCCTCTACGGACCGGTCGTCAGCGCCGCGAACCAGCTCGGCTACACCATCTATCCGGTGGACGTCGCGAACCCCACCGGCCGGACCCTGAAGGCGCTCGATCAACTGGCCGCGCAGACCGGCGGCAAGGTGGCGAACTCGGTGCAGCAGGACGTGTTCCGGACGGTCGTGGCCGATTCGGGCTCCTACTACTGGCTCGGCTTCACCCCGAGCTGGAAGGCGGACGACCGCCAGCACTCGATCCAGGTGGAGTCGCGCAAGCCCGGAGTGAAGGTCCGCGCCCGGACCAGCTTTCCCGACCTCTCCAAAAGGGCGGAGACCCTGTGGAAGGCCGAGAGCGTGCTCCTCTTCGGCGGCCGGGAGAGCGACCGTCGCCTGAAGATCGTCCTCGGCAAGGAGAGACCGCTGGGCCGCCAGGAGATGGAGCTGCCGGTGACGGTGGGAGTTCCAGTCGAGGCCCTGGCCCTGACGCCGTCCGGTCGAGGCTACATCGCCGAGGCGCCGCTCGCGGTGGCTGCCCTGGATGAGAAGGGCGGCCGCGCCGAGATCCCGACCTCGAAGCTGCGGGTGGCGGTCAAGGAGCCGCCGAAGGCCGGCGGCTACGCGCGGTTCCAGACCACCCTGCGTCTGAGGCGCGCGCTGCAGCGGCTGGTGTTCACGGTCCGGGACGAGGTGAACGGGATTACCATCTGGCAGGAAGTCGAGGTCCTGCAACCGGAGAAGGGGAAACGATGAAGAGAGCCGCGCTGGCCCTGTCCCTGATCGCCCTGCCTGTGGTCGCCGCGGAGCCGCAGCAGGTGCCGGTGATCGGCGAGACCATCGACGTGCGGGTGGTGAACGTCGAGGTCGTCGCCACCTCCGAGGGCCAACTTGTCAAGGGGCTCTCGGCCTCGGACTTCCGTCTCCTGGTGGACGGCCGCGAGGTTCCGGTCGAGTTCTTCACCGAGGTGGAGGAGGGGACCGCCGCCGCGTCTTCCAACTCGCCGAATTCTCCGATCCGTGCGGCCGAGCCGGTGGGCCGCAGCTACCTGGTGTTCATCGACGAGTCCTTCGCGGTCGCCAAGCCCCGCGACGTGGTGCTCGGCAACCTGGAGCGGGACCTGTCGGTCCTGGGGCCGAAGGACCGGATGGCGATCCTGGCGTTCAATGGCAAGTCCATCGAGGTGCTGTGCCCCTGGACCGCGGACCGGGCCGTGCTCGCCGCATCGCTGCGCGACGCGAGGAAGCGGGAGGCCTACGGGAACAAGGCGCTGGGCCTGCACCGTGGCCTGGAGAGAGACGAGACCTGGGCCCGCGAGATGGCGGAAGCGGGAGCGCTCGAAGGCGATGCGCTGCAGGCGGTCCTGGACGCGATTTCGAGGCGGGCCAGTCCCGAGGCGCGGACGCAGCTCGGCAAGACGGCGCTCGCCATGGCCGGCACCCTGCGCGGCTTCGAGGTGCCGGAGGGGCGCAAGGTCATGCTCCTGCTCTCCGGCGGCTGGACGGTGGGCGTGGCGCCGCGGCTCTTCGGACCCGTGGTCAACGCCGCCAACCAGCTCGGCTATACGCTCTATCCCGTGGACGTGGCCAGCCCCACGCCCGACACCCTGATCATGCTGGACGCGGTCGCGGCCCAGACCGGCGGCAAGGTGGCAAACTCGGTCCACCTGGACGTTCTCCGCACCGTCGCGACGGATTCGGGCTCGTACTATTGGCTCGGCTTCACCCCGGCCTGGAAAGCGGACGACCGGGGCCATTTCATCCAGGTGGAATCGCTGCGGCCCGGCGTGAAGGTCCGCGCGCGGAGCGGCTTCCCGGACCTCTCGAAGAGCACCGAAAACCTGAGGAAAGCCGAGAGCGTCCTCCTCTTCGGAGGCGACCGCGAGGACCGCCGCCTGCGAGTGCTTCTGGGGAAAAAGAGAACGCTGGGCCGCAAGGAGATGGAGATCCCCGTCACCGTAGGCGTGCCGGTCGAGGCCCTGGCCCTGACGCCGTCGGGGAGGGGCTACATCGCCGAAGCCCCGCTCGCCGTCGCGGCCGTGGACGAGAAAGGCGGCCGCGCCGAGGTCCCGACCGCGAGGCTGAGGGTTGCCGTCAAGGAGCTGCCGCAGGCTGGAGGCTACGCCCGGTTCCAGACCACCCTGCACCTGCGTCAGGCCCCGCAGCGCCTTGTCTTCACCGTCCGCGACGAGGTGAGCGGCGAGACGATCTGGCAGGAAGTCGAAGTTCAGCCATAGAGCGCATGGCGGGTCAGGCCGGCTCCTCCAAGTTGCGCCACCGGTACGTTGACTGCGGGCTTACGCCGTTGCCTTACCTTGCGCCATAGAAGGTGACGTTGCGCCAAAGAACCTTACATTGCGCCATATGAGCTTACATTGCGCCAACGCAACTTTCTTTGGCGCAACGTAACCTTCTATGGCGCAAAGTGGCGCAACGTTGCCGCGCTGTAACGTTCTATGGCGCAACGCAACCTTACGTTGCGCCATAGAAGCCGACATTGCGCCAAAGAAGGGTACGTTGCGCCAAGGAACCTTACGTTGCGCCAAAGAACGTTACGTTGGCGCAAAGTTTCTCAACGTTGCGCCATAGAAGCTTACGTTGCGCCAAAGAAGGATCCGTTGGCGCAATGTCATCTTACGTTGCGCCAAAGGAGCTTGCGTCGCGATTGAGGCACCTGCGTCGCGATCCATCAACCCAACATCCTCTCCAGGGAGGTTACGCCAACAAATCTGGCTCTCTTTGGTCCCACTATAGAATGTGGGAGCTCCAGGGAGACAAGGCATGCTTCAACTCCGGATCGAGCAGCACGCCGTAGAGGAAAGGCTTCACCGCGTGGTGATTTCCCTCGAAGGGGACGGCGCCCGGCGGACGGCCGAGGCCACGTTTCCGTTCCACCTCTCTCCGGAGGATGACGAGGATCTGCGCTGGTATCTGGAGGAATTCCTTCAGTATCCCGAGCCGCCCGCGCCGGCCATTGCCAAGCGGATCGAGGGGCGGATGGCGGCGATGGGGACGGATCTGTTCCGCGCCGTCTTCCAGTCGGGCGACGACACCCGCGACCTCTGGGCCGAGATCCGCAACCGGCTGCCGGAGACCAGGATCGAGATCATCACCGGCGTCGCGGAGGCCGCCACGATCCCCTGGGAGCTGCTGCGCGATCCGAAAACGGAGTCGCACCTGGCCTTGACAGCCCATTCCTTTGTGCGCGCCCAGCCCAACTCGGCTCTTCCGCCCAACCTTCCGGCCCGGAAGAAGGAGAAGATCCGCATCCTTCTTGTCATCTGCCGGCCACGAGGAAATGAGGACGTGCCGTTCCGGTCCGTGGCGAGCCAACTCCTGCGCGGCCTGAGCGAGGCCAACCGGGAGGCTTATGATCTCGACGTCCTGCGTCCGGCCACGTTCGAGCAGCTCGGAAAGGTGCTTCGCGAGGCGCACCGGAAGGGCCAGCCCTACCATGTTGTCCACTTCGACGGCCACGGCGCCTATCTGGAGGCGCCTGAGCCCGAAGGCGTCGCGGCCTTGCTGCGTGGGCTCTCCGCGGTTGTCCTTGCGGGCGCCCGTGCAGGCAGTCACGGCTATCTGCTCTTCGAGAATTCCCAGCTCGAGGGCAACAGCGAGCTCATCGATGGGACCTCTTTGGGCCAACTCCTGAAAAAGACAGGAGTTTCCGTCCTCGTCCTGAACGCCTGCCGTTCGGCGCACACCGAGCCTGCTCCAACGCCGGTCAAGGACGATCCCCATTCCCAGGTGCGGGCCTTCGGATCGCTGGCGCAGGAGGTGATGGATGCCGGCATGGCCGGGGTAGTGGCCATGCGCTACAACGTCTATGTGGTGACCGCCGCCCGTCTGGTGGCGGAGCTCTACGCCTCCCTCACCCGAGGCGCCACCCTGGGCGAGGCGGTGACGTTGGCGCGCAAGAATCTCTCCGACAACCCGCTGCGTGAGGTGGCCTTCGCGCCCCTGCCGCTCCAGGACTGGACCGTCCCGGTCATTTATGAGGCAGCGCCGCTGCAACTCTTTCCGGAGGTAGAAGACGAGGACAGCCTGAAAATCCACGTCGCGGCGGGAGCCACGGCCTCGGCGACCGGTGGCCTGGACCCCGACCTTCCGAAGCCGCCTGACGCCGGCTTCTATGGGCGGGACGAAACGCTCCTTGCCCTCGACCGTGCCTTCGACCGGTCCTCGATCGTGCTGCTTCACGCCTATGCCGGCAGCGGCAAGACCACTACGGCTGCCGAATTCGCACGCTGGTATTCGTTGACT
>DATANP010000271.1:0-8736 GCA_036266195.1 Thermoanaerobaculia bacterium | reverse complement strand
AGCACGCAGGTGGGAGCCGGCGAGAACGCCTCGCGCAGCCTGGCGAACGACTACGTCGTGCGCCGCCTGGAGAAGGCGCTCACCCTGACCGGGCCCGCCGACTCGGCGGAGCTGGTGCTCGGGCTGGACAAGCGCTGGAACCGCGAGCACCTGGGGGTGGCCGCGTTCCTCCAGGACCCGAAGACCCTGGCGATCCAGGGCGCGGCCCTGGCCCAGAAGACGCGGTAGCTATCTCACCCGGATCGCGTAGCTCTCCAGCTCCACCCGCTTGGGGCCTTCCATCGCGGAGAGCCGGATCGTGTAGCTCCCGGCTTTGAGGGCCGGCAGGAGGACCGCGAAGTCGTCGTGCGAGCTGCGGTGCAGCTCGTCCGCCTTCCAGACCACCTTGCCGGCGGCGTCCACGACCTCGATCCGGTGGTTCTTGTGCGTCTCCTCGTGGCCGGGCTCGAGCATGGCGACCGCGGCCGTGCCGGCGGGCAGCTCCTTGACCTCGCCCGGACCGCCACGCACCACATCGCTGGTGGGCCGCAGGTCGTCCACCCAGACGTTCACCTGGGGTCGGGGACCCGCGTCGGCGATCTGAGTGAGCTGCTCGCGCATCTCGTCGGTCTGCTTGCGCAGAGTCTCGACCTGGGCGGACATCTCGGCCAGCTTCTGGCGGGCGGCCGCGTCATCCTGGGGGGGAGCCTGGGGAGCGGCAGGCGCAGGAGCTGTGGGAGCCGGGCGGGCTTCGGCCAGCCGCCGTTCCAGGTCGCGGGTCTGGCCCGCGGTCCAGATCCAGCCGCTGGCGGCCACCATGCCGGCTAGGCTTGCGGCCAGGGCGGCGGTGCGCCAAGCTCCTGGCTTCCGGGTCACGGTCCGGGAGCCGGCGACGGGGAAAAGAGCAATGTTGCCGTCCTCTTCCAAGCGCCGGCTGGTGCGCACCAGCTCCAACTCGGCCGCGCACTCGGGGCAGGAGCGGAGATGGCGCTCGAGGACGTCGGGGTCGTACCCTTCCGGCGACTCACCCCAGGCCAGGGCGACGAGCGCCTCGCTCGGGATGTGCTGATCGTAGATCGTCCAGGCGAGCCGGGTGTCTTCCAGGGCCTGACGGCATCCTTCACATCCGGCGAGGTGCTCGCGGACCTCCCGCCTCTCGCTCTCGTCCAGCGTGCCGTTCAGGTACCAGGGTAGGAGCTCGGTGGCTTGTTCACAGTTCATGGGATTGTCGCCTCTCCGCTCTTCTTGGGCGTCCTTGCGACAACTTTGTTACGGGCAGGGGCGGTTTTCGAGCCCAGGAGCTCGGCACGCGAAGCCACAGCCCGCTCCCGGCAGCGCAGGACGCGGACCCGCAGCGTCCCTTCCGCAACCTGGAGGCGCAGACTCATTTCGCGGTAGGAAAGGCCCATCACGAGCATCCGCCAGAGCTCGCGGCACTCCTGGGAGGCCCGGTCGACGACGCGCAGCAGCAGGTCGCGCTCCGCGGCGTCCTCGGCGACCGGCTGCGCCAGCCCGGCAGCCCGGCCGTCGTCCTGCTCCAGGACTTCCAGGTCCGCCCATTGCCACTTGGTCTGGGAGCGGATCTGGTCCAGGCAGGTGTGGCTGACCACCCTCCACAGGTAGGTGCGCAGGCTCGATTCGCCGCGGAACTTGCCGTCGCCGAGCAGGCGGGTCACCTCCAGCCGCACATCCTGGAGGACGTCGTCCCAGCGGTTCGCCAGCCGGCGCTGATAGGGCCAGGCGGCGCGCAGGATCCAGCCGTCCAGGGTCGCCACCGCCTCCGGCTCCCCCCGGAGGAAGCGGGCCACCACGTCTCGGTCGGCGAGGTCGTCGCTCATCGAGCCAATCCTATCCTTCTATCCTGGTATCTGGGGAATGCCTGGGCGTCGTCCTCCTTTCTTCTCTCCATGAGAGGTATACGCAGTCCGGGCCGGAAACCCGACATCCTTTTCTGGAGTACACTGGAAGAGCTCAGGACGCCAGGTCGTGACGACCCTGCACGCACTCCGCTGCCGTTCTCCCCGCGTCCTCTCCTGGATGGCGGGCGCGGCTGCGGCCCTGGCGCTCTCCTGCTCCTCCTCTCCGCCTCCGCTCACCCTCCGCAGCGGCAGCCCCTTCGAGCTTCCCGGACCGGCCGGACCCGTCCGCCTGGAGAAGAACGTACCGCGGACGGAGAAGACCGCAGCCGGCGCCGCCCTGACGTACCCCCTGGCCATGACCGCGGGCGACTACGCGCGGGTAGCAGTCGATCAGTCGAAGGGGGACGTGGTCCTCCGCCTCTTCGATCCCCGGGGCCAGCCGATCGCCGAGGTCGACGGCCCGGGCGGACGCAAGGCGCCGGAGCTGCTCTCCTGGATCGCGGCCGCCTCGGGCGATTACCGGCTGGAGGTCTCCGGCAAGGAGGCGGGACAGATCCGGGTGACGCTGGAGGATCTGCGGCCGTCCGTGCCCGAGGATGCCGAGCGGGTGCAGGCGGATCGGCTCTACTGGGAGGCCGAGCACCGGTACTTCCTGGAGGACAAGGACTCGAAGCGCCAGGCCCTGGCCCTCTGCGAACAGGCGATCCCTCTCTGGGAGAAGTGCGGCGACCGGTCCCAGGAGATCTGGACCATCAACCGGATCGGCTCCATCCATCGGGCCCTGGGCGACACGAACACGGCGATCTCCTTCTTCGAGCGCGCCCTCGACCTCTCCCTCAAGACCGGCGACCGCGACGGCGAGGCCCAGTCGCGGAACAACCTCGGGGTGGCCTACCACCAGATGGGCCTCTACGAGCAGGCGCTCCGGGAGCTCCAGGCGTCCCGGGCCCTGTGGGAGGAGGTCGGGGACTCCTGGGAGCTGGCGAACACCCTCTTCGGTCTGGGGGTGGTGCAGTCCGCCAGCGGCCAGGCCGAGGAGGCCCTCGCCTCCTTGAACCGCGCCCTGGAGATCCGGCAGGCCGCGGACGACCCCTCGCAGGCCCTCATCCTCACCGCCATCGCCGCCATCCACGGCGAGCGCGGCGAGGGCGACACCGCCCTGGAGCTCTACCGCCGGGCGCTCGACCTCAGCCGCGCGACCGGGGAGCGCAACGACGAGGCGAACGTCCTCCAGAACATGGCCGGCCTCTACCTGCGCCGGGGAGAGCTGCAGCAGGCCCTGGAGCTGTTCACCTCCGCCCTGCAGATCCACCGCCAGCTCGGCAACCGGTCCATGGAGGCCTGGCTGCTCTCCTTCCTGGGCGCGACCTCCCTCTACCTCGGGGATGCCGACCAGGCCCTCAAGGACTACACGCAGGCCCTCCAGATCCATGCCGAGACCGGGAGCGCCTCGCAGGCCTACACGCTGCGGGACATCGGGTGGGTCTACGACCGCCAGGGGCATCCGGACCAGGCCCTGGAGTACTACACCCGGGCCTTCGAGCTGAGCCACGGCAAGGATCGGCGCGCCGAGGCCATGGCCCTGCACGGCACCGGCCAGGCCAAGATCGCCCTCGGCCAGCCCCGGGAGGCGGTGCAGTCCCTGGAGCAGGCGCTCGCCCTCTTCCGGGAGATCGGCAACGTCTACGGCGAAGCCTCCGTTCTCCTGGAGCTCGGCCGCGCCTGGCAGGCGCTCTCCGACGAAGAGCAGGCCTCCCGGCTCTTCCACGAGGCCCTGGACCTCTGCCGCGAACGCAAGATCCTGAATACCGAGGCGGTCGCGCAGTCGGCCATCGCCCGCCTGGAGCGCGACCGGGGGCATCTCGCGGAGGCGGCCGTGGCCATCGAGGAGTCGCTCCGGATCATCGAATCCGTGCGCCCGAAGGTGGCCAGCCAGCGCCAGCGGGTCACGTTCTTCGCCTCCCGCCGCGAGTACTACGACTTCTACGTCGACCTCCAGATGCGGATGCGCGAGCAGGACCCTGCCGGAGGCCATCTCTCCATGGCTCTGGCCGCCAGCGAACGGGCCCGGGCGCGCGGTCTCCTGGACCTCCTGGCGGAGGGCCGGATCGACCTGAAGCGCGGCATCTCGCCCGAGCTCAAGACCCGCGAGAACGAGGTCGGCAACCGGATCTCGCTCCTTCAGGGCCAGCTCCTGGACGCCCTCAACCAGGGAGGAAAGGAGACCGCCAGGATCGAGGACGAGCTGGACGAAGCCGAGGACGAGCGGGACCAGGTCGAATGGCAGATCCGGCGCGAGCACCCCCATTACGCCGCCGTGAGCAACCCGGCCATCCTGGAGCCGCAGCGCATCCAGGACCTCCTCGACGACCGGACCGCCCTGCTCGAGTATGCCGTGGGCAGCGAGTCCTCCTACCTCTTCGTGGTGACCCGCGATCGCCTGGAAGGCTACCGCCTGCCCGCCGCCGGCGTGCTTTCGGAGCAGGTGGAGGTGTTCCGGGAGGCGCTGGAGGAAGGGGGCCGGCGGCAGTTCGGCCGCTATGCGGACACGGCGCACCAGCTCTACCGGAGCCTTCTCGGCCCGGCCGAAGAGATCCTGCGCGACAAGCCGCGCCTCATCGTATCGCCGGACGGCCCCCTGCTGCTGCTCAGCTTCGAGGCCCTGCTCACCAGGCCCTCCTCCTCCTCGAGGAGCTATGCGGACCTGCCCTATCTCCTGGCGGAGAAATCCGTCACCTACGTCCCTTCGGCGAGCGTATTCGCTGAGCTCGGCGGCCCCCAGCCCAGCGTGCTCCCGGCGGCAACCGCGGGAAGCGGCCTCTTCCTGTTCCTGGGTTTTGCCGATCCGGACTACGGCCAGTCCGCCGGACAGCCGTCGTTCCGAAGCCTGCCCGCCTCCCGGGCCGAGGTCGAGGAGATCGCCCGCCTGTTCCCCTCGGACCAGGTCCGCCTGTACCTGGGCGCCGACGCCTCCGAGGCGAACGTCCGCGAGAACCCCGCTCTGCGCGAGGCGCGCTGGATCCACTTCGCCGTCCATGGCTTCTTCAACGAGGAGCGGCCGGAGCTCTCCGGCCTCGTCCTGACCCAGGGCGGCGAGCGTGACGCGGGCCTGCTCCAGGCCTACGAGATCTTCAACCTGGACCTGACGGCCGACCTGGTGGTGCTCTCGGCCTGCGACACGGCCCTGGGCAAGAACGTCAGCGGCGAAGGGATCCTCGGGGTGAGCCGGGCCTTTCTCTATGCCGGCGCTTCGAGCGTGGTCGTGAGCCTCTGGCAGGTGTCGGACGCCTCCACCTCCGACCTGATGATCCGCTTCTACCGCCACCTGAGCCAGAGCGGAGACAAGGCGGAGGCTCTGCGACTGTCCAAGCTGGAGATGATCCGCGAGGGCCGTTACGATCATCCCTATCGCTGGGCACCTTTCATCCTGATCGGCAGACCGGCTGGAGCCGTAACGTCCCGGCGCGTTGCGCGCCAGTGAGAAGGGCGCCGACCCGGCGTATAGTCCGCCAGTCGTTTCTCTTGAGGAGAGGAGATTTTTTATGTCTGACAAACCCGGCGTGGTCGTACCCGAGATCCCCCCTCGTCCGAAGCCCGTGATGGTCGCAGCCGTCGCCACCTTCATCCTGAGCCTGCTGGCGCTCATCCTCCTGCACGTCAACTTCGAGCTGGGCATCTGGCTCTCCGGGGCGACCGTCGTCGCCGCCGGCGTGACGGTCTACCTGCTCCGCAAGGAGCTCACGACCTGGTCCGGCCGCGGCATGACGCAGACGCCCGGAATCGATCCCCACGGCAAGAAGCGCTGACGCCTCCCGGCAGCCTCCCCGGCGGCACACCCGCCGGGGGCCTCCCACCCATATACTTGGGCGCGGAAAGGAGGCGTGGATGAAAACCATCACCCTGGCCCTTGCCGCCGCTCTCGCCCTGACAGGTCCGTTGCCGGCGCAGACCGCCCAGGCTCTCTCCGAGCCCGTCGTCCCCGTCCTGAGCGTCCAGGGCAGCGGCAGCTCGCGGGTCGATCCCGACGAGGCCACCGTGCGCCTCGGAGTCCTGGCCCAGGCCCCCACCGCCCAGGCCGCCATGCAGCAGGTCAACCAGACCGCCAACGCGATCCTGGCCGCCGTGCGCAAGCTCGGCGTCCCCGACAAGGAGATCCAGACCTCCGAGCTCAACCTGAGCCCGGTCTACGGCCAGGAGGCGCCGGAACGCGGCGGCGAGCCGCGCGAGCCGCGCATCGTGGGCTACCAGGCGTCGAACGTGGTCTCCATCCGGCTCACGAAGATGGACCAGGTGGGACCGGCCGTGGACGCCGGGCTCGCCGCCGGGGCCAACCGGCTGGACGGCGTGAGCTTCGGCCTCCAGAACGACGAGGCCGCCCGGGCCGACGCCCTCGCCAAGGCCGCGGCCGCGGCCCGCGCCAAGGCCGCCGCGCTCGCCAAGGCCCTGAACGTCCGCCTGGCGGAGATCGTCGAGGCGGTCGAAGGGGGCGTGACCGTGTTCACCCCGGTGCGCTCCCGCATGGCCATGGAGTCCATGACCGCGGACATGAGCACCCCGGTCTCCGCCGGCCAGGTCGGAGTCGACGCCAGCCTCACCCTGCGCTACCGGATCGAGCCCTGTCCGGCGCAGGGCTGCTCGTGAAGGGTATGACGGCCGAGGAGGTCATCCGCCGCCTCGGCCTCACTCCCCATCCCGAAGGCGGTTTCTACAGGGAGACCTTCCGCGAGCCCGCGAGCACAGCCATCTACTACCTGCTGCGCGAGGGCGACTCTTCGGCCTGGCACCGGCAGAACGCGCCCGAGATCTGGCACCACTATGCCGGCACGACGCTGGAGCTGTCCATTTCCACGGGCCAGGGCAGGACCGTCATCCGGCTCGGCCCGGACCTCGCGGCCGGCGAGGTGCCCCAGGTTGTGGTGTCCGCAGGAGTGTGGCAGAGTGCCAGACCTCTCCCCGGCGAAGACTCCTGGGTTCTGGTGGGCTGCACCGTGGCGCCCGCCTTCCGGTTCACCCATTTCGAGCTGGCTCCACCCGGCTGGGAGCCGCAGGAGGATCGATGACCGACGCGTCCGAGGACCTCAACCCGTTCCGCATCGCGCAGCACCAGTTCGACCAGGCGGCGCCCTACGTCTCCCTGGTCCGCAACGGGCTGATGGACTTCCTGAAATCTCCGGCCCGGGTGATCACCGTCCACTTCCCGGTGGAGATGGACGACGGCTCGGTCCGTACCTTCACCGGCTACCGGGCGCTCCACAGCCGGGTGCGCGGCCCGGGCAAGGGGGGCATCCGCTACCACCCGGACGTGACCGAGGACGAGGTACGCGCCCTGGCCTCCTGGATGACCTGGAAGTGCGCCGTGGCCGACGTGCCCTTCGGCGGCGCCAAGGGGGGCATCGTCTGCGACCCCAAGAGCCTGAGCGTGAACGAATTGCGGCGGATCACCCGGCGCTTCATCTCCGAGCTGGGCGACACCATCGGGCCCCATACCGACATTCCGGCCCCGGACGTGAACACCACGGCCCAGACCATGGCCTGGATCTACGACACGTACCAGATGATGCACCCGGGCAGCAACAATCTGCCGGTCGTGACCGGCAAGCCGCTCGGCATCGGCGGCTCGCTCGGGCGCCGCGAAGCCACGGCCCAGGGCGCGCTCTACGTCACCCGGCGGGCGCTCGGCCGCGGGCTGGTCCCCGGACTGGAATCGCTCGACGGCGCCACGGTCGCCATCCAGGGGTTCGGCAACGCCGGAGCCATCGCGGCCGAGCTGTTCGCCGGGGCCGGCGCGAAGATCGTCGCGGTGAGCGACTCGAAGGGCGGCATCCACCGGCCCGAGGGGCTCGATCCGGCCAGGCTCAACGATCACAAGGAGAAGACCGGCTCCGTGGCCGGCTTCGAAGGGGCGCGGGACGTCTCCAACGAGGATCTCCTGGAGGTGCCCTGCGACATCCTGATCCCGGCCGCGCTGGAGAACCAGATCCGCGGCGACAACGCGGCCCGCATCCAGGCCCGGCTGGTGGTCGAGGCCGCCAACGGCCCCACCACCCCGGCGGCCGACCGCACCCTGCTCGAACGGGGCATCCCGGTCCTGCCCGACATCCTGGCGAACTCGGGCGGGGTCACGGTCAGCTACTACGAGTGGGTGCAGAACAACGAGAACGAGCAGTGGAGCCTGGACGAGGTCCAGACCAAGCTCCGGTCCAGGATGGAGCGCGCCACGGACGCGGTGCTCGACACCCGGGACCGGCTCTCCAAAAACAAAGCCGTGGACCTGCGCACCGCGGCCTTCGCCCTCGCCATCGAGCGCGTCGCCCGCGTGGCCCTGGACCGCGGCATCTGGCCCTAGCGAACGTCCTCGACGTCCGTGTACGGGCGGCCGACCTCCTCGTCGGCCGCTTTCGTCCAGATCTCCACCTCCTCCTCCGTCATCGGCCCGACCGGCTCGATGCGGGCGTCCCGGTAGCCCCAGTTCTCGACGTCCACCAGGTACTGCGAACGCGACAGGATCGTGCCGCGGCAGAGGCGCTCCCCGCCGTCCCCGTCCTGGCTGTTGCGCAGCTTGCGGATGAGCTCCTCCATTACCCGCGCCGGGATGCGGTCGGCCTCTCCCGGATAGATGTAGCGGAACAGGACCAGGTGCGTGAACAGCACCGGCCAGTGGGTGGCGCCGAACCGGGAGAGCAGGCGGTCCCAGTCGAGATCCTCCGCCCGGGCGCGCAGGATGTGGGCCACGTCGCCGCCGTCGTAGCGCTCCCTCTCCAGGATGAACGACTTCGACCAGATCATCTCCTCGGCCGGGCAGAGCCGGGCCGGGATGTCGAGCACCTCCTCGTCCACCGCGTGCTCGAACCAGAGGTCGTCCACCCGGGCGATGCCGTTGCCCGAGCTGAAGATCACG